>JBPYFA010000134.1:0-41424 GCA_051986585.1 Vicinamibacterales bacterium | reverse complement strand
GACCGGGCCGATTGCGTTCTCGCAGGACATCAGTCCTCGTTTCAATACGAAGTTCACATTGCAGCCCACGTCGAATGACACGTTCGTCCTGGGGATGCAATACGACAACTACAATGTCAAAGGCCGGGCAGGATACCCTGGTACGGTCTCGACCGACCAGCAGACGGTGACCGAGGACGCGCCCGAGTGGGTGTGGAACGCGCAGTGGCGGAAGGTGATGGGCACGAACACCTTCCTCGAGGCGAAGTTCACTGGTTACACCGGCTACTACTACCTGGATCCGATTGATCCATCGCCGTTCACGTATGACGGGCTGACCGGCGAGTACACCGGCGGTGGCGGCGGACTGGAGTACGAAGACCGCAGCCGCAACCAGGTGCAGGTGGCACTGACTCGATACGCGGAAGCGTTCGGACGACACGCGCTGAAGTTCGGGGCGGAGATCGAACGAAGCCATGTCGGCACGCAGTATCAGCCCTACGGTCCCGCCGGTTTCTACATCTACGCCTACGGCGGCGTCCCGTATTACCGCATCAGCTACGGATATACGTTCCACGGCGACAACAAACGCCTGTCCGCGTACGCGCAGGACTCGTGGACCGCGGGCCGTCTGACGATGAACCTCGGATTGCGGCTCGACCGCATTCGCGGCTACAGCCCCGATCTGAAGAAGGACGTCTACACGCCTGGCCTTGCGTGGGGTCCGCGCCTTGGTGTGGCCTACGATTTGACCGGCAAGGGAGCGTCAGTCGTCAGAGGCTTCTACGGGCGCTACTTCGAGGGCACGGCGACGCAGTTCTTCATCTCGGCGACGCCTGGCATTCAGGACTATACGCAGACGCCGCTCAACCCGAACGGCAGCGTCGCCGGTCCAACGGAAGTCGTCACGCCAGGATTTCTCTATGGCATCAGCGACGACATCAATCATCCGCGGACCGACGAGTTCAATGTGGCGTGGGAGAACCAGGTCACCAGAGGCAGTCGACTCACGGTGACGGGAATCTGGCGCAAGACGGAGAACTTCGTCAACAACGTCATCAACGGCTCGCAGTGGCGGCCGGTGACCTTGACCAACCCGCTGACCAACACGACGTTCACCGGCTACAACTGGGCGAATCGATCGACGACGGATCAGAATTTCTTCATTCGTAACGTCCAGGACTACCAGTACATCGACACGAACGGCGGCGTGATCGGCACGGCGGATCCGCGCCGCAACTACAAGGCGTTGATGATTCTGTACGACAGCGCGTTCAGACGACGACTGGGCTATCAACTGTCGTACGTGCTGGCGAAGGCCGAGGGGAACGTGGACAACACGGGCTTCGGCAATTGGCTGGGTGGCACGCAATGGGGCTCACCGAACACGGGGCTCATCAACGCGTTTGGCGAGCTCACCAACTCGCGTCGGCACGAGTTCAAGTTCAACGTCGAATACAACATTCCGAGAATCGACGTCATGCTGGGAGGCGTGTATACGGGGGAAAGCGGACGACCCTACACTCCGTATCAGCAGTACTCGAACTCGCAGCTGAATCTGCCGACCAGTGCGCGGAAGCAGATCTTTCTCGAACCTCGAGGCACGGAGAGGAACGACTTCTACAACAACATCGATCTTCGAGCGGAGAAGGCGTTCAGGGTACAGACCCACCGGTTCGGTGTCTTTGCCGACCTGACCAACCTGTTCAATGCCGCCACCGTCACTTCGCGGCAGGCGCGGGTACCGAGTACGACCATCTCGGGTTCGACGGTGTTGTATCAGGCGCCGACGGGCGTGCAGCTCGCCAGGCAGATTACGTTTGGAGGACGCTGGTCGTTCTAGTACAAAGGGACCACGGAAAAGACACAAGCGAAGGGGCGGGGGTTAATCTCCGCCCCTTTTTTTTGTGCTCGCCTCGAGCGCCCGCCCTCGCGCCAGCTCCTCGCCACCTTCACGCGCACGACCCTGCCGGTTGTAAATGTCGGCCAACACGTAATGCCCGAGCGGCGCGTACTCCGAACGCGGTGCGAGCTCGATGCCTTTGGTCGCGAGCTTGATGGCGTCGTCGAGGTGGGTTCCCGAATCCAGGTACGCTTTGGCGAGGAACAGGTGCCCCTCCGCGAATTTCGGGTTGCTGACGATCGATTGCTTCAACGCGTCGATTTGCCCCTCCCGATCGCCGACCTGTTCGTAGAGCCGCGACAGGTTGAATGCTGACTTGTAGTTCTCGGGGTGCTGCTTCAGCTCTTCGATGTACTCGCGTTCCGCCGTTCGCAAATCGTTGCGCTGTTCAGCCAGCAGCGCCAGGTTGAAGTGCGCGAGGCGGAGGGTCGGCTTTGCGGCCAGCGCCTCTCGAATCAATTTCTCCGCGGTGACCGGATCGCCGCGTTGCAACGCGATTACGCCCAGTGCGTTCTTGGCGGCCACCACACTCGAATCGAGTTCGAGTGCGTGGCGAAACAGCGATTCGGCGCGCGGCAGATTTCCTCGGTCGAGCCAGATCTCGCCCATCTGGTACTGCACGAACGGATCTTTGGGATCGAGCTGAAGGTAGTGCTCGAATCCAGCCAGCGCGGCTTCGTCGTTCCCCATCCGCCGGTATGCCTGGGCGAGATTTGAGACCGCGAGATCGTAATCAGGCTTGAGCGCGAGCGTCTGCTTGAAATCGGCGACGGCTTTCTCCAGGTCGCCATGCGCCAGGTACTTCGTTCCGCGCATGAACCAGGCGTCAATGACCTGCGGATCTTCCTTGATCACTTCGGTGAGCAGCCCAATCATTCGTGCGAAAGATTTCTCCGGATCCTCGTCCCGATCCTTGGACAGGTCGGTTGCTTCGTTGAGCTTGTTGAAGAGGCCGATCTTGTCCTTGGGGTCGGCGCGGCCGGTCCGCGGGTCGGACGCGCTCGCCACAAACGTTCCGACGTAGCCGAGCGCCGCCAACCGCTCTCGCGCTTCCGGATCGACATCGGCGGCCGGCATCGAGGCAGTCACCTTCGAAAACCCGTTCTCCATCGTGCGCAGTTGCGCGATCATCCGGTCGCCGAGCGCCTGCCGCTCCTGAAACAGATTCGTCGTCTCATTCGGATCCCGGTCGACGTCGTAGAGCTCGGGTCGCGGAGCATCGATCACCTTGTATCGTCCAGAGCGAAGCGCGTGAAGATCGCTCCAGCCGTAATGGTGTAGCGGGTACATCGCCTCGGAATAGGCGTCGAGGCCAAGTTCGTTCTTGGTTCCGGTCATCAAAGGAACAAGCGTTGTGCCGGAGATCCCGGACGCGGGCGGCGCACCGAGCAGATCGAGCACCGTTGGCATCACGTCAACCGATCGAACCGGATCGCCGACCCGCCGATGCGCAACCCGGCTGAACGGGGTGCGCACGACGAGCGGGACATGCGTCACACTGTTGTAGACGAAGAATCCGTGCGCGCTCTCGCCATGATCGCCGAGGCTCTCGCCGTGATCGCCCATCACGACAATCACCGTCCGGTCGTACAGCCCTCGCGCCTGCAATGTCGAGATCAGACGCCCGAGTTGACTATCGGCGAAGGCGATCTCGCCGTTGTATGGGTGACCTTGGTATTTGGTCGCGAACGGCTCGGGCGGTTTATACGGCGAGTGCGGATCGTAAAAGTGAATCCAGGCGAAGAATGGCGTGTCGGTTGATTGCTCAATCCACGGCAGGGCTTTGTCGAGCACTTCGTTGGCCGGGCGTTGGATCGCGCCAATCGACACGGCGCGCACCTGGCTGAGATCGAAATCGTCGAAGTAAGTATCGAATCCCTGGTTGATGCCCCACTTGCCGGCGAGCACATACGCGGCAACGAAGCCCCCGGTGCGGTAGCCTCGGCCCTTCAGGATCTCCGCCAGCGTGACCTGCTCGGGGCCGAGAAAAAACCCGCCGTTATCTCGGACGCCATGTTCAGGCGGGAACTTCCCGGTGAAGATGCTGGAGTGCGCCGGCAGCGTGAGCGGAGCGACTGACACCGCTTGTTCGAACAGCACACCCTCAGACGCCAGGCGATCGATCGTCGGCGTCTCGACCTCATGCGACCCATAGGCGCCAATCCGGTCCGCGCGTGTCGTGTCGAAGGTGACAATGACGAGATTGAGCCGGTCGCGAGAGACGCCCCGTGGCAGCGTGCCGACATCGACCCCTGACGCCGTTGTGGTCGGTCGGGTGCGAACGAACCAGATGCCCGCGAACGTCGCCATGATCAGCACCACGACGACGATCCACGCCCATCGCTTCATCGAAAGATCGTAGCGTCGAAGCTGTGCAGGTGTCGAGACTTCACACTCGGGTCGCGGCGCCATTCACTCTCGAGCTGCACGGGCTGACGGCTTGCGTCGAAGGGTCGAAGGCTCGAAGGGTCGAAGAAGCTAAACATTGCGGGCCGGGATCACTTCGTACGCTGGCGGGACGCCGGCCGCCGGCCGGCGTTACTCGACCGCGCAAAGCGCGGTCCCGCCAGCTGCGGGAAGCAATTAAGGGATAGCTCGTCTTCTTCGAGTCTTCGAACCTTCGTATCTTCGACGTTTACCGTGGGTGCGTCTCAGCGGGACAAGTGAACGCCTTGATATTGATCGCAAACGCCGAGTGATGGGATGATTCGGGGCGACGGCATGCCCGACAACAAAAAGCGTCCTGGAGCCAGGACTTCAGCCACACCGAACGATCGTTCAGTTAAGAAATCCAGCCCGCCAGTCGAGAAATCGGCGCCCGACACACCTCTCAGGATCGAAGCGCCTCCTCGCGTCAGAGCGGCGAAGAATGCGACCTCGGCTCCGACGGCTCCGGCGCGGAAGCGGTCTGCCGAGTCATCCTCACGCCCCCTATCGATTCTGATGGTGGCGTCGGAAGCGCATCCGTACGCGAAGACGGGTGGTCTCGCTGAGGTGGCGGCGGCATTGCCGGATGCCTTAGGACGGCTCGGACATCGCGTGACCCTCGTGCTGCCACGTTATCGCGGTGTCGATCTGTCCGGCTCGCGGTCGCAAGCGGCGACCATGACGATCGGGAGTCACGTGCAGCGCGTGTCGTTCCACTCACGCGAGGAACGACCCGGTGTGACGGTGGTGTTCGTCGATGTCCCGGAACTCTTCGATCGCGCTGGCGGCCTCTACAACGTCGACGGGGTCGACTACCCGGATAACGGCTGGCGGTTCGCGGTGTTCAGTCGAGCGGCCCTCGAGTACGCACGGCTGGTCGGACAGCGTCCGTCCATCATCCACGCACACGACTGGCAGACAGGGTTAGTTCCGGTCTATCAGAAGATGCACTTTTCACCCGATCCGATTGTCGGGGGGGTCCCTGCGATCTTCACGATTCACAATCTCGCGTTTCAGGGTGTCTATCCCGCTTCGATGCTGCCCGGGCTCGGGTTCGGTCCCGAGGTCCTCGACATTCAAGCGCTCGAGTACTGGGGACAGATCAGTTACCTCAAAGGCGGCATCAACTTCAGCGAGCACTTGACGACCGTCAGCCCGACTTACGCGCGCGAGATTCTGACGCCGGAATTCGGATTTGGCTTTGATGGGATTCTCGGGCGGCGGGCCGACGCGCTGTCGGGCATCCTCAACGGCATCGATGTGGTGCGGTGGAATCCGCAGGCCGATGAATTTATCGGCACCTCGTACACGCGATCCGATCTGTCCGGCAAACGACAGGCAAAGCGAGTGTTGCTCGAAACTTCGGGGTTGCCGTTCGCCGACGACGATCTCGAACGGCCGGTCATCGGGTTGATCTCGAGACTGACGTACCAGAAGGGCTACGACCTGATTGCTGCCGCGATCGACGAGCTGATGCTGCTCGACGTGTCGTGGGTGATGCTGGGCAGTGGCGATCGTGAGTACGAAGACATGTGGCGCGATCTCGCGACGCGCTACCCCAATCGGGTCTCGACCACGATCGGGTTCAACGAGCTTCTCGCACACCGGATCGAAGCGGGCTCCGACCTGTTTCTGATGCCATCCCGTTACGAGCCCTGCGGCCTGAACCAGATGTACAGCCTCCGCTACGGCACTATCCCGATCGTGCGGGCGACCGGAGGCCTGCAGGATACGGTGAAGGACGCCTCCGAGGCTGGCGGAAACGGGCTGAAGTTCAGCGGTTTGTCTCCGGCCGAGCTGGTCGCGACCGTGCGGCGGGGGCTGGACCTCTTCCGCAAACCCAAGGAATGGAAGAAGTTGCAGCAGAACGGCATGAAACAGGACTTCTCTTGGGACGCTTCCGCCCGGGAGTATGTCAAAGTGTATGAAGCGGCCCTCACGGCTGCGCAGACGAGGCCCTGAAGCGGCTTCACCGAGGCACGAACACATGGCATCTGAGAAGATCACAACGCTGACCGACACGAATTTCGACCAGTCCGTTATCAAGGCGTCGCAGCCGGTTCTGGTCGACTTCTGGGCGGAATGGTGCGGTCCCTGCAAACGGCTGGGCCCGACGATCGACGAGCTCGCCAGCGACTACGACGGGCGCGTCACGGTCGGCAAGTTGAATGTTGACGATAATCCCGCCGTCGCCGGACGCTTCAGCATCCGCGGCATTCCCACCCTGCTTCTCTTCAAGGGTGGCCAGATCGTCGAGCAGGTAGTGGGACTCGCCGACAAGGACTCACTGAAGAAGCTGATTGACAAGCACGTCTAACAATTGTTGATTGTCGATGGCTGATGTGCGAAACGTCGTAATCATCGGGTCGGGGCCCGCGGGACTGACTGCGGCGCTCTATTCCGCGCGCGCGAACCTGAAACCGCTCGTGATTGAAGGTCTCGAACAAGGCGGTCAGCTGATGCTGACGACCCTGGTCGAGAACTGGCCTGGCTTTCGCGACGGCATCATGGGGCCGGAACTCATGGACGAGATGCGCGTGCAGGCGGAACGATTTGGCGCGGAGATGCTTCGCGGCCATGTCACGAGCGTCGACCTGCGATCCCATCCATTCCTGGTGAAGACGGCTGATGCGGAGTACACGGCACGCTCGGTGATTGTGGCGACCGGCGCGTCCGCGCGGTTGCTGGGGCTTCCGTCGGAACGCGGCCTTCTGGGGCACGGCGTGTCGACGTGTGCGACCTGCGATGGATACTTCTTCCGCGGGAAACCGATTGCGGTCGTCGGTGGAGGAGACTCCGCGATGGAAGAAGCCATCTTCCTGACCCGCTTCGCCTCTCAAGTGATCATCGTCCACCGCCGCGAGACGCTCCGCGCATCGAAGATCATGCAGGACAAGGCTTTTGCCAATCCGAAGATCTCCTTCGAATGGAATGCCGAGGTCGAAGAGATCACCGACATGGGCAAGGGCGAAGTGACGGGAATGACGCTGCGGAACAGCAAAACTGGCGAACGGAAGCACGTGCCCGTGGAAGGCGTGTTTGTGGCGATTGGACACACGCCGAACACCGCGCTCTTCAAGGACCAGCTCGAACTCGATCCGAATGGCTACATCGTGACCCACATGGGAGCGCGGACCAACATTCGAGGGGTCTTCGCGTGCGGCGATGTCCAGGATCACGTCTACCGGCAGGCGATCACCGCCGCCGGCTCCGGCTGCATGGCGGCGATCGACGCGGAGCATTTCCTCGACGAGCTACCGCAGCACTTGGGTGAACCTCAGGTACAGACAGCGGACTTGTGAATCGTGGATCATTCTAGGAGTGATCCACGATCCACTAATCAATCCAGCCCCCGCCCACGACTCTATCCTGCTGATACATCACGACCGCCTGCCCCGGCGCAATCGCAATTTGCGGCGCGTCAAAGGTCACGCGGACTCGATCGTCGTCGAGAGGGACGATTGTCGCCGGCGCTTCCTGGTGGCGATGACGGATACGCGCGGTGACGCGAGCGCCACTTGATGGCGCCGTTCCGGCGATCCAGTTCACTCGCGAAGCAGTAAGTTCGGTGCGCTCGAGTGCGGCTTTCGGCCCGACCGTGACGGTCTGCTCCGCAGCGTCGAGCGAGACCACGTAAAGCGGAATGGGAGACGACAGGCCAAGCCCCTTTCGCTGCCCGACGGTGAACCGATGCACCCCATCGTGCGTTCCGACGGTCCTGCCGCCGATGTCTCTGATCGAACCGCCTCGAGCCGACGTGCCGCGCGCTTCGAGGAAGGACGCGTGCTCGCCGGAGGCGACGAAACAGATCTCGTGGCTGTCCGGCTTATCGGCGACCGGCAATCCAAGATCGCGAGCGGTATCGCGTACCGTGGCCTTGTCCAGGTCACCGACGGGGAACATCGCGTGCGCAAGCTGATCCTGCGTCAAGGTGAAGAGAAAATACGACTGGTCCTTGGCCGGATCGGTGGCACGCTTCAACGCGTACCGCGCCGTGGACGGATCGAGATCGACCCGCGCGTAATGGCCGGTCGCGACGAAATCGGCCCCGAGCCCCTCGGCGCGGCTGGCCAGCGTGGCGAACTTGAGGTCCCCGTTGCAGTGCACGCAGGGGATCGGCGTTCGGCCGGACGAGTACTCAGTAACGAAATTCGCGATCACCGTGTCGGCAAACTCCCGCTCGAAGTTGACAATGTAGTGCGGAATGCCGAGCTTCGCGGCGACACGGCGAGCATCGTGAAGGTCGTCTATCGTGCAGCAGGTCCCGAAGGTGCGCGACGCGGGACCATTTTCCGACGGCGCTGCGCCTGACTGGTCGTAGAGCTGCATCGACAAGCCGACCACGTCGTGCCCCTGCCGCACGAGGAGGCCAGCCGCAACCGACGAATCGACGCCTCCCGACATCGCAACGACGATTCGCATGATGTCAGGCCCTGACCTTCGAGCGGGTGAGACTGCGAAGCTTGTCGACGATGGAAGGTAACCGGTCGACGACGAAGTCCACTTCTTTGTCGGTGTTGCCAGCGCCGAGGCTCAAGCGAATGGAATTCTGCGTCCTCGGCGACGGCAACCCCATCGCACGAAGAACGTGCGAAGGCTCCAGCGTCCCCGACGAACAGGCGGAACCAGTCGACACGGCGACGCCCTCCAGATCGAGCGCAATCAGCAGGCTCTCCGCCTCGACTGCGTCGAAGCTGATATTCGTGGTATTCGGGACCCGCGGCTCGCGCGCGCCGTTGATGGCCGTGCCAGGGACGCGCGCCAGAATCGCCTCTTCGAGCCGGTCTCGCAGCGCACCGATTCGTGACGCCTCCGCGCCGAGCTTCTTCGTCGCGAGCTGGGCCGCCACGCCGAGGCCCGCGATGCCCGGCACGTTCTCGGTTCCGGCACGACGGTTTCGCTCGTGCTTTCCGCCGGTCATTATCGAGGTCACTCGTGCACCGCGCTTGATCCAGAGCGCGCCCGTGCCCTTCGGTCCATTGAACTTGTGCGCCGACATCGACAACAGGTCGACTCCAAGCGTGCGGACATCTACGGGAATCTTGCCGATCGACTGAACCGCGTCGGTATGGAACACTGCGCCGCGCGCATGAGCAATCTGCGCGAGCTCGGCAACCGGCTGGATGGTTCCAATCTCATTGTTGGCGTGCATCACCGAGACGATGGCGGTGTCGTCGGTCAACGCGTCAATCAACGCCTGCGGCTCGACGATGCCGGTCTGCCCGACGGGGAGGAGGGTCGTCCGCCAGCCGCGTCGGGCGAGCGCGCGCATCGTGACGAGGATCGCCTCGTGCTCGATGCTGCTGGCGATCAGATGCTTCCGGCCGGTCGGCTCGAGTGCCTCGGCGACGCCGCGCAGCGCAAAGTTGTCCGACTCGGTTCCGCCACTGGTGAAGACGATTTCGGACGGTTCGCCGCCGGTGAGTCCGGCGACTGACGAACGGGCCTCGTCGAGAATCGCCTTGGCGCGCTGGCCGAAATGGTGAACGCTCGACGCGTTCCCGAATTCGGAAGTCATTACCCGGGCGATGGTCTCGGCGACAGCCGGATCGACCGGCGTAGTGGCGTTGTGATCGAAGTAGATACGCATGTCCCGATCGATCCATGGTAGCATTCGCTCTAACTCTCAGCAATAAAAGGACTAGACAGCGAGCAAACCCCGTGCGTATACTGTCGCGACCCTGCCAGAGCCGCGGAACGGAAAGACCAACATCGATAGGTGGAGAGTGCCAATGTGGAAACGGGATGATGCGGCAAAGCCAAGCGCACCGGCCGGCCAGGGGCCTGCCCCGGCGCAGCACAGTAATGCGCCGCTAACCGCGGAGTCGACAACGCGGACACCGCACGTCGAACCTCAGCGTGGACAGGAGAGAAATGTCGTGAACATAGGCAAATCGGTCGTCATCAAAGGCGAGCTCAACGGCAGCGAAGATCTCACGATTGAAGGACAGGTCGAAGGCAAGATCGAACTGCGTCAGAACGTGCTCACGATCGGTGCCAATGCGCGCATCAAGGCACAAGTGTTTGCCAAGTCCGTGATCATCCTGGGTGAGGTAACGGGCAACGTCAGTGCGTCCGAAAAGGTCGATATCCGCGACAACGGGTCGGTCGACGGGGATATCGCGGCTCCTCGGGTCGCCATTGCGGAAGGCGCGCATTTCCGCGGCAGCATCGACATGCAGAAGGGTTCAGGGCAGAAGTCCGAATCCAAGCCGGCCGCCGCGGCCGCCACGCAGTCGGCGGGACAGCCAGCTGCTGCCGGGGCCAACCGCTAGCCGTCGCATCGGCCTCCGGGCGGTCGTGTGATTTCGCCACCATGGGGTGGCGCGGCGCGGTCGTCCGGTCGCTCGATTGTCGATTTCCATGCTGTCAGCCATTCTCCGCTGGGGCGGGAAACGCCCCGAACAGCCCGATCCTTCTGCTGCGGCCGCCGCGAAAGGCGGTGATGCCCTCGTTCCTTCGAAGGCATTGCCGAAGTTTCTCGCCGCGATTTCGCATCAGTCAGAGACGCCGGTGCTCGTTGACCTCGGTCCGGTCAT
Organism: Vicinamibacterales bacterium; assembly: GCA_051986585.1. Taxonomy (GTDB): domain Bacteria; phylum Acidobacteriota; class Vicinamibacteria; order Vicinamibacterales; family 2-12-FULL-66-21; genus JALZOC01. The sequence goes on along the minus strand of JBPYFA010000134.1, from coordinate 30,576 downwards.
CGGCGCCAACGTGTCGTTTTTCGGCGAACAGCTCGGCTGCAAGCTGTTCATCGAGGATCTCTTCGCCGATTACGAGCGGCATGCGAAAGCGGGCACGCTGGAGGAGCTCGCGGGCGCGATGGAGAAGCGCTTCCGGCACGAGGACGGAACCGTCGATGGTATCCTTTGTTGGGATATCTTCGATTATTTGCCGAAGGCGGCGTCGCAGGCGCTTGCCGGGCAAATCGTCCGAATGTTGAAACCCGGCGGGTCGGTCATGGGATTTTTCTGCAGCTCGGCGCCACCTGGCAAGACGCCGTTCACCAAGTACGAAATCGCTGACGAGAAGTCTCTCCGCCATCGTCAGCACGCCGGCGGCGGCGGTGCCAAGCACGTCCTCCTGAACCGAGACATCATCAGAATGTTCGAGGGGCTCGTCGTCTCGGAGTCGTTCCTGCTCAAGAGCAATACTCGGGAGATCCTGCTCAAGCGCAGGAGCTAGGCGGGTCATGCGTCCGGTCATCGCTCTTCTGAGCGACTTCGGCACGCGCGATCATTACGCGGGAACGATGAAGGGCGTCATGATCGGGCTCTGCCCCGACGTGACGCTGATCGACATCACCCACGAAATCGCCCCGCACGATGTCATGGAAGGGGCGCTACAGCTGGCGGCGTCGTGCCGCTACTTTCCAGCCGGAACCATCTTCCTCGCGATCGTCGATCCCGGGGTCGGCTCACCGCGGAAAGGGATCGCCGCCGAGGCGGGTGACTATCGGTTCGTCGCGCCCGACAACGGCGTCCTGACCGCAGCGCTGCGCGATCTTCCCCCGAAGCGCGTCGTCGAGCTCACCGAACGACGATACGCACGCCCCACGGTGAGTCGCACGTTCGAGGGGCGCGATCGGTTTGCGCCAGCGGCCGCCTGGCTTGCCAAAGGGATCCAGCTGTCAGCCCTCGGGCGGACGATCACCACATACCACCAACTCGAGATTCCCCAGCCTGTGATTGGCGATCATCTGTCGGGTGTCGTCCTTCTGATCGATCGATTCGGCAATCTCGTCACCAATATCGACCGCCGCACCTTTGAGAGCTTCTCGCGCGGCCAGTCGGTTGCGTTGAGCGTAGCCGGCCAATCGGTCGCCGGCGTTGTCGCCACCTACGCGGATATCCGAGCGGGAGAGGTCTGCGCCCTGTTCGGCAGCACCGAACACCTCGAGTTCGCCGTCAATGGGGGCAGCGCTGCCGCAGCGCTCGGCGTTGCGCGCGGAGCGCCGGTGGAGATTCAGAGAGGCTGACGCCCGTAGCGTCAGAGTTGGTGTTGGTGTCGCCGACGCGGAGCTAAGCTCCGCGCTACGGGTGTCTGCACTACAATCCCCAAATGCTTGATTTCGATCTCTCCGAAGAGCAGCGGCTGCTGGAGCAGTCGGTGCGGGAATGGGCCGCCCGGGAGGTTGCGCCGAAGATTCGCGATCTCGATCGGGAGCACAGGTTCGATCGGAACATCCTGCCGCAGATGGCGGAGCTCGGGCTGCTCGGGTGTTCGGTTCCGGCGGAATATGGCGGCGCGGGAATGGATTACGTCAGCCTCGGCTTGATTTCCGAGGAGCTCGAATACGTCGATACCTCGCTCCGCGTCATCATGTCGGTCCATGCCGGCTTGAACTGCCTGTCGCTGTTGACATGGGGAACTGAAGATCAGAAGCAGCGATACCTGGTGCCCCAGGCAAAGGGGCAGAAGATTGCGACCTACGGTCTCACCGAACCGGCTGCGGGTAGCGATGTGCGGGGCATTCAAACGGTGGCAGTCAAGCAGGGCGATCGCTATCGGTTGACGGGGGAGAAGATGTGGATCTCCCTCGCCGATGTGGCCGACAACTTCCTCGTGTTTGCGTGGTCGGATCTCGAGAAGAAGAAGCAGCGCGACCCGTCGGGCATCACGGCATTCATCATCGAGCGAGGTTTCAAAGGCTTCTCGAGCGGCACCTTGAAGGAGAAGTGGGGAATCCTGGCCGGCAATACCGGATTCTTCAAGATGGACGATGTCGAAGTGCCGGAAGCCAATGTGCTGGGCCGACCCGGAGAGGGTTTCAAGATCGCGATGTTTGCGCTCGATCAGGGCCGGTACACCGTGGCGGCCGGCGCGACAGGGTTGATCCGGGCCTGCCGCGACGCGAGCGTGAAGTACGCGAAAGAGCGGAAGACCTTTGGCGCGGCAATCGCCGAGCACCAGCTGGTCAAAGAAATGATCGCGCAGATGGAATCGGACTACCAGGCGGCGCGGCTGCTGTGGCTGCGCGCCGGGGTTCTGAAGAACCACGGCCGGCGCAACACTCGCGAGACAGGCCTGGCGAAATGGTTCGCGACGGTGGCCTCGGAACGCGCCGCCGGCGACGCGGTCCAGGTTCACGGCGCGAATGGCTATTCGGATGAGTATCCGGTCGGACGGTTCTATCGCAACTGCAAGGGCGCGGTCATCTACGAAGGCACGCGCGAGATTCACAAAATCATGCAGGCAGACTACGCGCTCGGGATCCGGCAGGACAGGCCGACGCGGTGTGAACTGCCTTCGTACAAGGGTTAGTTTCCAGTTTCCAGTTCCCAGTTTCCAGTGAGTCTACCTGGGAACTGGGAGCAGGAAACTCGACACTGATCATCACAGAGATCACGATCCATGAACTCCGACCTCTCGCTCGAATTTCTCGGCGTCGTGGAACAGGCGGCGATCGCGTGTGCGCACACGATGGGGCTGGGCGACTGGCAGAAGAGCGATCAGGCCGCGGTGGAAACCATGCGCAAATGCATGGACGATGTGCCGATCGACGGGACGATTGTGATCGGTGAAGGGGAGCGAGACAAGGCGCCGATGCTCTTCATCGGCGAGAAAGTCGGCCTTGGAGCGGTCAGCGAGGCCGTTGCTGCGCGACTGCCGGCGATCGACATTGCCGTCGATCCGCTCGAGGGCACGAATCTGTGCGCCACGGGTGCGCCAAATGCGATCGTGGTGCTTGCCGCTTCCGATCGCGGCGGCCTTCTGCATGCGCCGGACCTCTACATGCAGAAACTCGTGGTCGGACCCGCGGCGAAGCACGCCGTGCACCTCGACGCGACCGTCAAGGAGAACCTGCAGGCGGTCGCCAAGTCGCTCGAGCGCGACGTCGAAGATCTCGTCGTCATGGTGCTCGATCGGCCACGGCACGCGGAGCTGATCGAGGAAATTCGGGAAACCGGCGCGCGGATTCGTCTCATCAGCGACGGCGATCTCTCTGCCGGCATTGCCGCCGCGGTGGTCGGCAGCGGCGTGCATGCGGTGATGGGGACAGGCGGCGCACCAGAAGGTGTTCTGACGGCGGCCGCAATGCGATGTCTCAACGGAGAGATCTTCGGCCGACTGATGGTCACGACGCCGGAACACGAGACGCGATGTCGCGCGATGGGCATCAGTGATTTCGGCAAGGTGTACACGTCGAAAGAGCTCGCGTGCGGCGACCACATCATCTTCGCCGCGACGGGGGTGACCGATGGAACATTGATGAAGGGCGTCCGCTTCTTCGGCGACGGCATTCGCACGAGCTCGCTGATCATGCAGAGCCATCCTTCGCGTATTCGGTTCATCGACACCATCCACGTCGAGCAAGTGACGACGCTGAAAGTTCGTTTCTGAGCCACGGAGATGACGGAGAACACGGAACAAGCTTTAACACGGAGGCACGGAGCCGCTGATTCAATCGACAACCAATATCTCCGCTCCTCCGCATCTCCGTGTTAAATGCCCGTTCCGTTCTCCGTATCCCCCGTCGGCCGCCGATGAAACGGATTCAGACCAACGAACACGACTTGCTCCCGCACTGGCGGAGAAATCTCTTCGCCGTCACGGCCGCGAGCTTTATTGGCTTTACCGGCTTCACGCTGGTGATGCCGTTCCTGCCGCTGTACTTCAAGCAGCTCGGCGTGAACGATGTCGGCGAAATTGCCATGTGGTCGGGCCTCAGCCTCGGCGTGACGCCGGCATTCACCGCCATGCTCGCGCCATTCTGGGGACGCCTCGCGGATCGTTACGGTCGAAAAATCATGGTCGAACGGTCGCTCGTGAGCTTCGTCATCGTCATGGGCGCGATGGCCTACGTGCATCGGGCGTGGCACGTGTTCGCGCTTCGCGCGCTGCAGGGATTTTTCGCTGGTTATGGTTCGCTGACCTTGACGATGGCGGCAGATTCGGCCCCACGCGACAGAATGGCCTACGCGATCGGGTTCGTTCAGACTGCGCAGCGCCTCGGCCCGGCGGTCGGGCCGATTGTTGGCGGGCTGGTTGCGCAGGTGGTCGGGCTTCGGAGCGCGTTCCTCCTTACCGCCTGTTTCTATCTCGTCGCGGTGGTGCTGGTCGTCTTCATGTACGACGAGCAACACGCGCCACACACAGCCGCGGCCAGCCGGGACGAGCGGGTGACCTTCCGCAGCATGCTCGCGTTCGAGAACTTCATTCTGCTGATGGGGGTCGTGTTCGGACTTCAGTTCATCGATCGCAGCTTCGGTCCGATCCTGCCGTTGTTTGTCGCGCAACTGGGTGCGCCGGTGAGTCGGGTGCCGATTCTCGCCGGCGTGTTGTTTTCGATCGCGGCAGGAACGGGCGCCTTGGGCCACCACTTCTGCGGCCGACTGCTGCGGCGAACAACGGCCCGGCGGGTGATCGCGACGAGCGCTGCGGTGGGCGCGGCCGGCGCGTTCGTCTATGTGCTGGCGCGTGGGCCGTGGCTGCTGTTGCTCGGGACGCCAATTTTCGGCGTCGCCATCGGCGTCGCGACAACCGCAGCCTACACCGCCGCGAGCAGCGTCATGCCGTCGAGTGGACGCGGCGCAGGGTTCGGACTGTTGACGACGGCGTCGCTGACCGGCCTTGCCCTCAGCCCGATCGTCAACGGCATCCTCGGCGCAACCAGCATCAGGGCGGTGTTCATTCTCGATACGGTTGGACTGGGCGTGCTTGCAATTCTGGTTTCGCGGCTGATGATTGTTGCGCCGCTGGGGAGCGCGACGGTGCCGGCGACGGAAGAAATCTAAAAGGGACGAAGAGAATTACAGGACGAACTGGCGGAGCGAATGGAGCGGATCGTCGTACAGGCAACTCATCCGGATTTGAAGCTGCTTGCGGCCGCAGCTGCTGTTTTGCGCGCAGGCGGTGTGGTGGCGTTCCCGACCGACACGGTGTACGGACTCGCGGTTGACCCGCGACGCGCCGATGCGGTCGAACGGCTGTTCGCGTTGAAAGGGCGCGACTCGACTGTGGCGGTCCCGTTAGTTGCCGGCAGCCTCGAACAGGCTATGCTGGCCGCGGTGTTCAGCGGGCGTGAGCGTCGCGCTGCCGACGCATTCTGGCCGGGTCCGCTATCGATCGTTGTTCCGGCCAACAGCTGCATTGCGCTGGAGGCGTTGGGTGGACGAGGCACGGTTGCGATCAGAGTGCCTGCCCACGACATCGCGCGGGCGCTTGCCGATGCATTCGGATTCCCGATCACGGCGACGAGCGCAAATCGATCAGGTGAACCAGCCGCGGCCTCGGCGGATGCGGTGGCGAGCATGCTGCCCGACGTCGATGTGCTGATCGATGGCGGCCCTGCGCCGGGTGGCGCGCCTTCAACGATTGTTTCATTCGATGCCAACGGTCCAATCCTGGTGCGCGCCGGCGCGGTGCCGTGGGACCGCGTGATAAAATCGCTGCAGTGACACGTCATTCGGCATCACGATCGACCACGCCGGATCGACAGGAGCGTGCGGCGCTCGTCGGCTTGTTCAGCACTACGTCCCGTTATTTCGATCCCGAGCATTCCCTCGACGAACTGGCCGGCCTTGCGTCCGCCGCAGGAGCGATGGTCGTGCTCCGCGTGTTGCAGGAGCGGCCGAAGCCGGATCCGGCGACCTTCCTCGGCAGCGGCAAAATCGATGCGCTCGCGGCCTCGTGCGACGAGCTCGACGTCGACGTCGTCGTGTTCGACAACGAGCTGTCACCAGCGCAGCTGAGAAATCTCGAAGAGCGCCTGCAGACGAAGGTCGTCGATCGGACGCAGTTGATTCTCGATATTTTTGCGCGCCGTGCCCGCACCCGGGAAGGCAAGCTCCAGGTCGAGCTCGCGCAGCTGAAGTACTTGATGCCGCGGCTGGTCGGATCGGCATCGGCGTTATCGAGGCTCGGCGGCGGCATCGGCACCCGTGGGCCCGGCGAAACGAAGCTCGAAACGGATCGGCGCCGAATTCGCCATCGGATCGGCATCATCTCGCGCGACATCGACGTCGTGCGGCAGCGCCGGGCGCAGCTTCGGGAGCGACGGCAAAAGGCGGCGGTTCCGACCGTCGCGTTGGTGGGCTACACCAACGCTGGCAAGACGACGCTCTTCAACGCGTTGACCGGCGGCGACGCGGTCGCCTCCGACGCGCTGTTTGTCACGCTCGATCCGCTGGTGCGCAAGGTGCGGTTGCCCGATCGCCGCGAGCTGCTGGTCTCGGATACCGTCGGGTTCATCGATCGGTTGCCACACTCTCTCGTCGCCGCATTTCGAGCGACGCTCGAGGAAGTGGCCGCGGCGGACCTGTTGCTCCACGTCATCGATGCCTCAGATGCCGATCGGGACCGGCACATCACCGCAGTTCGGAGCGTCCTCGCTGAAGTCGACGCCGACCGGGTCCCTTCCATTGACGTGTTCAACAAGTGCGATGCGATCTCCGACGCGGAGCGTGCTCGCATCCGCGCGCTGCATCCCGGTGCGTTGTGCGTGTCCGCGATCACGGGTGACGGGCGCGACGAGCTGATCGCCGCGATGGAAGGCCGACTGGCACTGGACACCGCCCGCGTGACGATGGAATTCGATGCAGGAGAGGCGGACCGCGACCGAATCGCGCACCTCTATCGCATCGGGCGGATTCTCCGGCACGTCGCGACCGACGGACGTGTCTCGATCGAAGCTGAAGTGCCTCGCCGCGTGCTCGATCACTTTCCGTCCGCTGTGGTGCAATGAACGCACGCGCTTACCTGCCGGTTTTCGTTCTCGCCTTGAGTACCCTCGCCGGGTGCGCGGGCAATCGCGCGGCGGCGCTTCCTCCATCCGGCGCGCCGCATTTTCCTGACTACGTATTCCCGACGATTCCGGGGCAGATGGCCTCGTCCACAACCGGGGCGCTGCACGAGCTCGGGTGGCAATGGCTGCAGGCGGGGGATCCGAAAGCGGCGGAACGAAACTTCACCGCCGCCTTGCGACAGTCGCCGGGCTTCTACCCGTCGGAAGCGGGCCTCGGATTCGCCGCGCTTGCGCGTAAGGACAACAGGGAAGCAGCGGCGCATTTCGACCGGGCGCTCACCGCAAATCCTTCGTATGCGCCCGCACTCGCCGGCCGCGGTGAGGCACTCCTGACGCTCGGACAACGCGACCAGGCGCTCGCGAGCTTCGAGGCCGCGGTGAAGGCAGACCCGCAATTATCGGCGCTGCGCAGCCGAATCGAAGTGCTCCGTTTTAGAGGTCTGCAGGACGACGTGGATGCGGCGCGGAAGGCGGCGGAAGCCGGGCGTCTTCCGGACGCGCAGGCGCTGTACGAGCGAACCATCGTCGCCTCGCCCGACAGTCCATTCCTGTATCGCGAGCTGGCGATCGTTGAAAAACGGCAAGGCAATCTGCCGGCGGCGCTGACGCACGCACAGAAGGCCGCGACGCTCAATCCGACCGAACCCCGAAACTTCATCACGATCGGCGAGATCTACGAAGCGCAGTCCGAATTCGGCAAAGCCGCCGACGCGTACGCGAGCGCGGTGGCGCTCGAGCCAAACGAGGCGATCGAATCAAAGATCGATGACCTCCGTAGCCGCGCGGCCTTCGCGTCGATGCCGGATGAGTACCGATCGATCGAGAGCTCACCCACCGTCACCCGGGCGCAGCTGGCGGCGCTCATCGGCGTACGGCTCGATAGTCTGCTCAAACGCGCGCCGCGTTCGAATTCAATTGTGATTACCGATACGCGGGGAAGCTGGGCTGATCCGTGGATTCTATCGACGGCCCGGGCTGGCCTGATGGAGGTGTACCCGAACCACACCTTTCAGCCCAACGCCGTCGTCCGTCGCGGGGACCTGGCGCAGGCAGCCTCGAAAGCCCTGTCGTTGATCGCCCCCAGCAATCCGAGAGTCGCGGCGTCGCTTCGGACGGCCCGCGGTCGGTTCCCCGACGTGCCACCCGGCCATCTGAGCTACCCGGCTGCATCAGCGGTGGTCGAAACAGGGGTTATGAGCGCAACGTCCGATGGCTCCTTCCAACTCTCCAGGCCCGCGACGGGACAGGAAGCCGTCAGCGCCATAGGGAAGCTCGTCGAATTGTCCGGGCGACAGGCACGATGAACCAGCTGACGGCGGCCAATCAGCTGACGTTGCTGCGGATGGTCCTGATCCCTCCGTTCGCCATTCTGCTGCTCTATGGCCACCGCGGTTGGGCGCTCATCGTCTTCCTTGCCGCCGGTGTCACCGATCTCTTCGACGGCCTGATTGCGCGCCGGACCGGCAAGAAGACCACGCTAGGCGCCTGGCTGGATCCGATGGCAGATAAGCTGCTGCTGGTCACGATGTTTGTGATGCTCACGCTGCCTGGCATCGGGTCCGCAAACCGTCTGCCGCTGTGGTTCACGATTCTGGTTCTCAGTCGCGACATCGCCATCGTCCTGACCGTTGCGGTCGTGAACCTGGCGATTGGTCCGCGAACGTTCCGTCCTTCGATATTCGGAAAGATTGCCACTGCCACCTACATCGCGACCGGTGTTGTCACCCTTTATTTCAATTTTCTTGATATCGAATCGAGCGTGATTACGGTGTTTGTCTACGCCTCGCTGGTGATCACCTTCGTATCGGCGTTTCACTATCTGGTAAGCGTGGTTCACCTGGGCCATTGAGTTTGCTTCCGGGCGGCGCCAACTCTACAGCCAATCCGAACATCGTCCGATACCCTCAAAAGCCCCCCATTGCTCTGGCCGCGATCCGCTGTTGCGAACAGCCGACCGTCATCGAGGAAATCCATGCTTGACGCATTCAAAAAGTCAGGAAAAACGGCCCGTACTCAGGCTGAGGAGCTGGAAGCGCTGATTGCGACCTGCCGCGAAGAGCGGGCGGCGTTGAGCACGATGTTGACGCAGATGCAGCTTCAAACAACGAAGCTGGCGACAGCCGGCAAGACCCTCCAGGAGGTCGACGAGAAGGCCGGGAAAGCCCACGCCCGCCTCGACGAAGTGGTGGAACGTCTGGCGAAAGCTGATGTCAGAGCCGGTGAACTCGAGCAGATCGATGCGCGGATCCAGGGGTTGAGTGACTCGATCCAGCACGCCGAGCAGACGACCGCGCGGCTGACGGCACCCGACGGTGCACTGGAGCAGCACAAGACGATGCTGCAGGCACTGGCGTCGCAAGGGGAAGCGGCGCGCGAAAGCCTGGAGACGCTGCAACAGGATCGGGCGGCCCTCGATACGCTTCGCGACGAGTTGCGCCATGCGCAGATCGAAGTTCGCCAGTCGCGAGATGAATCGGGAGCGATGAAGCGTGAGCTCGACTCTCTCAGGACCGAGGCGACCGACCTGGTTCGCGAGGTTGGGCACGTACGCGATCTGTCACGCGAAGCCCGTGAAGAGACGCAGGCAACCACGGAACTCGTCCAGGATGTGGAGAAGCGACTCGGGCCGCTCGCGGAACTCCAGCAATTGAGCCGGACCGCCGAGGAGCGGATGACCACCCTGAATGCGCTCGCTGAGCACGTGAACCAGAAGATCAAGGCGCTCGAAAATCAGAAGCATACGGTCGAGCGGGCGGTTGTCGAGTCGAACCGCCTCAACGAGATGATCTGGGCGATGGACGTGCAGATCGGCAAGCTGAACGAAGGCAGTCTTCAGGTGTCACGCACCGAGGAGCTGATCGAACGGGTCGAAACTCTGGCTCGCGAGGTTGGCGAACAGATTGAAGCCGGGACGACGGCGCGGGAGGGCTTCGAACGCGATCTGGCCAGGCTCGACAAGGATCGCACGGCGCTCGGGGAATTCGTCCATGCGTTCACCGATCGACTGGTGGTCGAGCGTAAGGCGCTCGATTCGTACGACGAGCGCGCCCGCCTGCTTCACGCTTCGATTGCCGACGCGGAGAAGAAGGTCGAAGAGCAGGCAGCGAGGGACCGGCGCGCGCAGGCCTTCGATCAGCGGGCCGAGCAGATGTCGAAGCAGCTCGACGCGCTGAGTGCACAGGCTGCGGAGCTCCAGCGCCAGCATGCCGCCCTCGACTCGTTGCAGGAGTCGCTGGCGCAGGTGGAAGTGCTTTCCAAGAAGACGGCGTCGCAATACGAAAGCCTGCAGCAGGGACGCCGCGAGATCGACAAATTCCGGGCCGACATCCAGGAAGTCATCAAGTCCCACGCGGCGGCGATCCAACTCCGCGATCGGCTGGCGTCGGACCGGGCCGCGCTCGAATCCTTCATCGGTCGCACCGAAGCCTTCAGCGCAGGCGTGCCGCAACTGCAGGCGCAGCTCGACGCGATCGGGCAGAAGCTGGCTGCGGTCGAAGCCGGCAACCAGCAGGCGGAGAGTTTCGCCGCCGCTTCGGCCGACCTCGAGAGGCAGATGAAACGCATCGCCGCTCAGGAACAATTCGTCGAACGTGTCGGGGCAAGGCTCGAATCGCTCAGCGCGCTCACCGTCGAAGTCGATCGCAAGATGAGCGATCAGATTTCGCGCCGCGGTGAGGTCGACACGCTCCGCAACCAGATGGACGGCGTGACGATTCAGGTGGCCGATGCCCGTCAAAAGCTCGAACAGGTGAGCTCAGTGCAGGAGGAGCTGCTGCCGCTGACGACGCAGCTTTCGGTGCTGGCGAGCCAGATCGAAACCGCGCAGGCGCGCTTCCGAGCGGCACAGAAAGATGAAGAGACCCTCGCGGATCAGGAACGCCGTCTGACGGAGTTGGATGGCCGTGCCCGGGCGGCATCGCAGGACGTGGCCGAACGGCTTACTCAGGTGCAGGCACTCTCCGACGGTCTCGATCGGTCGGTCGAAGCACGGGACCAACTCCTCGAGGAACTCGCCAGCGTGCAGGCCAGACAGCACGATGTCGCCATGCAGATGGACGCGGCCGACGATCATGTCGCACGGCTCCAGGCGACGGCGAAAGATCTCGAGCAGCGTGGATCGCAGCTCGCAGTCGCCGAGAAGCGAATCGGCGCGTTTGAGGCGCGCCTCGCAGACCTCAGCCAGATGGCAACCCAGGTCGAGAGCGCGATTCAGAGCGTCGCGAAGCGTGAATCGGTGGTCGAGGCCGTCCGGAAAGAAGTGGACGGGATCCATGAACTCAGCGCCCGCAGCAAATCGGACCTGGAGCACGTAGAGTCGCATCGGGCCGAAATGATTACGCTCCGCGATAAGTTGGACGGTCTCCTCGCCGCGATCGCTGAAACCGAGACCCGGATTGCCGCCATCGACGGCCGCCGCAAGGTCGTCGACGAAGTGCAGCTCAAGACCAACGCCATCGTCAACATGCTGGAGGACGTTCGCCTCAACATGGACACCCTCGGCGAGCACAAGACCATCATGGAACATGCGATGTCCGACTTCACGCGGCTGACCGAGCTGGTGCAGGAGTCTCAGACGACGCTGCGCGCGCTAAAGGCCGAGCGCGAGTTGGCAGGCCGCATCGAGCGCGGCACGAAGCGGCTTCGCGCCAAGACGGACCGCGGACAGACGCCGGCTAGACCGGGATCAGGCCAGGACGCGACGGCGTAGAGGGCGGTTCTTGGTTTTCGGTTTTGGGTGTTCTTCGCGGCGGCTCGACTGCGAACGACAAACCGATAACACCAACCGAGAACCAAAAACGTAAAACCAAAAACCGACCGGCGTAAGGAGGCGTTACACCTTCGTCCGGAAGTAATCGAGCGTCTTGGTGAGCCCTTCCTCGAGGCTGACTTTCGGCTGCCAGCCGAGAAGCGTTCGGGCCCGCGTGATATCCGGCTGACGGACTTTGGGATCGTCTTCCGGCAACGGCCGATAGACGATCTGGCTCTTGGAGCCGGTCAGCTTGATGATCATCCGCGCGATGTCTTCGATCGTCATCTCCTGCGGGTTGCCGATGTTGACGGGATCGTTCACGTTCGACTCCATCAGTCGAATGATCCCGTCCACCAGATCGCTGACATAACAGAAGCTCCGCGTCTGCCGGCCGCTGCCGAAGATGGTGACGTCGTCGCCGGTCAGCGCCTGGCTCATGAACGCCGGCACGGCCCGCCCGTCGCGCAGCCGCATGCGGGGTCCATAGGTATTGAAGATGCGGACGATCTTCGCGTCGAGACCGTGATAGCGGTGGTAGGCGGTCGTCATCGCCTCGGCAAACCGCTTGGCCTCGTCATAGACGCCGCGGGGGCCGATCGGGTTCACGTTCCCCCAATACGTTTCTCTCTGCGGGTGCTCGAGCGGGTCGCCGTACACCTCCGATGTCGAGGCGATGACGAATCGCGCGTTCTTGGCCTTGGCGAGGCCGAGCGCCTTGTGCGTTCCGAGCGCGCCCACCTTCAGCGTCGGTATCGGCAGTTCCAGGTAATCGATTGGGCTTGCCGGGCTTGCCCAGTGCAGCACCGCATCGACCGGCCCTTCGACGTGAATGTAATTGGTCACGTCATGCTTGATGAAGGTGAAGTCACGACCGAACAGGTGCGCGACGTTCGCCATATCGCCGGTCAGCAGGTTGTCGATGCCAATCACGGAATGTCCGCGATCGAGCAACGCCTCTGAGAGATGGGAGCCGATGAAGCCTGCCGCGCCGGTGATGACAATACGCATGGGCGAATCTCGTAAATGCTGACTGTTGAATGCTGAATGTTGAATGTTGAAATTGCTGATTGTTGATTGAATTGTTGATTGGCTGATTGCTGATTGATTGTCGATTGCTGATTGAATTGTTGATTGCTGATTGAATTGTCGGATTGCTGAACTGTTGTATCAGCAATCAGAAATCAGCAATTTCAGTAAGCATGCTTCTGGAGCCCGCGAAGCACCGTGAGGCACATGATCTTGATGTCGAGTGAGACCGACCAGTTCTCGATGTAATAGAGGTCGTACTCGATGCGCTTTTCCAGCGAGGTATTGCCTCGCCAGCCGTTGACCTGTGCCCAGCCCGTGATCCCCGCCTTGACCTTGTGCCGCAGCATGTACTGCGGGATGCGGTGCTTGAACTGCTCGACGAAATAGGGACGTTCAGGTCGCGGTCCGACGATCGACATGTCGCCTCGCAGGACGTTCCAGAACTGCGGCAGCTCGTCGAGATCCATTCGCCGCAGCCAGCGGCCGACGGGAGTGCACCGCGGATCATCGTCGCGCGCCCAGATCGGGCCGGTTTCGTCCTCAGCACCCGGATGCATCGATCGGAATTTGTAAACCTGGAATGCCTTGCCGTCGAGGCCCATGCGTTCCTGCTTGTAGAACACCGGTCCGCGCGACGTGTACCTGATCAGCGCGGCGATCACGGCGAACGGAATCGCGAGACCGGCCAGCGCGCACGCTGAGATCAGGACGTCGATGCCGCGCTTCAGAACACTGTTGAATCCTCGCAGCGGGACATCATTCAGGCTGATGATCGGCACGCCATCGAGATTTTCGAGGCGCGCGCGCAGGGCGATGAACTGCAGCAGGTCCGGGACGACGTGCACTTCGACCGCTTCGCGATTGGTCGCTTCGACAATGCCGAGCATCTTGACGTGTTCTTCGAGCGGCAGCGCCACGTAGACGTGGTCGATGTTCTCCTGGCGGATGATCTCGTCCGCTTCGTTCAAGGTGCCGAGCAGCGGCAGGCCGCGATAGCCGATGTGATCCCCCGCGGCCTTGTCGTCGAGAAAGCCGACGACTTTGAACCCCAGCTCGCGATGCTCGAGCACCTTGTCGGCAACCAGCTTTCCGAGATCGGACGCGCCGGCGATGAGAACCCGCTTCAGCCCGATTCCCGCCTTCCATCGCCGTTCCAGCGCTTCTCGGACGAATTCGCGCGATGCGTACGTCAGAACGATATTGATCACCAGATAGAACGCCCAGACGAGCTGCGAGACCTCGTAGACCCCCAGGTCCTTGAGGGCGTCAGGAACGTAGTAGGTGTTGTAGTACAGCGTCCCGCCGACACCGAAGACCACGGCGAGGATGCTGCCGACAAACACGGCGAAGAAGTCGTCGACGCGGGATCGGCCGCGCCGCAGGTAATACACCCCCTGGACGTGAAACGCGACCGGCAGGATCGCCATCACGAACGGGAGCAGCTTCCCGTAATACGCAAACTGGGGCAGCCCCTTGGTGACCGGGATGATGCCCGACAACCAGTAGAACCGCAGCATGTAGGCCAGCGCGAACGACGATCCGCTGATCAGGGCGTCGGTGACGACGAAAAAGACGACGAGGAGGCGGTTATACCGCCTCATCATCGCGCGGCCTCCCGCTCGGCAACGGCGGAGGCGACGGCGATCTGGAAGTTCTCAACAAAGTGCGCGCGCGAAAAGCGCTCAGCATTCGAACGAATCGCAACCCTGTCGGCGCGCAGGGTCCGGACACGGCTCAAGGCGTCGGCAAACGCGTCGACTGAGTCGTGGACGGCGAGCACGCCGGTCACACCATCGACGACCGTTTCGCAGGCGCCTCCGTGGCCCAACGCCACGACGGGGGTTCCGCATGCCTGCGCCTCGACCGGCACCATGCCAAAGTCTTCGGTTCCGGGCAGCAAAACAGCCGTTGCGCTCGAATACAAGTCGCGAATCTCTTCGTCGGACCGCCAGCCGAGAAACTCGACGTGCGCGCCAGACTCAGAGCGCAATCTGCGTTCTTCGGGTCCTCGCCCTACAATTTTGAGCTTCGCCCCAACACGGCGACAGGCATCGATCGCAACGCCCAAGCGCTTATAGGGCACTAGGGCTGACACGATAAGGAACGTCGGTTCGTCTGGCCGGGTTGCCGAGGAGGCCGGAGGACGGTAGAAGGTCGTATCAACGGGAGGATACACAACGGTCGATCCGCGATTATAGTATCGGCGGATCCTGCCCGCAACATACTGAGAGTTCGCGAGAAAGCGGTCGACGCGCCCTGCGGTGGCGGCGTCCCATCGAGCCAGGTGCGCAAGCACCGGCCGCAGCATGCGGCTTCGGAACCTGCCGACCCGATCCGGACCAAAGTACGAAGGGAATTGATCCCAGCCGTACCGCATCGGCGAGTGGCAGTAGCAGACGTGCGTCGCCCCTCCGGCACGGATCACCGATTTCGCCGCGCAGTGGCTACTGCTGATCACGAGATCGTAACCGTCCAGATCGAACAGCTCCACGACCGCCGGAAAGAGCGGCAGATACTGCCGGTAGAGCTGGCCAGCCTTTGGAAGTTTCTGAACGAGAGAGCGACTGATTCGATGGCGCTCGATCGCTGCCGACACCGAGCCAGGCACATGGACGAGCGTGAAGATTCTCGCGTCCGGATAAATCTCACAGATGGCGTCGAGGACCTTTTCGCCGCCGCGCATGCCCGTGAGCCAATCGTGGACGATGGCGACTGTCGGTTGACGCAATTCGTGATTCGCGGTTCGCGATTCGCTCCCCGCGTCGCTCATTTGCAGCGCCTTCGGCCAAGGCCGAACCGCAAATAGCAAGCGGCGAACTGCGAAGCGCGAACTGCGAAGCGCGAACTGCGAGCAGCGAACTGCGAATAGCGAATAGCGAATAGCGAACGACGAATTGCGAATCGCGCAGTATTCACTCTGCCAGCACCTCGTCGTAGATCTCCCGCACGCGGCGCACCGATCGCTCCCACGAAAACTCCTTCACCCGGCGGAGACCACGCTGGCGAAGATCCTCCCGCAGTTCGGAATCCATCAGCACTCGGCGCATCGCTTGCGCGATCGCTGAGGGATCCAGTGGATCGATTAACAGCGCCGCGTCACCGACCACCTCGGGCAGCGACGACACGTTGGAGGTAATGACCGGCGTGCCGCTCGCCATCGCCTCGAGCGGCGGAAATCCGAAGCCTTCATAGAGCGACGGGAACACGAACACTCGTGCGAGGCGATACAGCACGGCCAGCGTCTTGTCGGGGACGAAGCCGAAAAACCGCACGTACTTGTGCAGTTTGTAGCGATGAACCGCGCGCCGGAGCGTTGCGTACTTCGAGATCTCGTCGCCGATGATCAGCAGCTTGACGTGAGTCAGATCCGGATCCTGGCGCAGCATGTAGAACGCTTCGATCAGGCGTTCCAGATTCTTGTGCGGCTTGATGTTTCCCGCGTACAGCACGTACGGGGCGTTCAGCTGATACCGATCGCGGACGCGTTCGATGTCGTCAGACTGCGGCGTCTCTTCGAGTCGATCGTCGATCGCGTTGTAGATGACGTCGATCCGTTTTTCCGGGATATGAAAATACCGGAGGATGTCGCGCTTCGAGGCCTCCGACACCGTCAACACACGATTGGCACGGTGAGTGGCCACCCACATCGACGATCGCGCATAGGCATAACCCAGACGATTCGGCAGATACTGCGGAAATCGCAGGTGAATGCAGTCGTGAATCGTCACCACCGACTTGCAGGGCGTCAGCGGCGGCAGCACGTAGTGCGGGGCGTGAAACAGGTCGATTCGCTCACGGCGAAGATCCAGCGGGATACGGACCTGTTCGCCAACCGAATACGGCTTGGCGACTTCCGGAATCGCACGAAAGTTGGCGCCAACCTCCTCCATGGCGCTGGAGTCGTCTGCCCGGCAGAACAGGACGTATTCCGTCTGCGAATCGAGCCGCGACAGGTGGCGAAGCAGATTGCGGAGATACGTGCCGATGCCGTAATCCCGAATCTTGCGAGCATCGATGGCAATTCTCAAGGCTCGGATTCTACCGCGGGAGCTGGCCCTTCATCCGCAGGTAAGCACGCAAGACGGGAGCCCAGCCTGGATGGTGCTTCTCGTAAAAGGCGAGATGGCTGCGTCGATACGCGATGTTTGATGCCGACGGATCGGTCGCTCGTGATTGGCCGCCGAGATGAACAATTTCGGCCGCCGGCGTGAAAAGAACTCGCCGGCCGATTGCCCGAATCGCCGCGCAGAAGTCGACGTCTTCGGTATAGAGAAAAAATCGCTCATCGAGCAGGCCGGCCCGTTCCGCATCGGCACGGCGCACGAGGAGACAGGCACCGCTGACCCAGTCCACCTCCTGCTCGCGCGTGGTCTCGCGCTCGATCCAGTTCGACACCGTGCGGTTGGCGCGGCGATACAGCGCAAGCGTGATCTTCTGTCGCAGTTCGTTGACCGGAGAGATCATCCGTCCGAACGAGAGCTCGGCGCGGCCGCTGGCATCGACAAGCCGCGGTCCGGCGACGCCGGCCTCGGGCGACGCCAGCAGCCGTGCGGCGAGCGTGTCGATCGCGCCGGCGGGCACGATGGTGTCGTTGTTGAGAAGCAGGATCAACGATCCGGTCGACGCGCGGATACCGACATTGTTGCCCGCAGAGAAGCCAGCGTTGACTGACTGCTGGATGACCTTCACCTGCGGCCAGCGGCGTTGCACCGCTGCGGCGCTCGCATCGCTCGACGCGTTGTCGACGACGGTGATGTCGTGCGGAGTGGCCGGGGGTGATGTCGTGAGGGACTCGAGACAGTTTTCGAGATGCTGGCGCGCGTTGTAGCTGACGATCACAATCGAGATCGTCGTCATCGCCGCAGGCCTTCGAGGTATTGCAAGGTATCGTCGGCTGCGCGGTCCCACGAGTAGCGGGCGAGGACCTCCGTCGCGAGCGCCAGCTGGTCGCGGGCGGCGTCACGCGACTGCAGCAGTCGCAGGATGGCGGCGGCCGTGCCATCGATGTCGCCCGCGCCCACGAATGACGCCGCCTGACCGTAGACTTCGCGCGCGATCGGCGTATCGAGGACGACGATCGGCACGCCGGCGGCGAGCGCTTCGAGCGGCGTCAGCCCGAACCCTTCGTACTCGGACAGAAAGGCGAAAACGGAGGCGCGCGCATACAGATCCCGCAGCCGTTCGTGCGAGACGTAACTGCGAAGCTCCACCTTCGATCTCACATCGAAGGCCGCGGCGGCCTGCCCGAGATCCTGAGGTGGCCACGTGCGATTGGCACCGACAATAACCAGTCGCGCATCCGGGCGGGTGTGCGTCACGCTGGCGAACGCGGCAATCAGCTCGGGCAGGTTCCTCCGATTCAACAAGGTCCCGACGTACAAGACCAATGGATCACGCTCGGCGGCCGGTTCATAGGCAACGGTGCCGGTCGACGAAACACCGGGCAGAATCACCTTGAGCCGGCCATCGTCGACGCCAAGACGCGAGGCAATCTCGCCGCGGGAGAATTCCGAGTCGGTGAAGATCAACCTGGCTGACGAGGCCATCTGGTGGGCGAGAAAGCGACGACGCCATCGTTCGCGCGGGCGAAACCATTCGGGATGTGCCAGAAACGAGACATCGTGAATGGTGACGGCGAAGGGAAGGCCCAGTCCGATCGGAGCTGTATAGGCCGGAGCGAAGAAGACATCCGGCCGGTCGGCGCGAACGGCCGGCCGAAGCGCCGTCTGTTCCCACCACGTCCCGGTTCCACCAGGGATGACGCGAGATTCGGTCGTTCCTGATGGAAACGAAAGCTGTAGCGGGGCAGGCGAATACAGAATGAACCGGCGTTTGTCGGCGTCCGAACGTTGCGTCCACCGAATCAGCAGCTCTCCGAGGTAGCGGCCGACGCCGGTGACCTCGCCGAGCAGCTCGCGCGCGTCGACGCCAATGCGAAGCGGCCCCGTCACCGCTGGCTCCGACGCCTGTGCGCAAGGCGATATCCCTCGTACAACGACTCTGCACTCTCCGCCCAGGTGAACTGCCCGGCTTGGAGGAGACCGCGCTGCGCCATTCCACGGCGCCGCTCCGGATCGGACAGCACCTGTTCGAGCGCGGCCGAGAGCGAGCGCACGTCCTCGGGATCGACCAGGATGCCGGCCTCGCCAACGACCTCGGGCAGCGCACCACGGTTCGAGGCAACGACTGGAAGCCCCACGGTCATGGCCTCGAGCGCCGTCATGCCGAAACCTTCGTCGAGCGAAGGAAGAACGAGGACGGACGCTTCGCGGTACAGGCGCTGCCGTTCGGTCTCGCTGACATAGCCGGGGAAATGGATGCGATCGCGGGCGCGGCCCGCCGAGGGACTGCTGGCAAACAAATGATCGACCGCCGTCCTGGTGGCTCCCGCGATCACCAAATCCGGGCTCGTCGGCGCGCGATCCACGAGAACCGCGTAGGCCTCCAGGAGCCGGGACAGATTCTTTCTCGGTTCCGTTGTGCCGAGAAAGAGGATTGGTCCCGGTTTCGATGGATCGGATCGTCGCGGCCACTCAGGCTTGCCCGGGTACGACACCGTGATGCGATCGGGGCTGACGTCGAATCGTTCGATTACCTGCCGTTTCGTGAACTGAGAGATCACCACCACACCATCGGCCCGGCGCACGTGTTCCCTGGCGAGCGCCGCGTAGTCTCGCCTGATCTCGGCCGCCGTGTTCTCGGGGTGATCGAGAAAGTACAGGTCGGGCACCGTGACCAACCGCGCCGCCGATCTCGACGGGATGAGCAGTGGGTGCAACGAATGGACGACATCCATTTTTCGCGCGAACATCTCGATTGGCGGCCATTCGAAGCGATGCCACAAAAGGTTCAGGAGATGAACGGGGGCCCGTCGGTCGACCTGTGCCACGCCAGAAACGACTTTGGAAGGGAGACGGTCCTTCCAGGAACTCGAGAACAGTGTCAACGAGTCACCTTGGTCCAGGCGAGGGGCCAGGGCGGTGGCCAGCCCATGGACGTACTCCCCCATGCCGGTTCGCTGGCGAAGCGCCGGGCGGTAGTCGATGAGGATGTCCACTTGCCGCGAATCGTAGCACACGGAAAGTCAGGCAAACCCTTGTCGTTCAATAGATTGACACCGTTTTTGCGGCTGTGCTACCTTTAGCGGTTTATACACCCCGGAAGGTGCGTCGCGGATGAAAATAGCGGTGGTTGGCAGCGGGTATGTTGGACTGGTCGCCGGCGCCTGTCTCGCCGAAAACGGTAATGAAGTCGTTTGTGTCGACAAGGACCCGGCGAAGATCCGAGCGCTCCAACGAGGCAGGATCCCGATTTACGAACCCGGCCTGGAAGAGCTGGTCCGCCGCAACCGCAACGAGAAACGGCTCGTCTTCACGACGGCGCTCGATCGCGGCGTTCGGACGTCACAAATCATCTTCATCGCCGTAGGCACGCCGACCGGGGAGGACGGGTCGGCTGACCTCCAGTACGTGCTCGAGGTCGCAAGGGACGCCGCCCGCGCCATGAACGGCTACAAGGTGATCGTCAACAAAAGCACGGTTCCCGTCGGCACCGCCGCGAAGGTTCGTGAGGTGATTCGTCGGGAAACCACGCACCCCTTCAGCGTGGTCAGTAACCCCGAATTCTTGAAGCAGGGCGCGGCGATCGATGATTTCATGAAACCGGATCGCGTCGTGATCGGGGCCGAAGATCCGCGCGGCGCGGAACTCATGAAAGAGCTCTACGCGCCGTTTACGCGCACTGGCGCCCCGATCATGCTGATGGATTGCGCCAGCGCCGAGCTCTCGAAGTACGCTGCCAATGCGATGCTGGCGACGCGCATCTCGTTCATGAACGAGGTCGCCAACGTCTGTGAGGCGACGGGCGCGAACGTCGACCAGGTCCGCCGGGCCGTCGCGGCCGATCGTCGGATCGGCGCGTCATTTCTCTTTCCTGGCGTCGGCTACGGCGGCAGCTGCTTCCCGAAAGATGTGAAGGCCATGGTTCGGTTTGCCGCCGAACAGAACTACAAATTCTCGATTCTCGAGGCGGTCGAAAGTGTCAACGAGCGGCAGAAGCTTCGCCTGTTGACCAAGATGCAGACGCTTCTCGGATCGCTCAAGGGCAAGCGAATCGCCCTCTGGGGGCTGGCGTTCAAGCCCCGGACCGACGACATGCGTGAAGCGCCGGCCGTTCCCCTGATTCAGGGGATTCTTGCCGCCGGCGCTTCCGTCCAGGCCTACGATCCGGAAGCCATGACTGTGGCCCGCGGCATCTTCGGATCGAAGGTCACGTTCGCGGAAAACAGTTACACGGCGCTGAAAGGGGCCGATGCGCTCGCAATCGTGACCGAGTGGAATGAATTCCGCGAGCCGGATTTCGATCGGATGAAGAAGCTCATGACCAGCCCGATCATTTTCGACGGGCGCAACCTCTACGCTCCCGAAAGCATTCGCGCCCACGGCTTTACCTATGTGTCGATAGGGCGTCCATGAGCCTTCAACCGAGAGTCAACGCCTAGATGTCGCGGTTGAAGGGGCAGCTCGCCAGCCCGCTGTTGTCGGTGGTGATGCCGGCCTACAACGAGCGGGACACAATCGAGGAGATCATTCGCCGGGTCTTGGCCGTTCCCATCCGCACCGAGCTCATCGTCGTCGACGATGGATCGCGGGATGGGACGAGGGACATCCTGACGCGGCTCGCACAGGAATTATCCTTCAAGCTGATCTTCCAGCCCGTCAATGGCGGAAAGGGCGCGGCGTTGCGCCGCGGGTTTCAGGAGGTCACCGGCGATCTGGTCGTCATTCAGGACGCCGATCTCGAGTATTCACCGGAAGAATTCCCCGACCTCATCGCGCTAATCTGCGAAGGACGCGCCGACGTCGTCTATGGGTCGCGTTTTCTCGGCCGCCATCGTGTGTTTCTGTTTACTCACTATGCGGGCAACCGATTCCTGACGCTCGTGACCAACATGCTGTACAACACGATGCTGACGGACATGGAGACCTGCTACAAAGTGATGCGGACCGAAGTCCTGCGGTCGATGACCCTCGAATCGAATGGATTCGGCATCGAGCCGGAGCTGACGGCCAAGATTTTCAAGCGCCATTACCGGGTTTACGAAGTGCCGATCACGTACGATGGACGGAACTACGACGAGGGCAAGAAGATTACGTGGCGCGACGGGTTCGTCGCGTTGTGGGTGCTGCTGAAATATCGGTTTACCGAGTGAATCCGCTCTACCGGCTGTTTGGGTACGCCCGCCCGTATCGCGGGCGATTTGCTGCGGCGCTGGCAGCGATGGTGGTGTATGCCGCCGCGACCGCTGCCGTTGCCGCGCTGATACAGCCGGTGATCGATCACGTTCTGCCCGAAGGCACTGGGCTCCGCCGCTGGTGCACGGCACTGCTGATCGTCTATCTCGTCAAGGGCCTCGGCGCCTACGCCTCGACCTTTGTCATGACCGACATCGGCCAGCGGGTCGTGCGGGACCTGCGAGATCGGCTATTCCGGCACATCCTCGATCAATCGGCGACGTTCTTCAGCCGCAACACGAGCGGTCAGCTGATGTCGCGCATCACCAACGACGTCAACCAGGTGCAGCAGGCGGTTTCCGAGACGATTGGAGATCTGCTGCGTGAGGGGCTGTCGCTCGTCGGTCTGGCTGGGTACCTGTTCTACCTCGACGCGCGACTCGCCCTGGTCGCCGTCACCGGTGCGCCGCTCGTCGTCTATCCGCTCGTCCGGTTCGGCAAGCGCATACGCAGCACGACGCGGCGCAGCCAGGAACACCTGGAGCACCTGTCGCACGTCACGGCGGAGGCGTTCACCGGACACCGGATCGTGAAAGCGTTCGGGGCGGAGGGGCACGAGGAAGAGCGATTCAAGAGAGCGTCGCAACGCCTGTATCGCACGAACCTGAAGGTCACCAGCGCGCTCGCGCTGCTTCCACCGCTGATGGAACTGCTCGGCGGGTTCGCGGTTGTCGGGCTGATCTGGTACGGAACCCGGCAGATTGCCGAAAAGGCGCTGACCGAAGGAGACTTCGCGGCCTTTGTCGCCGCCGCCTTCATGATGTACGCGCCAATCAAGAAGCTGAGCCGCGTCAATGCGACGCTGCAGCAGGCGATGGCTGCATCCGAGCGGATTTTCGAGATTCTCGACACCCACTCGGAGGTGCCCGAGCGAGCGGATGCGCAGCCGTTGCCGCGCCTGCGTCAGGCGATCGAGTTCCGCAACGTCAGCTTCTCGTACGACGGCGCGAGCAAGACGATCCTGAAGGATGTTTCGTTCAGCGTTCGGACCGGACAGGCTGTGGCCATCGTGGGCCTAAGCGGCGCGGGAAAGACGACCCTCGTCAACCTCGTGCCTCGGTTCTACGATGTCAGCGACGGGGCGATTCTCATTGACGGTATTGATGTTCGCGAGGTGACGTTGGCGTCGCTTCGAGCCCAGGTCGGTATCGTGACGCAGGACACGGTGCTCTTCGACGACACCATCGTCAACAACATTGCTTATGGTTCGCCCGGCGCGTCGAGCGAGGAAATCGAGGCGGCCGCCAAGGCTGCCCATGCGCATGAATTCATCGTCACGCTGCCGGAGAAGTACGACACGCGGATTGGTGAGCGCGGCCAGCTGCTGTCGGGGGGGCAGCGGCAGCGCCTCGCGATTGCCCGGGCGCTTCTCCGGAACTCGCCAATCCTGATTCTCGACGAAGCGACCTCGTCGTTGGACGCAGAATCCGAGCTGCTCGTTCAAGATGCGTTGCACACCTTGATGCGGAACCGCACGTCGTTCGTCATCGCGCATCGCTTGTCGACCGTGCGGCGTGCCGATGCGATCATCGTCCTCGAGCGTGGGCGGGTGGTCGAGATTGGCCGCCACGACGAGCTGCTCGCGCGCCCGGGCGGCGTGTACGCGAAGCTGTACTCGTTGCAGATTTTCGATAAGGGGGCCAGCCCGCAATCGACACCGGTCCGGCGGGTGCCGTCCGTCTCATGATCAAGAGCATGACCGGTTTCGCGTCGCTGACGCGCGACGACGAGGTGGCGACGATTGCGGTCACCGTGCGGTCGGTCAATCACAAATTCCTCGATCTTCAGCTCAGGGTCCCATCCACCCTGGCATCGATCGAGAGCCGCTTGCGAACGCTGGCCCAGAAGCGGGTGAGCCGCGGCCGGGTCGAGATCGCGGTTACCATCCAGCAGCGCAAGGTTCCGGCGCTGGACGTCGAGCTGAACGAGACATTTCTCCAGGCGCTCGGCGGCGCTCTCGATCAAGCACGCGAGCGCGGCTACGTGTCGGGGACGATGACACCCGGAGACCTGTTACGATTCCCGCAGGCACTGTCGATCCGTGAGCGTACGGACGGTGGGCAGGAGGACTCCGAGCAGGTGATCGCGCGAGTCGAAGAGGCCGTTTCAGCGGCACTGGACGAGCTCGAGGCCATGCGCGTCCGGGAAGGCGGATATCTCGCCGCGGATCTCGATGGCCGCCGCGCCGCGCTCGGTGGCTTGTTCGATCGGGCGGCTTCAGCCGCCGAAAACGGAATGGCTGCGCTTCAGCTGCGGCTTCAGGAGCGCGTCCGCGAGCTCCGCGCCGATGCGCTTGCCGATGAGGCAACCATCGCTCAGGAGATTGCAAAATTCGTCGGCCGATCCGACATCACGGAAGAAGTCGTCCGATTCCGCGGTCATCTCGAGCACTGGCGGGCACTTACCGACTCGCCCGAGCCGTGCGGCCGCAAACTGGATTTTCTGCTGCAGGAAATGAACCGCGAAGTGAACACGCTCGGCTCGAAGGCGGAAGGGCCGGCCGTCTCGGAGGTCGTGGTCGCCTTGAAGGCGGAACTCGAGAAGATGCGCGAGCAGGTGCAGAATGTCGAGTGAAGCCGGAATCAAGGCCGGATCCGTGGTGCGGGATCTGGGGTGCGGCGGCGACACTCGTACTCGACGAGGACTGCTGTTCGTGGTCTCGGCGCCGTCCGGCACCGGGAAGACCACCGTCGTCGAGCGGCTGGTTCAGGTGGTTCCGGATCTGTCGCTGTCGCGTTCGTACACGTCGCGGGCGGCGCGACCGGGAGAAACCGACGGCATCGATTATAATTTCATTACACGCACACGCTTTGAAGCGATGATCGCCGCCGAGGCGTTCCTCGAGTACGCCGAGGTCTTCGGCAATCTCTACGGCACGTGTGCCGACGATGCGGAACGGGATCTGGCGGCGGGCCGGGATCTCGTGCTCGTGATCGACGTGCAAGGGGCGCGGCAAGTGCGTCTTCGATGTGCCGGAACCGTGGGCGTGTTCGTGCTGCCGCCATCGTTTCCAGTCCTCGAGCAGAGGCTGCGGGGACGAAGCTCCGACAGCGAGCAGGCCATGCAGCGGCGGCTGCAAACGGCGCGCGACGAGGTCGCGGCGTTTGCCGAATACGATTACGTCGTCGTCAACGACGAGCTCGAAGCCTGTGTCGATCGCCTGCGCGCGATTGTGCTGGCGGAGCGGGCCCGTCTTCGCGCCATGCGCGGCTCAGCGGAAACCATCGTCAGAACGTTCATGCGTGCAAAAGCAGGAGAGTAAGAAGCAATGTCAGATCGACGTGAAACGCCCGGCAGATTCGAGTTCGTGACCATCGCAGGCGCGCGCGCCCGCCAACTGCTCGAGGGCTGCACCCCCAGAACCACCGGCAGCGAAAAGCTCATCAAGATCGCGCAGAAGGAAGTGCGAGAGGGGAAGGTCGAAAAAGTTCCGCTCGGTGAATAGCTCGCGATTCGCAATTCGTGGTTCGCACTTCGCTCGTTCGCGGTTCGCAATTCGTGGTTCGCTGTTCGCGATTCGAGGATCAGCGATTAGCGATTCGGATTCGCGATTCAACGATTAGCGATTCGAGGATTAGCGATGCGAGGATTAGCGATTAGGGATGAGGGATTGATTGGCACTCATCGCTCTCGGTGTTACCGGCGGAATCGGCGCCTATAAGGCGGTCGAGGTCGCGCGCGGGTTGCAGAAGCGCGGCCACGACGTGACCGCCGTGATGACGCGATCGGCGAAGAAATTCGTCGGCGCGCTCACCTTCGAGGCGATCACCCGGCGGCCGGTGATCACCGACCAGTATGCGCGCGGCATGAATGCCGACATCGAGCACATTGCCCTGGCCACCGACATCGCGCTGCTGCTCGTCGCTCCGGCGACGGCAAACGTGATCGGCAAGTTCGCCAACGGCATCGCCGACGATTTCCTCAGCTCGCTCTACCTGGCGACCCGTGCGCCGGTGCTGGTCGCGCCGGCGATGAACACGAACATGCTCGAGCACGAGGCGGTCCGTCGCAATGTGGCGACGCTGGTTTCACGCGGCGTCCGCTTTGTCGATCCGGGTGCTGGGTACCTCGCGTGCGGCTGGATCGGCAAGGGACGGCTGGCCGAGCCCGACGCGATTGTCGAAGCCGCGGATCTGCTGCTCAAGCCGCACGGTTCGCTGCTCGGCCGGTTCGTGCTGGTCACCGCCGGGCCAACCTACGAAGACATCGATCCCGTCCGCTACATTGGCAACCGATCGAGCGGGAAGATGGGGTACGCGATCGCCACCGAGGCGGCACGTCGCGGTGCCCGAGTGCTCTTGATTTCAGGACCGTCGCGGCTGGCGGCACCGGCGGGGGTCGAGCTGGTGTCGGTTCGCAGCGCCGTGGAGATGCACGGCGCCGTGCTTCAGCACGCATTGTCGAGCGACATTGTCGTGATGGCGGCCGCGGTGGCCGACTACACGCCGGAGAAAACCGCGGCGAACAAGATCGAGAAGTCCGATGCGCCGCTCGAATTGCGTCTCGTCAGAACGCCGGACATTCTCGCCGAGCTCGGCCGCCTGCGCGGCGACAACCAGAAGCCGGTGCTGGTGGGATTTGCCGCAGAGAGCGGCGACCCGGTCGAACGCGGGCGCGCCAAGCTGCTCCGGAAGCACGTCGACTTCATCGTCGCCAACGACATCACCCGTGCGGATGCCGGCTTCGACGTCGACACCAATGCCGGAACGATCATCAGCCAGGACGCCGAGGAAACCATCGCGGTCACGCCAAAGTCCGACGTCGCCGCACGGATCCTGGATCGTGCTGAGCTGCGACTGAAGGCTCAGGGCTCAGGACTCACAGCGTGAATCCACTCGCGGAACACCTCAGGTTCTATCAGGAACTCGGCGTCACCGGGGTCAGTCGGGAGCCAAAGTGGCGAGATAGAGTGCCAAGGGTGCCAGGAGTGCCATGGGTGCCCAGTGTGCCCGGGGTGCCAAGTGTGCCAGGGGTGCTAGGGGTGCCAAGCGTGCCTGGGGTGCTCGGAGTGCCGGGAGTGCCAAGCGTGCAAGCGATGCAAGAAATCGGCGACGCCGACTCCTCGCGCACTCGTGGCACACATGGCACTCCTAGCACCCAAGGCACTCCTAGCACCCAAGGCACTCCTGGCACCCAAGGCACTCCTGGCACCCAAGGCACCCCTAGCACCCCTGGCACTCCTGGCACCCTTGGCACCCCTGGCACTCGAGAAGCGCTCTCCATAATTCGAGCCGACATTGGCGACTGCACACGGTGCAAGCTGCATGGGTTGGGGCGGACGCAGATCGTGTTCGGCGTCGGCAACCCGAGCGCCGATTTGATGTTCGTCGGCGAGGCTCCCGGTGCCGACGAAGACATCCAGGGCGTCCCGTTTGTCGGCCGCGCCGGGCAGCTGCTCACCAAAATGATCGAGGCGATGGGCTTCACGCGCGACGAGGTCTACATCGCAAACGTGCTGAAGTGCCGGCCGCCAGGCAATCGCAACCCGGAGCCAGACGAGATCGCCACCTGCGAGCCGTTCCTGTTCCGGCAGCTCGCGTCAATCGATCCGAAGGTCGTGATCGCGCTCGGCGCGTTCGCCGCGCGGACGCTGCTCAAGACCGACGCGCCGATTTCGCGGCTGCGAGGACGCGTCTTCGACTACCGCGGCGCAAAACTGATTCCCACTTTCCATCCGTCGTTCCTGCTGCGCAGCCCCGGATACAAGCGTGAAGCCTGGGACGATCTCAAGCTCGCCTTGTCGATCCTTGAACGACCGCTTCCAGGCGCCCCAATCGCGGCCGCAGACTAGCGAGTCGTCCGCGAGCGAGCGCATGAGCACGCGAGTCGAGGGCCGCCTCGTTCACGTCGCGGTCCCGGTACCGCAGCTCGATCGGCTGACGTACTCGATTCCGGACGAATTCCCGGGCCCGCTCCCCGGCGCCCGTGTGCTCGTGCCAATGGGCAAGCGGGTGCTCACCGGAGTTGTGGTCAGTGAGCCGCGAATCGCGACCCACGAACAGCGAATCGCGAACCCCGAACCGCGAATTGCGAACAGCGAACCGCGAAGCGCGAACGGCGAACAGCAAATCGCGAAGCGCCAAGACATCAAGCCGATCATCGACATCCTCGATCCCTCGCCATTTCTGCCTGCCGATGTCCTGAAGCTGGCCGACTGGGTAGCCGAGTACTACGCCTGCGGAATCGGCGAGGCGATCGCCGCGGCGATGCCGCCGCGGGCGTGGATCGAAAGCGAGCGGCACGCGCACATCACGATTGACGGCCGTGATCGATTGGCGTTCGAGCGCGGGTCCCGCCGCGCCTTGCTCGACGCGCTGCAACCGGGCCAGCCTGTACGCCTCGACTCACTGGTGCGCAAGGGCGGCAGCCACGCGATCCTGCTTGGGCTCGAGCGAGACGGCCTGATCGAGATCACGCAGCCGTTGAAGGGAACGGCATCAGCGTACCGAACCGTCAGGGTCGCAAGCCTCACCGTTCAAGGACACGACCTCGCGTCAACGGAGGCGATGAAGGGGGTGCGACAGCGGGAGGCGCTGAGCCTGCTGAAGGCGGCGCCCGACGGCATCGACACGTCCGAGCTCGCCAGCCGGGGAATCACGGCTGCAACCATTACCCGGCTGACCAGGCTCGGGCTCGCAACGATCTCCAGACGGCGAGTCGAGCGCGACCCGTTCGAGCAGACGCCTGACGTCGCGCCAATGCGCCCCTCATTGATCCTCACGCCGGATCAACAGGCTGCGTTCGATCGGCTCTCGACGCTTGCATCCGACCGCGCGTTCCGGACCGTACTGCTCCACGGCGTCACCGGGAGCGGAAAAACGGAGCTATATCTGCGCCTGGCGGAAGCGGTCCGGCAGCAAGGACGCGGCGTCCTGATGCTGGTGCCGGAGATTGCGCTGACGCCGGCGGTCGCCGCCGTGTTTCGCTCGACATTCGGCGATCGGGTCGCGATTCAGCATAGCGGCCTGTCCGATGGAGAACGTCACGATCAGTGGCAGCGGATCCGTCGCGGCGACGTCGACGTGGTCGTCGGCACGCGCTCGGCCGTCTTCGCGCCAGTTCACTCGCTCGGTCTGATCGTGGTCGACGAGGAGCACGACGGATCGTACAAGCAGGAAGAGAGTCCCCGGTATCACGGGCGGGACGTCGCGGTGATGCGTGGCAGCCAGGCTGGCGCACTCGTGGTGCTTGGATCGGCCACTCCAGCGATGGAGACATTTCATAACGCGCAGAACGGACGCTACGAGCTCCTGACGCTTGCCCGGCGCGTGCTCGATCGGCCGATGGCCACCGTCCACATCGTCGACATGCGGGAGGAGTACGCGGCGGCGGGCCCCGACGTGATTCTGAGCGCACGGCTGTGCGAAGCGGTCGCCGCCACGCTCGAGCGGCGCGAACAGGCGATCGTGTTGCTCAATCGCCGCGGCTTTGCGACCAACGTGTTCTGCCGGCAGTGCGCCGCCACGCTCGAGTGTCCCAACTGCAGCGTCTCGCTCACGGTGCACAAGGCAGCGAAACGGGCGCGGTGCCATTACTGCAACTTCGCGATGGGGCTGCCGAAAGCCTGCCTGAGCTGCGCCGGCCCGTATCTCGAGCAGCTCGGATTTGGCACCGAGCGAGTCGAGGCCGAAGTGCGTGAGAAGTTCCCGGGCGTGCGCGTGTCCCGGGTCGATCGGGACACGATTCGACGAAAGGGCGCGATCAACGCGTTGCTGGCACGATTCGCCGCGGGAGAGATCGACGTGCTCGTCGGCACGCAGATGATCGCCAAGGGCCATGATTTTCCGCGGGTCACCCTGGTCGGAGTGATTTCGGCAGATGTGGGCCTCGGCCTCGCCGATTTCCGCGCCGCCGAACGCACGTTCCAACTGCTGACCCAGGTTGCCGGCCGCGCCGGACGCGGCGAGATTCAGGGCGAAGCGATCGTGCAAACGTTGTATCCGAAACACTACAGCATCCGCCACGCCTGCCGGCAGGATTACAACGCGTTCTACCAGGACGAGATCACATTTCGCCGCGGCATGAAGTATCCGCCAGCGGTGTCGCTGATCAACGCCGTGGTCAGAGCACGGACTCGGGAGGGAGCGATGGCCGACGCCGGCGAGATCGTCAATGCGCTGCGAATCGGCGGCGAGCCATATCGAGTGCTCGGGCCGGCTCCCGCTCCGCTGAGCCGACTGAAAGGGGAATATCGTGCCCAGTTGTTCATCAAGGGCACGAATCGGCCCGCCATGCGCCAAGCGCTCCAGACAGTGTTATCGACCCGGGCAGACCTTCGGCGGCGGACGATCGTGGATGTGGACCCGATGTCGGTCTTATAGAAATCTGAAAAATCTGATAGCCGATTGCGCCCCGCCTGGCCTTCGCCCGAACTCCGCACCCGTGCTGGATTCAGGATTCGAGATCCGCCATTCGAGGATTAGCCGATTCGAGGATTGACCGATTCGAGGATTCGCGATTC
>JBPYFA010000133.1:0-35426 GCA_051986585.1 Vicinamibacterales bacterium | reverse complement strand
TTCACCTCGGTATCACCGATCTTGAGTGTGTCGCCATCGCGCGGCAGCGGATCCGTCGTTACCGCAAAGTCCTTCTCCGCGGCGCTCCGGACCGCGGCTTCCGTCAGCTGACCGGGCACCCGGATCGGCTCGAGCAGCAGCCATCGCTGGATGAAACCCTCCGCGCCGGTCGGCTTCGCCGGTGACGCCGGTCGTGTCAGCGACGACGCCGGCGGTCGCGGCGCGGCTTGATCCTGCGGACGCGCAGCGGGGAGCTGCGAAGACGCCCATAGCGCGGGACTGAGCGCGGCGACGAGCATCAGCCGCACCAGAGTTCGAGACGACAGGTTCATCCGCACGGTCAGGGCATCCTCAGGTTCCAGCGTTGACGATCGCTCTCGGGGTTGAATTTTGCGAGCGTCGGCATGCTGCTGCCGACGGCCGACAGCGCGAGCGGCTCTTTCGAATTCGGCACGGCCTTCGGCATGACGCGATAGGTGCCGTCGGCGAGCTGATCGATGCGCCAGAGTTGCTCGGGTGCGCCGGTGAATGCCGGCAGCACCGCGAGCTCGCGATCTGCGGTTGCCGCGAGTGCGCGATCCGTCCCGGCGATCGTGATCTTGAAAAATGGTGATCCCGGGTAGCCGCCCGCGTTGGCCACCGGCGCGATCGCCCACTTCTGCTGCGCCT
The DNA here is from genome assembly GCA_051986585.1 of Vicinamibacterales bacterium. Lineage (GTDB taxonomy): Bacteria > Acidobacteriota > Vicinamibacteria > Vicinamibacterales > 2-12-FULL-66-21 > JALZOC01. The sequence goes on along the minus strand of JBPYFA010000133.1, from coordinate 34,757 downwards.
GGACCATGTAGGGCGACAGGCGGACGTCGGCAGACCCTGACGGCCAGTTCGTCGACACCTGCGACACGTCCTGCGCCGGAATCGGCGGCGGCGGAGGGGGAGGGGCCGCACCAGGAGCGGGGGGCGCCCCGCGCCCTCGACCGCCGCGGCCGCGAAGTCCGCCGACCGGTACACCCTGGACGGCCAGCTCGAGCGCGGTGCCCGTCCGCGCCGATTCGATTTCGTAGGTGCCGGCTTTCACGTTCTCGCCCGCTGCCGGCCAACCGTCGCGCCAGAGCAACGGGCGAATGTCGAGCACGCTGATGCCGCCGCGATCGAGATCGGCTTCGTAGTGGCAGGAGAACTTCTGCACGCCGTCCCCCAGCTCGAGCAACCCGAAGTGGCCGGGGCCGATGGAGCGATCACCCGATCCAACGAACAGCTTGCCGCCTCCCTGCAGCATGTCGATTCCCATGTTGTCGAGGAACGGTCCGGTCACCTTCTTCGCGCGTCCCATCCGGATGTTGTAGGTGGAGTTCGCGCCGACGCAACAGGACCCGTGCGTGACCAGCAGGTAATACCAGCCGTCGCGGAAGATCATGATTGACGCTTCCGAATTGATCGCCACGTTGACCGGCTTCCGATCGGGATAGAGCCGCGTCCCGGTCTTCGGGTTCAGTTCGACGAGACGGATGTAGCCGAAGTACGAGCCGTAGGTGAGCCACAGCGTTCCATTCGTCGGATCGCGAAAGACACCGGGATCGATCGCGTTGCTGTCCTCGACGCCGTCGGACCACACCACCGGTCCCGCGTCCTGCCACTTGAAATCAGGCGAATTGGGATCGAGCGTCTTGCCGACCAGCAGGCCGATCGCCGCTTTCGGCTGCGTACCTGGCGCGGCGTAGTAGAGAAAGTATTTGTCGCCGACGCGGATCACGTCGGGCGCCCAGGTGTTGTTGCCGCCGCGCGCGATGACGTCCGGGCCAGGCTTGCCGCCCGGCACCGCCTGCATGACGCCGCCCGCGCGCCGCCATGTCCACCCGTCGTCGGAGATCGACATCGGCAGTCCGTTGCCGGTGGCGTACACGTAGTATTTGCCGTTTTCGACGATAACTGTCGACGGATCGTGCAGGCCGGGCTCGCCGTCCAACGCCACGAGCGGCACGGCGAGGACACAGGCGGCGGCGACTGCAAAACGAGAGATGCGAGAGGCGAAAGACATGATGCTGGGCATGAGCGTTGAGGATCGGGTCCGTACTTGAGAGCGCGGCCGGCCGCCGCGCAACATGCGCGGCATTATAATCGCGCCGCGCAGCGTGTTGCGCATCGCGCAACGCTCTTTGCGCATTTTCACGACGGCCGGTTGCGGGTAGGATAGCGGCGGATGAACGCCGCCGGCGACGCCTGCCTGATCGTAGCGCATCTGCGATGAACTGAGGTCGGACAATGAGACAGGTCTTCCTGCCGGTCGCCGCCGCCCTCGTCCTGACGCACGTCGGCGCGCAGAGTCCCGCGCCATTGGCGCAGCGGATCGTGCACACGGAGCCGGCGGCGTACCGGCTGCTGTCCGCGGTCCACGGCGGCGCCGGTAGCATGTCGTTCACGGCGCTGCTGAATCGGGGCGCCTTGACGCCGGAGTTCAATTTCCTGCACCGGGGCGTCATTCCGGCGGGTTCCAGCATCGGCCATCACTTTCACAATGTCGTCGAGGAGATGTTCGTGATCCTCGACGGGGAAGCGCAGTTCACGATCGACGGACGAACGGCGAGCGTGAAGGGTCCGGCGGGTGTGCTCTGCCGGACGGGACACTCGCACGCCATCTACAATCCCGGACCGTCGCCGGTGCAGTGGATGAATCTAAACGTATCGCTCGTGGCCGGCGTCTACGACAACTTCGATCTCGGCGACACGCGCGTCGGCGCGGCGCTCGACGCGATTCCCACGTTCATGACGATTCGATTGGACAAGTCGCAGCTCAGACCACCGGGCGTGCGCGGACGAGGAGCACCGGTTCAACCGCCGCCGGCGAATGCGGTCTTGACTAGGCGGGTCGCCGGACCGGCGATGTTCTCGACCACATGGTCGTATCTCGACCACGTGGTCGTCCCTGCAGGTGCGGTGACGCCAGAGGTGGCGCATGATGCCATCGCCGAGGCGTATTACGTGCTGAGCGGCGAGGGGACGATCAGCCTCGCGGGCGCCGAATCAGGAACCGCCGAAGTTCGCACCGGCGACGCGATTCCGGTTCACATCGGAGAGTCGAGCCGGTTCACCAGCACTGGTTCGGCCCCGCTGGAGCTGTTTGTGATGGGCGTCGCCAAGGACATGGCCGCGAAGACGCAGTTACTCACCGCCGTGCCGCGCTGACGCGCACGCGGCTGTGGAGGGAACCGTGAACAGAAGAGGCATCCTGGAGTCCGCGTTGATCGCGGCGGCCGCCGCGGTCGGACTCGATCGTCTTGCGGCATCGGCGGGTGCGCAAACCCGGCACATTCGTCTCTACGTGGAAATGGACGTTCCGCCGGAACGCGAGCGCGAGATGCTCCAGGCGTTTCACGAAACGTTCGTTCCCGAAGCGGTCAAGCACGAGGGCTACATCCGCGTGAAGATGCTGAGGCGGCGCAGCATTCTGCAGGGCACCGCTCCGCCGGCGCACAACTACCGCTTCGAACTGGAGTTCGAAAGCGAGGAGCTTCGCCAGAAGTGGATCGCGTCGGCTGGCCATCAGCGTGTGTGGCCGCTCGTCGAGCGGACGATGACGACGCAGAAAGATTACCCGGTCGTGCTCTACGACGAAGTCTGACTCGGTGCGTCAGCTCGCGAGCGAGGCCGTGATGGCGCGAGCGGTCTTCCTGACCTCGGCCGCCGCGCGAGCGACGCCGCGCGTGTGCAGGCGCGTCAGCGGCGACGAGATGCCGACCGACGCGACGATCTCTCCTTGTGGATCGCGGATGGGGGCGGCGACACACCTGACTTCCTCGAGGTATTCCCCCTCGTCGAGCGCATATTCGTCGACGCGAACCTGCCGGCACACCTGGGCGAGGCGCGTCACCGACCGCAACGTGGTCCGCGTGTAGCCCTTCAGCGGCGTCCTCCCGAGCAGCTCGCGCAACGCGTTGAGATCGCAGTCGGCGAGCAGCGCCTTGCCGTGCGCGGTGCAGTGCAGCGGTGCGAATTCGCCGGTCTGGCCGGCGACCGACACGATCTGGCCGACCGGAATGTGGTGGTCGATGAAGAACACCTCGATCCCCTCTCGGACGGCGAAGTGCGACGTCTCGCCGAGCGTGGCCGACAATTCCTGCAGGTAATGATGAAAGAACGTGCCGAGCACGGCGCGGCCGTAGCGGCGGGAGAGCCGCCAGGCGGTCGGGCCGAGGATGTAATCCTTGCTGCCCTTCGGGTTGGCCAGGAACCGCCGCTGACGCAGCGTGTTGGCGAGCCGGAAGACGCTACTGCGATCGATCCCGATGAGACCAGTCAGCTGTTTCAGCGGCACTGGCGCCGGCGACGCGGCGACCGCTTCGAGGATCGCCAGGCCGCGGTCGAGGCTCTGAATCGCAGGGGTATCGTGCAGACTTTTTCGGATCATTTCGATTCGGCGAATCGCGTGGTGCTGAGCATACCTCACCTCAAGCCCGGCCGCCTCGGTCATGAGTTTGTTGTTGTGCGCCGGCGCAATCGATGCTAACGTCCGCCTCCGGTGTGGGCTGCATGCAACAACCGTTTCGCTATCTGCAACACCCCAGCCGCGGCTCGGTCCGATGCTGAATCCGTCAGGTTCTCGGGAGGCAAAAGGAAGATGAAGCAAGTCCTGGTTGCGATTGGGATGCTGGCGATGTTCGGCGCCGGCCCGGCGTCGGCGCAGAGTGCCGACGACTGCGTTCCGTCAGCGCTGAACATTCCCGAGGCGAAATACCCGTGCGTGTATCCCGATCATCGAGCGCTCTTCCGGGTGGTGGCTCCTGATGCGCAGAAAGTGCGTCTGCGCATGGGGCCTGGTTTCGACATGACGAAGGGCCCTGACGGAATCTGGAGCGTCACCACGACGCCGCTCGTCGTCGGCTTTCATTACTACTCGCTGCAGATTGACGGTGCGGTCATCGCGGATCCGTCGACCCATACCTACTTTGGATCCGGGTGGCAGAACAGCGCGATCGAGGTGCCGGCACCAGACGCGGCGTTCTACGACCACCACGCTGTGCCGCATGGCCGGGTGAGCCAGCAGTGGTATTACTCAAAGGTGACGGGCAAATGGCGGCGCGCGTTCGTCTACACGCCACCCGACTACGACGCTGCGCGAAAGAGCTATCCCGTACTGTACCTCCTCCACGGGTGGGGAGAAGACGAGACGGGCTGGTACCGTCAGGGGCACGTGGACGACATCCTCGACAACCTGATCGCGGAAAAGAAAGCGACACCGATGATTGTCGTGATGGACAACCTGAACGCGGTCAAGCCTGGCGAGAGCGCGACGCTCTTCGCGGCGCGTGGCCTCGTGCCGCCGCCGTCCGACACGCCGCCCGCGCCGCCGTCACGCGGCGCTCCGCCTCCCGCACCTGGCGGTCGCGGCGCCGGCCCGGGCGCAGCAGGCCGCGGCCCCGGCGGTCCGCTGGGACGTCCCACCTACACGGAAATGATGTTGACGGACCTTGTCCCGATGATCGAGCGCACCTATCGCACACGCCCGGGGAAAGAGAATCGGGCGATGGCCGGGCTGTCGATGGGCGGCGCACAGACGTTCGCGACCACGCTGACGAACCTGGACAAGTTCGCCTACATAGGCGGCTTCAGCGGCAACTGTGGCGGCTTCGGACGCGGCAACGATGCGCCGGACATGAAGACGATCTGCGGCGGCGCCTTTGCCGATCCATCCGCCTTCAACTCGAAGGTCAAGTTGCTGTTCCTAGGTATCGGGCAGGCGGAAGGGCCGGGCACGAAGAACTTCAGCGACGCTCTCCAGAAGGCGGGCGTGCACAATGTCTACTTCGAGTCGCCAGAGACGGCGCACGAGTGGCTGACGTGGCGACGCGCTTTCAACGAATTCGCCCCGCGGTTGTTCAAATGACATGGAACCGCCGCGATGTCGCCGCCGCATGGGCAAGAACCGGCCCGCTGCTCGCGGCCGGGCCGTGGCTGCGTGACGCGTTGAGGCTGAACCCGCAGTCTCGTTGTGGTGCGGCAGACCGCGCCGCAGTGGGAAGGCGTCACGCTTACCCGTCCACTGGCCTGTGTGACGATTACAATGCCGGACCGGAAGGCGTTCGACACACTCGATCAGCCCGGCCGCGTCGCCCCGGATCGGCTCGATCCGCCCCCCTTGCCTCCGAAACCGCGGTCATCCTCTTTCATGACGGTTGGTACTACCTGCTCGTAACCGACGGGCCGTGCTGCGCGGGAGTGAAGTCGAGCTGCAACATCGGGGTCGCCCGGTCGAGGAAAGTCAGCGGTCCGTTCGTTGACACTCGCGGCGACGCCGTGGCGTGACCCCGCCGACAATTTCCGGCAATTAACGAACACGCGTCGAGTGTGGCAGCTCGGCCGTTTTCATCGGGTTGTCTGGCGGTTGAGTTCGCGCTACGATGGCTGTTCTCGCCCCGATCACAACATGACCATTGTCACCGCCGAAGATTACGCCGGTATCGTGTCTCAACGTGTCGCCGCCGAACGCCACGCACTCGCTGGCGAATGGCTCCGACGCCTCAACCAGCTGCTGACGGTGGAACCGAACGACGTTTTCCCGTCGCAGCAACTGCTGGATCACATTCCGACTTTAATCGGCGAGATTGCGGCGTATCTCCAGGCGCCTGCCGACGAGGAGATCGCGGCCAACACCGTTGTCCTCGACAAGGCGCGCGAGCTCGGGATGTTGCGACACGAGCAGCACGCGTCGGTGCACCAGCTGCTGCGAGAGTACGAGATCCTCGCCGACATCCTGGAAACGTTCGTGGTCGAAGAAACCGAGCGCCTTGGTCTGCAACCGCGACCTGCTGAATGCTTCGCCTTGCTCCAGCGACTGACGCGATCCTCGCGGACCCTGATGCGCACGACTGTGGACACCTTCATCAGCGAGTACATGGCTGCGATCGAGGACCGAAACAGCCGAATCAAGACGTTCAACCAGATGACCAGTCACGAACTGCGCTCACCGATCGGAACGCTGATGTTTGCCGCGGCGGTGCTGGAGCGTTCGGATGTCCGCGCCGATCCCATCCACGTTGAGAAACTTGCCGCCACGGTCAAGACCAACGCGCTACGACTCTCGTGGCTCGTGAATAATCTTCAACGCGTGTCTCGGCTGACGGAGAGCACGGACGTCCCGAGTGAGCAGCAGATCGAACTGAGTACGATCGCGAACGAAGTCGCTCGTCAACTCGAGGACATGGCTTCCTCTCGAAACGTGCGCGTCGTGGTCCATCCCGGTCTTCCGGAATTGTGTGGAGATCCGGCCCGTGTCGAGCTGGCCTTGATGAATCTGGTATCGAACGCGATCAAATACAGCGATCCGGCCAAGCCAGACGCGTTCGTCGAGATCGCGTCGGCCACCGAACGGCGCAAGTCGGACGATATGTGCGTCATTCGCGTACGAGACAATGGCGTTGGCATCGCTGACGCGGATCGCTCGGCGATCTTCGAGCGATTCGTCCGCGCCCACACACATATGGACGCGGTGCTCGGAATCACTGGATCGGGTCTCGGGTTGGCGATCGCCGCGGATTGCGTCCGAGCAATGGGCGGTTCAATCGAGTGTGAGTCGGTGGTTGGCGAGGGAAGCTCGTTCTACATCACGTTGCCGCTCAACCTGCCGCGCGGCGCCGACGAAGGCTCTGCGCCCGCGAGTTCCTAGAGGAACAACCCCACACGTCGGCTCGAAACTCCGGCCGATACCTGCGGACACGCCGAGATCGCGGAGCGCCGCGAAATGGCCGAAGGCAAAAGGGAACCGTGGTGCCATCGCGCTCGTCTCATGCCCACAGCCATCCGCCGCGTGATGAACCTCCCATGACATTTCGCGATCTAAAACTGAGGACACGTGCCTTCCTGCGGCGCAACCGCGTTGAGAACGAGCGCGGCACCGCTGTCGTCGACGACGCCATCCGAGACGTCCACTACGCCTGGCGCACCTTCGCCAGGGCGCCTCTCCCCGCATTCACGATCGTCGTCACGGTGGCCATCGGCCTTGGGGTGGTGGCGGTGGTGTTCACCATTCTCAATACTCTGATCTTTCGAGTCGACCAGGTCCCCGGAGTCAGCGAGATGTACGCGGTCGAGCAGACCCAGGGGACCGAGGGCAACCAACCACCGCTGACGCGGTCGATGCTCGACGCGATGCGGGCCGATACGCATGTCTTCACCGACGCCTTCGCGACCGTGACCAACATCGATCTTCATGTCAACGGCCGGACCATGGCCGCTACGCTCGTTTCCGGCAATTTCTTCCAGGTCGTTCAGGTCAATCCGATCATCGGACGCGCCCTTCTGCCGGCCGACGACGCGCGTGCGGCCGGTAACGCCGTGATCGTGCTGAGCGACAAGGGGTGGGATCGGCATTTCCATCGCGACCCGAACGTGCTCGGCCGGACCGTGCTCGTCAACGGTGAGCCCTTCGAGATCGTCGGCGTCACCGCCACTGACTTCCGGGGCCTCGAGGTGGGCGGCCCTGACATGTGGGCGCCGTTGTCGAAGCTGGGGCAATTCCGTCCCGCCGATCGGGGCCGCGAGGACGGCGCCGCCGTGGAGATCGTCGGTCGGCTGAGGCCGGGCGTGTCGAAGGAGAACGCGCGCGCGCAATTGGCCGCCTGGTACTCGAATCGTTTTGCCGATGCGCGTAACCGCCCTTCCATGAAGATCGACCTGGTGCCTCGACGCGGCACCGTCCCGCAGCCGCTGGAAGCGACCGCGGTCTTCGCACCGCTCTTCGTCGCCTTTGGACTGATCCTGACGATCGGGTGCGCCAACGTCGCCAACCTGCTGCTGGCGCGGGGAGTGGCCCGCCAGCGGGAAATCGGCATTCGACTCTCGCTCGGCGCATCACGACGGCGTATCGTTCGCCAGCTGATGACCGAGAGTGTGCTGCTGGCGCTCGCCGCGGCTGCGGGCGGTTACGTGATCTCGCGCGTGGCGCTCGAAGAAGCGGTTCGCTGGGCCTTGCGGACGACGCCGGTCGACATCGGCGACGTCAACCTCAGCGTGCCGGCGGCCGATTGGCGAGTCGCGGTGTTTCTCGTGATCGCCGCGTTGGCGGCGACAGGTTTCTTCGCGCTGATGCCGGCACTGCACGCGACGGCAATCGACCCGGTGCGGACGCTGCGCGGCGAACTGGTGAAAGACGCGCGACCGGGCCGGGCCCGCAACGCGCTCGTCGGCGTGCAGGTGTTCGCGTCGGCGCTGTTGCTGATCTGTGCCGCCATTTTTCTGCGCAGCGCAATCGCTGCCGCTCGGTACGATCCTGGTTTACGCACTGCCGATACCGTGTTGATCGACATCAGCAATGAGCCGAAGCGCGAGGCGATGACTCACGCGGTGACCAGCGACCCGACGATTGCCGCATACGCGGCCGTCAGGCCGCAGTTGCTCGCGCCGTTGCGCATCGGCTTTGCCGACGCCGGCACCGGCAAGACGCCGGTCGTGTTCAAGTCGGTTTCGGGGTCGTACTTCGATGTGCTCGACATCCCCATCGTGCGCGGGCGCACGTTCATGCCGTGGGAACGCGACGATCATCCGGTGGCGATCGTGTCCGAATCGGTGGCGCGGGCGTTGTGGCCCGGTTCCCTCGGTGTGGGCCAGACATTCCGCCTCGAACCCGACTCCGCGGTCCGGCGCCCTGGCGGCATCCTGACGATCAACCCCGATGCCCCCGGTGACGAGAGCCTGGTGCAAGCGCGGGTGGTTACGGTGGTTGGGGTGGCTCGAGATGTCCCCGGCTTCCGCTTCACCGGCGTCAAGGACGCCGGCGTGTTCCTTCCCACAGCAATCGATGTCGCGAGGACGTCGATCGTGGCCCGCGTGCAGGGGGACCCGAACCTGGCGCGCCAAGCGCTGCTCGATCGCCTGGCCAGAGTGGACCCGAATGTGGAAACCGTCATTACTATGCGCACCGTGGCGAGGCTGGAAACGTTCTTCCTGCAGATCGCGTTCTCGGTGTCGCTGATTCTCGGCGGCCTCGCCTTGTTGCTGACGGTCTCTGGGTTGTTCAGCGTGCTTTCATATCTGGTCGAGCAGCGAACCCCCGAGATCGGCCTCCGAATGGCGCTCGGGGCTTCTGCGCACCGGGTCAGGACGTTGATGCTCGCGCAGACGGCGCGGCCGGTGATTGCCGGGCTTATCGCGGGGGCGGGGCTTGTCGCAACGCTCGGAACGGCGGTGATGGCGACGCCGATCGGCGCGTCGATCTCCCAAATCGTCCACCTCACCGATCCGGTCGCCTATCTCGGCAGCCTCGGCGTCATCGTGGCGGCGTGCCTGGTGGCGGCGTGGATCCCCACTGCACGCGCCGCGAAGGTCGATCCTATGCGCGCCTTGCGGCAGGAATAGTCCGCGGTCGGGCTTCATGTCGCTCGGCGCCGATCGTACGGAACCGCGAGGAGATTCAGTCAGCCCTCGGAACGCGGGTCAACCTTCCATTGCCGTTTCGCGTCAGGAGCGGCGAGAGGCCCAGCAACCCTCGTCTCTCCCGTGTCGTTGCCGAGGATGTCGATTTCGATGTGATTGACTGCCCTCACCTTTGGTAGCGGCTGCCGGGTCGCAATCGTCAGTTCGAGCGTATCCGGGTCGAAATCGACTTGCGCATCGGTAACCACCGAGTTGGTGTCCCAATTGTGCGCCGCGCGCCAGGCCGCGAGATCGACGTACTGCTTCGTGTCCCCCTCGCCGTAGCCCTGGAAGCGGGGCGGCATGCCGACATAGACGTTGCCGTCGGCTTCGTTGCTCGGGTTCAGCAACACCATCGCCGACGTGTCGCACTTCACGAAGATATTGTTCGAGACGATGTTGCCCGTGCCGGTCCCGCTGCCGCGGCGATCGGGCCGGGTGATGCCAAAGATGCCGGAGTTGTCGCACCGGCCGATCAGGTTCTGCGCGATGATCAGTTTGTCGCTGGCATTGTCGAAGATGCCGGACCCCGCGCATCCCCGCTGGCCGGGCGTGCCCGGCTCGGCGTTGCGCACGTTCCAGATGACGTTGTTGTCAACCTGGTTTGGTTGCGTGTTCATCTCCATGTGCACGGCGGCGCTGACCGACAGCACGTCGGCGAAGACGTTCCTCGTCAGACGGCAATTGGCATCGCCGCTGTCGAGCCAAATCGCGTTGGCGTGGCGCATGTGGCGCACGACGTTGCGGCGGAAGAGCAGGTTGCGGGCGAAGTGGAACTTGGCACCGGCCGCTTCCCAGCCGCGTTCGGCATCGGCCCAGCCGCACCACTCGATCAAGTTGTCTTCGATGAGGGCGTCGGTGGTGCCCATGCCGCCGATCCCTTCCACGCCACAATAGCGGATCGTATTGCGCCGCAGGATATGCGACGTTCCCGCCTGCCGCGAGCCGCCGCTATTGGCGTCCCTCCCGATCGACAGGCCGCCGCCGTTCGCCCATTCGATGGTGTTCTCTTCGATGATCCAGTGATCGCCGCCAGCACACGAGATCATGCCGAACTGAGGAAACGGATAGGCATTGGCGGCGTGCTGAAAGGTGAGGCCCTTGATGCGGATGAAGCCTGCCCCACTCTGCGCAGGAACGAAGGTGGCCTGACGGGTGGTCGCTTCGATCGCATGATCGGCCGGCGTTCCCGAGGCCAGGCGCACTTCGATGGCCCGCCCCGATGTGTCCACCCACAAACGCGCATCGGGCGAGCCGCCGACCTCCTGCATGATCGGTCCGCCGCGACGACGCGGCGGCAGCCCGTTTTGGGGCTGGGCCGGAACCGTGAAGTCGGGCATGGGCTGGAGCCGCGGCGCGGCCAACTCGCGCTGCTGTTCCACCGGTTCCAGCGGCTTGCCGTCGACGAACACCAATCCACGCCGGCGCAAGAAAGGACCCATGTCGACCACGCGGGGATCGAGCCACGACCAGCTGCCCATGATGCTCGGCAAGGCAAACGGCTGGTAGGCATCGGGAAACATCTCACCGCTGAATTCGTACCGCCAAATCGTGACCGGCGGCTCGGCGGGCCCTGCTCCCCGGCCTCCCGGTCCGAGGCCCCCTGGTAGAGATGCCTGCACCCAGCCATCCTTCAGAACTTCAGATCCCTTGATGACGACCTTTGCGCCGGGAGCGGCTTCGGAGCTGATCATCTGCGACGGACTCGTCCCGCCGCGGGCCGGGCGCACGCATTCGCGATAGGTGCCCGAAGCGATTACCACGCGCTCTCCCGGTCGCAGCAGCTGCGCCGCCTTGTTGATCGTGCGGAAGGGGCGCGCCTTCGTCCCCGGGCCGTTGTCGTCGGCGTTCGCGTCGCGGTTGTCCACGTAATAGGTCTTCGAGAACGTCAGCGGCTGTTCCCACGGGGCGTATGCTGTGCCGTCGGGCAGGCGCGAGTCCCCCGGCGTCACGACGGCACTCGCCTGGCCGGCGCCCGTCGCCGCCCCATTCAGGGCACCGCCGAAGACGCTGCGACCGAGGCTCAACATTGCGCCCGCGCCGGCGACGCGTTCGAAGAAGCGCCGGCGACCGAACTGTCCACCCGGAACTCCGCCCTGCTTTGGTTTCATACGGACACAGACCTTGCGAAAGAAGATCGGCCTGCCGGAATAGCCATTCAAATCGCGATTGCCAGCGGGCTGCGATCGTCTCCGAAACTATTGGCGATAGGGATTCAATTCTCTCCATCCCCACGGATTCACCCGGCCGGCGGTGTCGGCGCGGATGGACTTGACGAGCTCTGGATCCACCGGCGCGGCGGTGTGACCCCACTCGCGACGCAGATACGTGAGCACCGACGCGATCTGATCGTCGTCCAGCACGCCAAGGCCCGGCATCTCGCCGATATAGCTGCGGCCATTGACGCTGATCGCGCCGCTCAGACCATACATGACGATGCGCACGGTCGCCTGCGGTGATCCCAGAATCCAGTCCGAGTCGAGGAGCGGCGGTGCGAGGCCGTTCTGGCCGCGTCCGTCAGGAGAATGGCAGTTGGCGCAGACGTTCGTGAAGATCGCCTGGCCCTTGTTGAAGCGATCGAGATCGGCACCGGCGAGGGGCGGCGGCGCAACTGTCGCGGTGACGCCCGGCTTTCCTGGCCACAACACGAGATCGCTGGTCGATGGAGCAGGAGCCGTCGCTTTCTCGAGCCTGGCCTTGAGATCAGGATCCTTCAGCAGCGCACTCCAGCCGTTGGGTTCCGACGGGAACTGAATCGGCCGGCGCGAGGCACCCGGTCCGGTGGACGCGGCCACGATCCCGTCGACGATTGCGGCACTACGCTGATGGGCAGAGGCCGGCTGCGCGGCGGCCAAGGTGATTAACTTCTGGATCGCTGCCACGTCCCGAGAGCCCCACACACCACGTGCGAGACCAGAAACGATGGCGCTGGCCTCGGAGTCGTCGACAGGCCACGACGCATCGGCGGACAAACGCTCGATCAGCGACAGCTCCCGTCCAACGAGGCCACTGTAAAACGCGTCTCGCATGAAGCGGTTGCTCGTCTGCGCGCGCACGGCCTGCGCCAGCGCGACGTCCTGGCCTGGATCCTTGGCTTCGCCAAGCGTGAGCACGGCCTGCAGTTGCACCTCCGGCGCGGGATCCTGGACCAGGGCGCGGATCCGCGCCAGGAGCTCCGCGCGGCCGGCGGTCTCATTGAAGAGGCGCTCGCTGAGCCGAAGAGCGGAGGCGCGGACCACGGGCTCCTTGTCGCTCAAACCCGCCATCACGGTTGCGCGATCGAGCGCGCCGATACCCTCGAGCGTCCACATCGCCTGGACGCGTCCGAGCGCGCGCGGGCTGGACGTCGCGAGCTTTCGGATCGCCGGCACCGTCGCCGCGTCGTGATGCTCGACCAGCTGTTGCTGCGCGGTCTCACGCCACCACGCGTTCGCGTCGCCGAGATGCTCGACCCACTGCGCGTTCGTCATGCGCGCGATCTGCGGAACACGAGGCGCCGGCTTGTCGATCGGGACGATGCGGTAGATGCGTCCGTAATCGTAGGGGCCTTCGAGCTGGTGCGATTTGATCTCCTCACGGAGGTACGGCGAGATCAGGCTATGGTGCTCGACGATGCCGCGATACATGTCGACGACGTAGAGCGCGCCGTCGGGACCGGTGCTGAAGTTGACAGGACGGAACCGCTCGTCGGTCGAGGCGAGGAAGTCAGCCTGCGTGTACGGATTGCGGCCCACGATGCTGCCGTTCTCCGCGGTCAGGACCTTCCGCTGCACGAGGTTGCCGACCGGCTCCGCGACGAAAGCGTTGCCATAGAGATCGGGCAACAGATCGCCGCGATAGACCCACGGGCCGCACGCCGCCGTGAACTTGAAGAGTTTCCCGTCGCGCAGCTCGCGGCTGGGCTGACCGCCGCTCGTGACCCCTGGCGTCTCGTGCACGGGCCAGACCGCTTCCTCCGCCGCGATGTTGACGTTGGTGCCTTCGAGGCGCGGATAGTGCGGATTGCGCTGCAGGTAGTCGCCGAAGATGATGTCGCCGTGCAGCGAGTGGGTGTTGTCGTTGTAGTAGAAGCGGCCGTAATCGTCCTGCGTGAATCCCCACTGGCCGCGGAAGATCGTCGGCGCCGTCTCGAACTTGCCGTCCTTGTACCGGAACTTTTTCATGTAGGCGGCGCTGTAGATCCAGTTGTCGTAGGCCCACAGTCCGCCGTTCGGGAAGAGCTCCGCGTTGGTCGACAGCGGTAGCTTCGGATTCGGCTTGGCGCCGTAGTCGGCGGCGATCACTTGCTTCGAATCCGCCTTGCCGTCGCCATTGGTGTCGCGCCAGAACGCCAGCTCGGGTGGCGAGCCGACGAGCAAGCCGTCACCGACCAGCATGATCGATCGCGGCAGGATCAGGTTGTCCAAGAACACCGTCGCATCCTCATACCGACCGTCGCCGTCACGATCGCGCAGGACCACGACGCGTCCATTCGGAGCATCTTCACCCTCGCCCCCGAGCACCGGAGAGTAGCCGTTCATCTCGACGACCCACATGCGGCCGTCAGGACCGAATTGGATGGCGACCGGCGCGTGAATCTGCGGCTCGGATGCGGCGAGCTCGACCTTATAACCGGGAGCGACGGTCAGCGACTTCAGTGCGGCATCAGGCGTGAGCACCGGCGCAGGCGCGGGCGGCATCGGCGCGACCGGCGGCTGCGGCCCCCGGCCACGTCCCTGCGCTTGACCATCAACTTTGGCGAGGACGCTTGCAGTGAAGACAGAGGCGACAGCGAGGAGGAACAACCACGTTTTTTTCATCGAACCCATTCCTGGTGAACGTCCGCGGCGCGACACGCGCCCCGCCTTTTGCGACAGTGAATATTGACGGATAGTCTACGTCACGGCCAGCCGACGCAACTTTTCGCGATCCACCCAGCTCCCAGCTGGAAGCTGGAAGCGGGAGGCAGGAGGCTTTTCACAGACGTCGGATCTTGATGTCGGTGTACTCGATCCATCGACCAGGGTCGTGGGCCTGCAGCTCGATCCGCCCTGGCTCGAGGTTCTGCAATCCCTCGTACTCGAGCACGTTCTCGCCATTGATGCGGACCAGGCACTTCGCATCCTGGACTACGAGCTGCAAGAGGAACCACTTCTCCGGCTCGATCCGCGGGTAAATCGAGCGCTTGATCGAATAGAGCGAGCCGGTGGCGTAGTGGGCCCCTTCGACATCGTGGAGCTGAATCTCGTAGCTGCGGCCCGGGGACGATGCGCTCTTCGGCGCCGATCTGAAGATGACGCCGCCGTTGTGATACTGCACGCCGCGGATGTAGAGGTGCAGGATGAAATCACGATAGGTTTGAATCGTTCCCAGGTTTCCGTTTCCGTCGCCGTGAAGAATCGCGCCGCGCGGCTCGAATAGCGGCGTACCACTCGCCGGCTGCCACTTAGCGAAGTCCTCCGGACCACCGTAGAGCATTTCCCACGTTTCCCTGGAGGGAAGCTCACGGATGCGGATGTTCCGGAAGCGGATCGGGTAGGAGAGGGACTCGAACCCGAGATAGCCGCGACGCAGGCGGTATTTCAGGTCGGGTACTGTTTCCACGTCGAGATCGTGGATGAGCGTATCGTTCATCCAGACCTGCAGACGTGGCCAGTCCATCAGCACGC
Source organism: Vicinamibacterales bacterium (assembly GCA_051986585.1). Lineage (GTDB taxonomy): Bacteria > Acidobacteriota > Vicinamibacteria > Vicinamibacterales > 2-12-FULL-66-21 > JALZOC01. Next base: position 19,542 of record JBPYFA010000133.1, on the reverse strand, counting down.
GCACGCTGTTCCACTCGCCCTGGTTCCTGACGTTGACCGCGCGCGGCGCGACGAGCGGGAAAATCGATCCCGCCGACTCCGGCTTTGGTTCCTTGTCGGCCTGGTGGAACAGATTGATCTTCATCCCCACCCATGTGTTCCGGCCGTGTTCAGGCGCATGGAGATAAATGCCGGAGTTCATCCATCCTTTCAGGAAAAACTCGCACCGGAAGTCGAAGTTTTCGTACTGCTTGTCAGACCGGAGCCAGGTCGGGAAGTTCGCGCCTGGATCGACCACGATGTTGCCGTCCACCACCTTGAACGCCGAGCCCGGGCCTTCACGGACCGACCATCCACTCAGCGTCTGTCCGTCGAACAGCGACACGAAGCCAGGCTCCACATCGGACGGTTGTGCCTGCGGAAGCCGCAGCGACGCCGGAATGATAGTGGCGGCTGCGAGGAACGTTCGCCGATCGATCGTGGTATTCGCCATTGGCTGCTCACTCCCGGAGCGTCGCTCGAGTACCGCTACTGTGCCTTCGCGAGCCGCACGACGCCGGCATTCGGGTTCACGTGATACTGGACGTACGATCCGCCAGCACCCTTCTGAGCGGTCGCTTTCGTCGTGTTCTGTCCTTGCGTCACTTGAACGGCCGTCCACTCCGCCGGCACGGTGGTGCGCGCGGTCAGCGTCACATCGTAGACCTTCCCATCGAGCAGGTGCGTCACCGTGACTTCGATCGCCGGTCCCCTTTGCATGGTCTTGATGTCCGCCTTCATCCGCTCCCGGATGTACTTCGCGCCATCCTGATAGGTCGCGACCCAGACTCGGTCCGACTTCGTCTTGATGTCGTCGAAGAGTGCCTTGACATTGGCGGTCGGCAGCGGCTGGTAGCCGATACCTTCGATTCCGTGAATGACCAGCACCAGCCAGGCTCCGGTCTTCATTGACGTGTCGACCCAGCCCGTCATCTCCTCGACGGTCGTCGCCGTCACCGGACCGCGTTCCCATTCGACATACGGCTTCGTTGACGTCCTGGGATCGCGCTTGTCGCCGCGCATGATGCCGTCCATGAACTCGCCGTCGCTCTCAGACACCCAGTTGCGGGTCAGCGGGAACCTGTCGATCAGTAGCTTGCGCACCCGCTCGTCGTCGATCCCGTATGGCGCTTCGATCGAGAACAGGTGCTTGTCGCCCATCTCCTGTTTCAGCTCCTCCTTGGCCTTGTCGACCTCGTAGAGGATGTTCGCTTCGTCGAGCGAGGGCAGCCGCGCGTGGGACACGGCGTGGTTGGCGATCTCGTGCCCCCGCGATGCCACCTTCCGCATCTCGTCCCAGCTGAGACCTCCGGGCCCGTTCGCCGCCGGCCGTCCGGCTTCTTCCGATCGCACCGGCGCATACGGGATCGCACCGACGGCGTACGTCTGACCCGTCGCCCGCAACTTCGCGAGCACGTCGTCCACGCCGGCGAGGTTCGCCGGCTGCACCCGCGTGGCGAGGACGATCTCGTTGCGCTGAATCTCGCCGAGGTAGCGCAGCATCGACGTCCGCTCGAGCACGTTCGATGTGCTCGTCGGGACGGTCGCGCTCTCCTTGAGGATCTCCATGATCGGACGGCCGACGAAGGTCGGCATGTTCTTCGAGCCGGGGATCTGCGCGGTAATGACGAAGAAGGTGCCGACCAGGCCGCGCTCGTTCATCAGCGGCAGCGCGATCCGGAACTGGTTGATCGTCGAGTCGTCATAGGTGATGGCGACAGCGGCGAGCTTGCCGTCGGGCCACTTCGTGATTTGCGTCTTCGGATCGGATTGCGCCGAGACCGAGGCCAAAGCGAGGACGCCGAGCACACAGGTGACATATCGCATCGCGCGTGAGTGCGAGACTCTCGCACCCGCCGCGGACTGTCAAGGGAGACGCTGTAATTGCTGAATGTCGATTGCTGAATGCTGAATTGATTGCTGATTGCTGATTGCTGATTGAAGTTCTTCCGTCAAACATCAGCAACGAGCGCAAGACGTCTATCTCTGCTGCAAGTCAACACGACGGAGGGATCGACGCGTGCCGCCCAGGCGACCTCGCACCGCACGGCCAGGTTGCGTCAGATCCCTGGCGCCTCGGCCTACGCGCGGAAAACCTCGACTCCGGCGCGTGCCTGACGGAGCCGCGGCGGCACGGGTTGTTCGAGCGCTTGATTGGAATCATTCGGGCGACCGGGTTATCCGGTCACCACTGTCGAAACAGCGCCGCCGCGGATCGGAACGCCTGCGGCGTGGTTTTCAAGACTGACGCAGCGCGCTGGCCGCATCGCGCCAGGGATCTGACGCAACCTCGCCGTGCGTAGAGCGGGTTGTCTGCGGCTCAAAAGGCGAAGGCGGCAGGTGGCGGACCGGGTCGGCTATGTAATTGCTGATTGTCGAATGCTGATTCCTTCCGCCTTTAGGCGGAAGATTGTTGCGGGACAGATCGCGCGGGACCCGGGCGCCCTTCTTCCGTACTTGCTGCGATTGCCCTTGCCGCGTAGTCTCAAAGCGGACCGGGAGACGAAATGAGCAGACACGCGAGGAATTTGTTCCTGATAGCAGGGTCCGCGACGGTATTGACGGGAGTGCTCGCGGCCCAGCAGACCGCACCGGCGGTCAGCAATCCGCTCGGCTCGACCCCCGCCGCGATCGAGGCAGGGCAGACGCTTTTCAACCAGGTATGTCAGAGCTGCCACGGCCCCGGCGGTCAGGGCAGCGACCGCGGCCCGGCGCTGACGGGTACGCTGAAGAACGGGAACACGGACGCGGACGTGTTCCGGACGATCAGGAACGGCGTTCCGGGAACGCAGATGGTGGGCTTCCCCAACTTCACGGAAGAGCAGGTGTGGCAGCTGGTCAGCTTCATTCACAGCACTCAGGGGAGGGCGCCGGGCACGGCGCCCGCAGGCACCGCGACGGGAGACGTTGCCGCCGGGGAAGGCGTGTTCTTCGCCAAGGGGGCCTGCAGCGACTGCCATGAAGTGAACGGACGCGGCAGCGTCGGCGGACCGGATCTGTCGAACGCGGGCCGGCTCATGCCCGACGTGCTGCGACAGAAGGTCATCGCTCCGGAAGCCGTGGCCGGCGGCCGCGGTGGCGGCCGCGGCGCCTCGCCGACGACGTGGCTCGTCGTGAGGACGAAGAATGGGCAGATTTATCGAGGCGCGCGGCGCAACGAGGACACCTTTTCGCTGCAGATGATGGGCCTCAACGGTGAGCTTCACCTCTTCGACAAGTCGCAGCTGGCGTCGGTCGCTGTCGATACGGAGCCGCCGCATCCCGCCGACTACCCGACGCGCCTCTCACCGGCGGACGTGAACAACCTGGTTGCGTATCTCAGCGCGCAGCAGGGTCGCAATCCGGCGAAGATCGCGCTTGCGCCGCCGGTCCCGGGTGGCGTCACGCTGGAGCGGCTGCTCAATTCGGACAAGGAACCGCACAACTGGATGATGTACTGGGGCAACTACCAGGGCACGCACTATTCGTCTCTGAAAAGCATCGACACGACCAACGTGTCGCGGCTCCGCGCGGCGTGGTCGACGCCGGTGCCAGGCGACAACGTCAGCGAGAGCACGCCGCTCGTCGTCGACGGCGTCATGTACGGCACGAGCGGCGGCAGTCCACGTACGGTGACCGCGATGGACGCGCGCACCGGTCGGCAGATCTGGCGCTACATCCGACCGCAGAAGGTCCGCAATCCGGGCGAGACGGACGTCGTCAATCGCGGGCTTGCGATCCTCGGCCATCGTCTGTTCGTCGGCACGAATGACGCCGCACTCGTGTGCCTCGATGCGCGCACCGGTCTTCTCATCTGGGAAGTGCAGGTTGCGGACACGATGGAAGGGTTCAACATCACCAGCCCGCCGCTCATCGTAAAGGACAAGATCATCGTCGGCCACGCCGGTGGTGAGTATGCGCTGCGCGGCTTCCTCGATGCGTACGACGTGAACGGCAAGCATCTCTGGCGCACCTACACGATCCCCGCTCCCGGCGAGCCGGGGAATGAGACGTGGAAAGGGGACAGCTGGAAGACGGGCGGCGGAGGCACGTGGTTGACGGGCACCTACGATCCTGAGCTCGACACCGTCTACTGGCCGATCGGCAATCCGGCGGCGATGACAGATCGATCGGTCCGCGGCGACGGCGACAACCTGTACACCGACTCCGTTCTCGCAATCGATCCCAACACCGGCCGCCGCAAATGGCACTACCAGTTCACGCCGAACGACGGGCACGACTGGGATTCGACCGAAGACATGATGCTCGTCGATCGGATCTGGCGTGGGCAGCCGCGCAAGCTGCTCATGCACGCCGATCGCAACGGGCACTTCTACGTCCTCGACCGCGTGACCGGGAAGTTCCTGTCCGGCACGCCGTTCATCCACCAGACCTGGAACGATGGCTTCGACGAGAACGGACGGCCGAAGCCCCTTGCTGGATCGAACTCGAGCCCGGAAGGCAGCATCCTGGTGTATCCGACCGGCGGAGGCGGCACAAACTTCCAGTCGCCTTCGTACAGCCCGATCACAGGCCTGTTCTACCTGGAGTACTCAGAGGCGGGTGCGCAGTATATCAGCGCACCGCAGGTGCCAGAAAAGGGACGTGAGTACCTCGGGCGCGCGGCGGGGCGTGGAGCACCGCCCGCGCGCGGCCCCAACGATCCGCCGCCGAGCGCCGGCATCAAGGCAATCGATCCGGAAACAGGAAAGATCGTGTGGGACTTCAAGCTGTTCCAGGGCTCGCTGTCGAACGGTGTGCTCGCGACTGCCGGTGGCGTGCTGTTCGCGTCCGCTCGCGACGGCAACATCATCGCGCTCGATGCCAAGACTGGGAAGGATCTCTGGCACTACCAGACCGGCGGCAATCATGCCGCCGCGCCGATCAGTTATGCGATCGACGGGCGTCAGTACGTCGCGTTGACTGCAGGCAACGTGCTCTTCAGCTTTACTTTGCCCGAGTGACGTAGGTCTTGCTGAACCCGTTTCGCGTGTTGGTGACGGTGAACGTGCCATCCGGCTGCGCGGAGATCTTGATCCAGTAAGCGGGGGTGTGCGCCGCTGCGCCACCGCGCCCTCGGCCTTGCGGCGTGGGAGCCGTGGTGGCAGGCGTGCCTGGTTGCGCGGCAGCCGGAGCTGGTGGCGACGCTACCGGCGCGGGCGCCGTCGGAGCTGGCGCAGTCGCTGGCGTCGCGGCAGCAGCAGAAGGCACGACCGCTGGACCGCCGCCACGCGGAGGCGCGGTCAGAATCCCCGCGATTGTCGCGGGCTCGTCCATGTTGGCGATGAAGATTCCGGCGGAGTTCAGCTCGAGGCCGCCGTTGTACGACCAGTGCAGCTGCCAGAAATCCTCGAGCTCGGGAGACCGCCACACACCCTGCATCGCGGTGACGCCTCCGCCTTTGCGAGTCCCGTTGTACATCACCGCGACACGCGGGTGAAGCGTGTGCACGAGCGGGTCGGCGCTGCAGACGTCGGCGCCATGGCCGGTGACGAGGTACAGGTCGATAGCACCGATCGTGTCGTTCGGACACATCATCGCGACCGCTTTGTCCCACAGGAGGTCGGCAAGGTCGATCATGCGGAACTTCCCCAGGGCGATCAGGCTGCCAACGGACTGGTCATCCTCCGGATCGCGCCAGGTGGTGGCGTCGATCGCGTTCTTGAACCCGGCGCACACCGGATTCGGCTTGCCAGCTCCAGGCAGCGGCGTCTTGAGAACCTCACCCGCAGACGCGACGATCCGCCAGTCGAGGCCGGCGACAGGCAGACGGTCGCCCGCCTTCACAACCAGGTGCTTCGCCTTGGCGTGCAGCGCGGCATACGCGACCTGGAAGCCGGGAACCTGTTCCCGGAGTGAAGTGACTGGACCCTCGACGGTTGTGCCATGATCCACGAAGGTGCCGATCGGTATGCGGCCTGCGAGCTCTTGAAGCCCGCCAACGTGATCGACGTGATAGTGCGTCGACACCAGGTAGTCAATCGTGGTCGCGCCCGCATCCGACAACGCGGCCATGATGCGATCGGTGTCTCTGCCACCAGGATTGCCGCTGTCCACCAGAACGGTCTCTCCGCTCGGAGCCACGTAGAGCGTTGCCTTGCCCCCCTCGGTGTCGATCACGTAGACCTGGAGCGACTTCGATGCGGAGCCCTGCGCAGCGAGGATCCCGGCGCTCAGGACGATTGAAAGCAGCACGACCGCCGCGCGGCGGCTACCCACCGCGCTTCGCCGTAACGTCGAGCGGCTCGCGCGCGCCGACCGTCATCTTGAGCGTCATCGTGTCGCCTTTGATCGTCCCCTTGTAGTCGATCCGAATGGTGTCGCCGAAGCCGACCCGGATCACGGCGAAGGCGATCTCGTTGCCGTTGACCGCGACTTCGTTGAGCGCCACCGAACCGCGAGGGCTGGTAATGGTCCCGGCAAGGGCGCCGTTTTCGCTCTTGAACGTGACCGTGCTCGACATCTTGACGCCGTCTTTGGTCGTGTACGTCATCGTCCAGGGGCCGGTCACGTCCACGGCTTGCGCCGCGGGCATCGCAGCCACCGACAGAATCAGCGCCAATCCTCCGAGGGTGAACGTGCGGCGATTCATCGGAACTCCAGCGTTGTATTCGAACGGACGGTGACGTACAGATGCTCGCCGTCGCGGCGGACGTACTCCTCGTTCCACCGGTCGGTCAGCCCCGTCTTCTCAGTCAGCTTCTTGCCGTTTGACGTCACCGTGATGCCTGCAGGGACGGTGAAATCCAGCGTGAGGCTGCCGCTGTAGATCTTCGGGTCGAGCGTGTTCGAAACAGCGAAGCGCGCCTTCGCGCTGCCCTTGCTCAGCGGCTTGACCTCGGTGCTCTCAACAATCTTGTGGAATGCGTAGACCGGCCCCATCGGCACATACCAGATGTCTGGCTTACGGCTGATGTGCGACAGGTGCTTCTCGTAGAAGCCGTCGGGCCCAAAGTCGAGCGACTGCGGGTGAGACATGAAGTGGTAGATACCGCCTTTCGCGTAGATCTCGTCGAACTTCGCATCGAGGTCGGGCACGTTGACGGGCGGTGCGGTCGCCGCGCCGCGGCCGCCCGGCTTCTGCACCACTTGCGTGTACGGCGCGTCGTACGGATTGTCCGCCCACGTCTGCAGGTCGGGCCTGATGTGGAGGCCCAGCGCCTCCCCTGGATAGTTGCGGGCGACGATGTAGCCGGCGGCGGCGATGCGCTTCTGGATGAAGTCGAACGTCGCGCAGTGGCCGCAGGGATAGGCCCAGCTCCAGACGTACGGTTGCGTCGTCCGCTTGAGGATCATGTCGCGCGAGCCGACGATCTCCTCGTCCGTGTAGGCGGTGGTGCAGAAGTTCTTGTAGTTCTCGCTCGTCGTGTCCGACTGCGGGCGGCTGCACGGGTGCGTCACCGCGTGCGCGCCAATTTCGTGGCCGTTCTCCCATGCCTTCTGCATCCGCGGCCACAGCAGCCAGACCTGCAGCTGATTAAAGAAGCGTTCTTCCGGCGGCGGGTCCTGCTCGGTGCTGATGAAGAACGTGCCCTTGATGTCGTACTTGTCCATCGCGTCGGCGATGTTGACCACGAGCTTCGTGGAATCGTCGATGCTGTGTACGACGACCGCGCGCGCGTTATTGAGGTACTTCGTCTTTCCTACGAAATGGACATCACCCGTCTGTGCAACCAGTGCGTTAGACGCGTACAAGCCAGCGACGGCAACCGAGGTGAGGAACGCGCCAAACAAGCCCGAGGCGGAGCTGCGCACAGTGAAATCTCCTTCCGGCGATGGTGGCATGTGTATACGTCAGATCGGGCTAGGCAAGCAACGTATTGGCAGGGTAAATTCTGATTGCTGATTGCCAATTGCTGATTGCCAGAGTCGAGGCAAGATGCGAGCGAGCGCAGCGACGCGAGCCACGCGAACGGAGCGAGCCGGCGAAGCGGCGAGCGAGAGAGCGTGCAGGGGAGTCCGAGGGGCGAAGCCCCTCGGGGTAAGACTGGACACTCCGGCCGCGGATCGATATCGTGTCGCCACCCGTGCGCATCCGAGCCTGGTCTCGCGCCTTCCTGACGTTCTGCATGTTCGCCGGCGTATCGCTCCCCTTGAGCGCGCAGAAAGGCGCGCCGAACGGCGAGTGGCCCACGTACGGCGGTGATCTCGGCAATACGCGCTACGCGCCGCTCGATCAAATCAATCGCGACAACTTCGGCGACCTGGAAATCGCCTGGCGATTCAAGACCGACAGCCTCGGTCCACGTGCCGAGTACAACTTCCAGTCCACGCCCTTGATGGTGAAGGGGAAGCTGTACACCACCGCTGGTTCGCGGCGCGCCGTCGTCGCTCTCGACGCCGGCACGGGCGAGATGCTGTGGATGCACAGCGAGAATGAGGGCGCGCGAGGCGAAGCGGCTCCGCGGCAACTGTCAGGGCGCGGCCTCGCGTACTGGACCGATGGCCGACAGGAGCGGATCCTCTATGTCACGCCTGGATACCGCCTGATCGCGCTCGACGCGAAGACCGGCGTGCCGATTCCCGAATTCGGCGCGCATGGCATCGTCGACCTGAAGCTCGAAGACGATCAGGACATGGATCCCGTCACCGGCGAGATCGGTCTGCATGCGGCGCCCGTAGTCGCCGGGGACACGATCATCATTGGCGCAGCGCACCTCGTCAGCTTCACGCCGAAGAGCAAGACGAACGTCAAGGGCTACGTGCGCGCCTACGACGTTCGTACGGGGAAGAGGATTTGGATCTTCCACACCATCCCCAAGCCGGGTGAGTTCGGCTCGGAGACGTGGGACGACAAGGCTTCGCTCGAATACACCGGCAACACGGGCGTCTGGGCGCAGATCAGCATCGACGAACAACTGGGCCTCGTCTACCTGCCAGTGGAGCTGCCCACCGGTGATTTTTACGGCGGCCACCGGCCGGGAAACGGTCTCTTCGGCGAGAGCCTCGTCGCCGTCGATCTGAAGACCGGGAAGCGCAAGTGGCACTATCAGCTCGTGCACCACGGCATCTGGGACTGGGACATCCCGTGCGCGCCCATCCTGCTCGACCTCACGATGAACGGCAAAGTGATCAAGGCCGTCGCGCAGCCGACCAAGCAGTCGTGGGTTTTTCTCTTCAACCGCGAGACCGGACAGCCGCTCTGGCCGATCGAGGAACGTCCGGTGCCGCAGTCCGATGTGCCGCTCGAGAAGACCAGCAAGACGCAGCCTTTTCCGATGAAGCCGCCGGCGTTCGATCGCCAGGGCGTTTCGATCGACGACCTCATCGACTTCACGCCGGAGCTCCGCGCCGAGGCGGTGAAGCTGGTGTCCCGGTACAAACTGGGTCCGATGTATACGCCGGCGATCGTGAGCCAGCCGGACGGGCTCCTCGGCACACTGGTGCTGCCGTCCAACAATGGCGGGCCCAACTGGCCGGGCGGTGCTATCGATCCGCAGACCGGGATTCTTTACATCTACTCGTTCACGCAGATTACCGCGCGAGGACTGGTTCACGATCCCGAGCGCTCCGACATGGAGTACATCCTGGGGACAGCAACCACGAGGGGTGGTCGAGCCGGTGGCGGCGGACGCGGCGCAGGTGGCACAGCAACGGCTGGCCGGGGAGGCGGCCGCGGAGGCCGAGGGGATAGCGACTCGGGTGAAGGCGGAGGTGGTGCGCTCACGGTCCAGGGTCTTCCGCTCGTGAAGCCACCTTGGGGACGCATCACCGCGATCGATCTCGGGAAGGGTGAGATCGTCTGGCAGGTCGCTCATGGCGAAACGCCGGACGCGGTGCGGAATCACCCGGCGCTCAAGGGGCTCAACATTCCCCGCACCGGACGATCGAACGGCCGAATCGGGACGCTCGTGACCAAGACGCTCGTGATCGCGGGCGAGCCTGGCTTCTTCACGACGCCGGCCGGCGTGCGCGGCGCGATGCTTCGCGCCTACGATAAGGCCACAGGCGCGGAAGTCGGTTCCGTCTACATGCCGGCGCCGCAGACCGGTTCACCCATGACCTACATGCTGAACGGCCAGCAATACATCGTGATCGCGACAAGCGGGGCGGCATCGAGCGGCGAGCTCCTGGCGTTCAAGCTGCCGGCCGACGCGACGACTGCGCGTTAGAGCATCTCGACGATGAAAACGTTCCTCCTCGTATCTGCGGTGGCCGCCTGGCTCGGACAAGGCGCGCCGCTTCCGACCTACACCGTTCCGGCGATCCGCGAGCCACACCACAACGTCATGCTCGAGAACCGGTACGTCCGGATACTCGACGTCACCGTCCCCGGGTTCGACAGCACGCTGTACCACATCCACGAGAATCCGTACGTGTATGTTTCGATCGGCGCGGCTACGCTGAAAGCGCAGGTGCTCGGGTCGACTGAGCTCACCGATCTGATCCTCAAGGATGGGGAGGTCCGCTACTCGCCGGTGGTGACCCACCGGGTTGGCAACGTGGTCGCGACACCGTTCCGGAACATCACGATCCAGATTCAGGGGCGGGACACAACCGGCCCCGGCGACGTGAAGCCATCGCCCGCGGCGACAGGAGCCTCGGCCGTCCTCGATAACGATCTGATCCACGTCGATCGCCTGGTGCTCGGGCCCGGCCAGTCGACCGGCTCGCACGCGCACGCGCGCTCGCATCTTCTGGTCGCGGTTCACGGCAGTGACCTGCAGATCGAGCCGGATGGCCAGGCGGCCGCGCGCCTCGCGATGCAACCAGGCGACTTCGACTGGCACACCGGCCCCTATCGGCATAGCATTACCAACGTGGGCGCGAGCAACTTCGAGGCGATCGAAGTCGTGTGGAAGTAGCAATGGTATTGACCCTCGGGAGCGGCGCCGGGCGGGCGCGACGACATCACTCGTGGTTCGCACGCGTCAGCGCGATCGGCGCGGTGACGACGACGGTGCTGATCGGGGGGAGCTGGGCGCGCGCGGCGCAGCAGGCCAGCCCGTCCGCTGCGCCAGCAACGGGCGGAGCGGCGACGAAGCACTCAGTGTGGGACGGCGTGTACACCGAGGACCAGGCGCTGCGCGGGAAGGAACTGTACTCCGCGCACTGCATCGCATGCCACGGGGAGAACCTGGAAGGCAACGGTCCGGTCAAGCCGCTCAGCGGTCCCGACTTTGCCGCCAACTGGAACGGCCTGACGATGGGTGACATGCTCGAGCGCGTCCGAACAACAATGCCGATGGACAAGCCCGGGACGCTGTCACGGCAGCAGATCGCGGACGTCCTGTCGTTCGTTCTCAGCGTCAACAAGATGCCTGCCGGCAGCACAGAGCTTCCGCGCCAGACCGAGATCCTGAACGGCGTCACATTTCTCGCACAGAAACCATCAGGCCAGTGACTCGTCGACACGACCGATCGCGAGGCCGAAAGGCAAGTGAGGCGAACATGAAAAGCAATTCGGGCAGCATCAGCCGGCGAGGGTTCCTCGCGAAGTCGGCAGCCGCCGGAGCGCTCGGGTGCGCCGCCGGGATTCCTGTCTCAGCCAGCGCTCACGACATCGAGCAATCGGCTCAGGGAGGACATGGCGGTGAGGACGCGCTGGTCGCGCCGCAGTATCGCGGCTTCGTGAACAAGAGCATCAAGGAACTGCCGACGCCGGCACTCCTCATCGACCTCGACATCTTCGAGCACAACCTCCAGAAGCTCGCAAGCTACATGAAGGATCGTCCGGTCAGCTTCCGGCCCCACGGCAAGGCGCACAAGTCACCGGCCGTCGGCAAGCTGCAGCTCGCGTCAGGCGCGAAAGGACTGTGCGCTGCGAAGCTGGGCGAGGCCGACGTCCTGATCCGAGGCGGCATCAAGGACGTCCTCATCACCGCCGAAGTCGTCGGCAAGCTCAAGATCGCGCGGCTCATGACGCTGCTCGCGATGACCCCCGACGTGAAGGCGGTCGTCGACAACGAGCAGAACGCCATCGATCTTTCCGAGGCAGCGCTCGCCTCCAAGCGGCGACTCAAGGTGGCGATCGACGTCAACGTCGGGCAGAACCGCACCGGTCTCGAGAAGCCCGAGGAAGTCGTTGCGCTCGCGCAGGTGATCGCGAAGCAGAAGGGCCTCGAGCTGATTGGCCTTCAGGGCTATGGCGGCAACAACCAGCACGTCATGGGATTCGACAACCGGAAGGCCCGCGAGCTGCAGTCGAACGAGCGCGTGGTCGCCGCGCGCCACGCGCTGGAGAAGGCCGGGTTCCCGGTCCAGATGGTCAGCGTCGGCGGGACCGGCAGCTACAACATCGATGCCGACTATGAGGGTGTTACGGAGATCCAGCCCGGGTCGTACATCTTCATGGACTCCCACTACAATAAGATCGGCGGCAAGGACACGCCGGAGTTCTCCGAGTTCGGAAACTCGCTGTCGGTGCTCGCAACCGTCATCAGCCGTGCGGTCGCCGGCCGCGCCATCGTCGACGCCGGCGGCAAAGCGCTTTCCACCGACGAATCAACGCCCGAGCCCATGGACATCACCGGAGCGACATTCGGCGTCGCCGGCGATGAGTACGGATCGCTGCGTCTCCAGAATCCCAGCCGCGATCTCAAGGTCGGCGATCAGGTGCAGATCATGCCCGGCCATTGCGATACGACCGTGAACCTGTACAACGTGTTCTTCGCCGTGCGGAAGGGAATGGTCGAACACGTGTGGCCGATCGAAGGCCGCGGCCGCACCGACTAGTGTGTCTTTTAACTCGTCACAGGAGGATTCTGATGTTGCAGTTCGGAAAGAGAGCGACGGTGACGGTCATGGTAGTGGCCGCGGTAAGCGCGTTTACGTGGACGCGGGCAGCTGCGGCAGGGGCCGACCGACAGGCGAATGCAGCGGCGGAGCAGGCGGTCCTGAAAGCGGAGAACGCACGCTTTGCCGCGATGCTCAAGGGTGATGCCGCAGCGCTGGAGAAGCTGCTCGGCGACGAGCTGAGCTACACGCACAGCAACGCGTTGGTGCAGGACAAGAAGGCCTTCATCGACGACATCAAGACCGGCAAGATCAAGTACCTCACGGTCGACGCGACCGATCAGAAAGTGCACGTCTTCGGCAACATGGCGATCGTGACAGGCGGAGCCGCCGTGCACGTGATCCAGAACGGCAATGATCTGACGATCAAGATCCGCTACACAGACGCACACATCAATCGCGGCGGCGCGTGGCAGATGGTGGCGTGGCAGTCGACTCGGCTGCCGGCATAACCGGCGGCTACTCGACGAAATCGATCTTGAAAATGTAGCCGTGCGTCGGGCTGATGTCGTCCACCCATCCCGGGTGAATTCCGGCGTCGCAGCTGTACAACGCACCATCGTGCCAGGCGAGGCCGTGCGGATCGCAGTCGGTCTTGGCGAAGGCCGCGGTCGAAATCGTGCGGCCGGTCTTGCCGTCGTATTGAATCAGCCCGGCGAGGCCGTCGGCTGTTCCCGTGACCATCCAGACCGTGTCGTCCGCCGGGTTGTGGGCGATACCATGGGCGCGCGGGACCGCGTACGGGATCATGAACTCCGGCTGCCACGTCTTCGCGTCCACGCGAAGGATGCCGCGCAGCCGGAGGGCGGCGATGAAGATCTTTCCGTCCACGTACTCGACGCCGTGACAGCCGCCGCCGTTCTCGGCCGGCCCCAATGGAATCTGGCGGTGCGAGAGCTGATTGCCGTCCATGTCGATCTGGAACACGCCTTCGGCCGCGGAGTTGTTGCCGGCCATCCAGACGCAGCCGTCGCCATAGGCGATGCCGCTCGTATTTTTTGACTGGCTCTTCAGCGTCTTGAGGAGCTTGCCTTTCCAATCCACGAGCACTGCGTTGTCGGATTTCTGCTCGCAGATCCACAGGCCCTCCGGGGCGACGGCGATGCCGTTCGGGTAGCCCTCTGGACTCTTGAAGAGTGGCGTAGTCTTAATCTTCCGTACGAGCGGCGGCTTCTCCGGCGTTCGCGTGCGCTCGCCGAGGAACGCCGAGCCTTGTCCTTGCGCAGGTGCCGCCGGTGCTTGGGCGCGCGCCAGCCGCGCACCCAGCAATCCCGCACCAGCCGTCGTCAGGAACGTTCGTCGCGTCTCCATGTCGGATCCTGACCGCTCTACTGTGACTTGCCGCGGCCAGTAATCGGCCAGACGACCTCGACCTTGTCCTTGCGGATGCCGTACAACTGGTCGTACTCGTTGACGGCCGGATCGCAGTGCGGAACGATCACCTCGAGGAGGTCGCCGATCTTGTATTGCTTGTTCGGCGGCGACGAGAGCCGGATGACGCCGAATTCGTCGGAGCCGGCGTTGTATTCCATCCCTGGTTCGCCGATTACGCCGGCCGTCGGCGTGTTCAGCGTCAGCGCCTTTGCGCCGGCATCGGTCGTCAGTCTGTCGGGGAAGCGGTTGTTGAGGACAGTCGTCAGGACCGTCAGCGACGGCGCGAAGTCGGTGTAGACGTCTCCACCCGTCTCGCTCCCGATCGCCATGTACTGCATGTCCATGAAGAGATAGCTGCCGACTTGCAGGTCGGTGAAGCCGGGTACGGCCTGCATGATGTTGTAGGTGCCGGTCCCGCCGCCGCTGAAGATCTGCATGTTCAGGCCGGCCTTCTTCATCGCCTCGAAGGCCGCGACGTTCGGCTCGATCGTCTTGAGTGCGCGCTCTTTGCGGGCGGTGAAACCTTTTGCGTGCTGCACGCCGCCGTCGTAAGAGAGGATGCCGCGCAGCTTGAGATTCGGCAGCTTGTCGATGACCTGCGCGAGCGCGAGGGCGTCCGCCGCCGGAATGCCGCTGCGAGTGCCGACCGCAACGTCGATGACGACGTCGGCAACGACGCCTGCTTCCTTCGCGGCGGCCGACAGGTCGCGCGCGTTCTCCTCGTAGTCGACCGCCTGGATGAAGTCGGGATGGGCCTTGCGGATTGCCATGGCGCGGCGGATTTTGTTCTTCGACGGGTTCGACGTCGTCATCAGAATCTTGTCGACGCCGTTGGCGACCATTGCCTCCGCTTCACTGAGCTTGGCGCAGCAGATCCCGATCGACCCGGTCGCGAGTTGGTACTTGGCGATCGCCGCGCACTTATGCGTCTTCGAGTGTGGGCGGCTGGGCAGGCCGGTCTTCTTCAGCGCCGCCTGCATCGTCGCGATGTTGCTCTCCATCTTGTCGAGGTCGACGCACAGCGCAGGCGTGTCAAGCTCCCATTTCGAGACGCCGGGCTTGATTGTCGGCGCCGGTGCGTCATTCTCCGGGAACAACGCCCGCATCTCGCTTGCGGTGTAGCCCCTGACTGGCTTCGGGATCCACAGCGACGCCGAGGCGGCAACCGTGGCGGACAGGAAGTTGCGGCGCGACGATCGGGACGTGTTCGAATTCATGAGGCTCTCCAATTGCAGACCTCGGTCCGCGTGAACCGCTATATGCTCGCGAAGACTTTCTCCAGGAACTCCCGGTTGGCGCGTGCGTTGGCAATCGTCTGCTCGAGCGTGCTGCCGACTTCGGTGCCCTCGACCATCACCGGGCCGTTGAAGCCGTACGACTTCAGCTTCTTGAAGAACGCGGGGAAATCGACCTTACCCGTCCCGAACTGGATCATCACCTCGGGGTTACCGGGGCCGGTCACGGCCGTGCCGAACGGCGGATCGCCAACCGCACGCTCGAGAAAGTGAGGCGCGTTGCAGTCCTTCGCGACCACACCGCTCACGTGCGGCCCGATGATCTCGAGCTGCTTCACGGGATCCTTCCCGGTGTAGTAAACGACGTTGCCGGGATCGAAGAAGACCCCGAAGTTGGGATGGTTGACCTGCTTGATCCAGGCGAGCAGATCCAGCGACGTGTTGTTCAGGCCATGATGGTGTTTGACCACCACCTTGACGCCGCGGTCGCGGCCGAACGACGCCGCGTCAGTGAGCACCTTGCACCAGTCGACCCAGCGCTCCTCGTCTTCGACGCCAAGGTTGAGCGCGAACTTCTGCCCAAGGCCGTGAGCCGTCGTGATCACCTCACGCGCCGCGGCGATGGCATCGGGAAGCGCGACACCCTTCGCTGCTGTCGGCAGACTGGCGATGTTCGACTTCAGTCCACGCGTCGTCAGCTTCTCCTTGAACGCGGCAATCATCTCCGGCGTCACGGGCGCGCGTCCCGGCGGTGTGGCGCCTCCGGCGGGGGGAGCTGCGCCCGACCCTGCCGCGCGACCGGCGCCGCCGCGGCCGCCCGGCGGCGCGGGCGAAATCATGTCGGAATACTGATAGCCGGCAGCCTTCACGGCGTCCAGCACGTAATCCGGGTTCGCCGCCTGGCTCGCCCGGAAACCTGTGAACGGCCGCGTGTGGCACCCGATCGGCCATTGAGCGGCTGCCTTGGGTGCCTGCTCGCGTGCGGACACAGGCAGCACCGACGCCGCGGCGGCAGCTGACGCCGTCACGAGGAACTCGCGCCGAGACGACGAATGCGGAATTTTCATGTGGCCGGATTCTACACCTTTCGCTACCAGCTACCAGCTTCCAGCTACCAGCTTCTAGCTTCCAGCTCCTGATCCCGGATCCCGAATCCCCAGACTGGAAGCGCGCCTCCGTGTGCGATATCGTCGATTCCGTGCCTAGAGATGGTTTCATGATGCCCATGTGGCTTACGCCTTCAGGCGGAAGTCGCGGCCGCCAGCCACTTCCGGCTAAAGCCGGAAGCCACGAGAGTGGTTTTGAAACGACGTCTACACAGGGTCGGAGACTGGTCTTTGGCGCGTTGGTCGCGGCGGCGGTCGCCTTCGCGGGAACGGCGGTCTACACGCAGAGCAAGCCGCCGGCGCCAGATCCGCATATGGACCACGCCCCGCCGGCCGCGTTCAACGGCCGCATCGCGCTCTACACGACCGCGATGGGTCCATTCAAGCGGCCGATCTCGTCGCACAACAGCGAGGCGCAGGCCTTCTTCAACCAAGGCTTCCAGCTGACGTACGCGTTCGCGAAGCCCGAGGCGGTGCGATCGTTTCGGGAGGCGGAGACTCGCGATCCCGAGTGCGCCATCTGCTATTGGGGCGAGGCGTGGGCGTGGGGTTCTGACCTGAACTGGACGATGAGCGCGGAAGAAGCGCCGTACGCGTACGCCGCAATCCAAAAGGCGATCGCGTTGGCACCTGCGCACGCGACGCCGATCGAGCAGGCGCTCATCAAGGCGATGTCGGTCCGCTACGTCGCGCGCTTCGATCCGGCGCGGCGCGTCGATCAGGACCGTGCCTATGCCGACGCGATGAAACAGGTCGTCGACGCCTATCCGAACGACCTCGACGCCGCGGTGCTGTACGCCGAGGCGCTCTTCCTCCTCGAGCCGCGCTCGGGCCGCCGCGATCTCGCCAACCCCAACGTCCAGCGCATCGTCGGCGTGCTGGAGCGCGCCCTGGCGAGCGACATCCACCATCCCGGCGCGTGCCACCTGTACATCCACATCACCGAGGCGACGAGCGAACCGGGACGCGCGTCCGCGTGCGCCGAGTTCATCGGGCGATCGATCCCTGGGGCCAGCCACATCAACCACATGCCGTCGCATACGTGGACGCAGGTCGGACGATGGGGCGATGCGGTGCGGGCGAGCCTCGACGCGTGGCACTCGGATCTGAAGTCGCTGGTGGGAGAAGGCGTCGCGATCTATCCGTGGCACGACTTGCAGATGCTCGTGTTCGCCGCCTCGATGGACGGCCAGGGCGCCATCGCCATCCAGGCGAGTCGCGACTACTCGCGGATGACGAAGAATCCGATCTTCCTGTCGCTGACGTTAGTGAGGTTCGGACGCTTCGAAGACATCCTTGCCGATCTGAACACGAAGACCCAGGGGTTGCTTTCGGGACCGGTCTGGGATTTCGCTCAGGGCTACGCACAGCTGCGGGCAGGGAACCGTGCTGTCGCGCAAACGCACCTGACGTCGCTCATGAGCGCCGCGAATACGTCGACCGCGCAGTTCGGTGCCAACAACGCGAAGGCGCTCTTCGGCGTGCTCGCCGGCATCCTGGAGGGAGAGATCGCGCTCGTCGGCGGTGACAAAGCGGCTGCCATCACTGCCTTCGAGAAGGCGGTCGCGATCGAAGACGCGCTCGTGTGGGACGAGCCCGAGCCGCTGCCATTTAGCGCCCGCCACTGGCTCGGGGCGGCGCTAATCGAGGTAGGCCGCCCAGCCGACGCGGAATCCGTTTACCGCGCGGACCTCCAAAAACACCCGAAGAACGGCTGGTCGCTGCTCGGGGTTTCGCAGGCTCTCGCCGCGCAAGGGAAGCCGTCGCGGGAAGTCACCGAAGAGTTCGACCGCGCCTGGTCCCGCTCCGACACCTGGATCCGATCCTCACGATTCTGAAGATAGAGCCTCAGATCTCATCGATGGAGACCTGCCGGACGTAATAGCCGCTATCGAGACGGCGCTGCGGCACGGAGTCGTCGGGCACGCGCAGCGCGATGCTGTAGACGCCGGGCGCTGAAGGCTTCCAGCGGTAGCTCCACAACGACCACGTGCGGCTGGAAAGCGGGGGAGGGCAGATGTCGAACGGCTGCCACGGTTGCCCCTCGTTGAACCGAATCGCGAGACGCTTCACCACACGCGCGCCACCCCATACGATGCCGACGATGCGGTACTCGAGGCCGCCGGGTCCTTGGCGCTTCTCCACGCGAATCGCCGTGGCCGCGGTCTGAATCGCCGCCGGCGCGTAGGTGGCCGCCAGGTCGTGCGCGGCAGTCTGGTGCGTGCGACCTGCGAACTCCCGCATCTGGCTCGTTGCCGGCTCCGACGCGTCGGCCAGCCGGATCTCTGCGACCCACTTGATCCAGGAGCAGCCATACCACCCCGGGACGACGAGCCGTACTGGCTTGCCATGATCGAGCGGCAGTGCCTCGCCGTTGACGCGCACGGCGAGGAATGCGCCGAGCGAATCGAGCGTCGAGAGCGGGAAGACCCAGCTCGCGCCAGGAATCGAAGTGACGGACGGCTGATCGGGGTCGACGCCGCTGACCAGGACGGCTGTGGCCTGGGGTGATGGCGCCAGCGTGTCGACGACATCGACCAGTGGCACGCCGTCCCACTCGGCGACGCTCATGAGGCCGAAGTTGGCCGGGTTGTTGTTGCCCGAGCACTCGAGCAGATGCGCGCCCAGCGGCCGGGCGCGACGGATGACGTCGTCGAGCGCCACGGTGGAGGGTTTGGCGACAAGTCCCGACGCCCTGATGGTCCACGGACCTTGATGTGCTGCGACGGCCGGCGGACATTCGGTGCGCAGATAGATCTGATCGGTTGGCGTGATCAGTCGATCCGGCTCGAGCTTCGACAGGTCCGTGTTGAGCCGGGCGTCCAGCCCTCGACCGCCAATCTTGACGCCGAAGGGCTGCACCACACCGCCCGGGCGAGAGAGCGGCAGGGTGCCGACAAGTCGCCCGAGCGCCTGGTCCGCAGCGCAGCCAGGATCCGTTTGCTCGGCGATCAGGCGCGCGACCACCGGACCGGGATCGACAAGCGAGGCGCCCGCCGCGGCCGCCATGGTGCGAATCGCATCCCGGCGCGAGATCCCTGGCCCGCGGCTCACATCATCCCCTGACGTCCGCCTCCGCAGCTGCACCCACGCGT
>JBPYFA010000132.1:0-6536 GCA_051986585.1 Vicinamibacterales bacterium | reverse complement strand
GACGAGGCCGTGCGCTATTCCGCACATCCGACCGACTATCTCGCCACCGGCGGACGCTGGCACTTCGCGACGTGGAGCCATCGCTTCTTCAAGGCTGATGCGCTCTTTCCCGGGATCACCGCGACGTTGCTGGTAATCGTCGCCATCGCGAGCGGGACCGCAACGAAGAACCCGCGTGCTCGCATGGCGCTCGCATTTGGCGCGTTTGCCTGCATCTGCTCGTTTGGTCCGGCTACGCCTGTGTACGTGTGGCTCTACTCTGTGTTTCCGTTGATGAGTGGGATCCGCGGGCCGGCGCGGTTCGGTCAGTTCTTCCTGATCGCGGTCGCGGTGCTAGCGGGCTTCGGCCTGGCGGCATTGCGGGAACGGATCGCTCGGAAGCGCAGTGAGCGCGTCGCAATTGCGTTCAGCGTCGCGGTGATTGGACTCGCCAATCTCGAGGCACTTCGAGCGCCATTGTGGTATGCCGACTATCATGGCATTCCGCCGATTTACGACACGCTCGCCACGAAGCAGCCCGCCGTCGTCGCGTGCCTTCCGTTTACCGAAGACCTGTGCAACGTCCGGTTGATGCTGGCATCGACGCGATTCTGGAAGCCACTGTTGAACGGGTACTCCGGTTTCGCGCCGCTCAGTTACATTCACGATATGGACGTCTTGCGCGATTTTCCGGATCGCACCGCGATCGAGTATCTGCGTACTCAAGGCGTGACACATGTAGTCGTAGATACCGTCGCCGTCGGCGAGGCGCGATTGGCCCTGATCGAACAGGTTCCGGAGCTCGTTCTGTTGAGCACCGATAACCGAGTTCAAATCTACCAGTTGAAGTAAGGGGACAGGGACAATCAAAACTTACTGCATGCTGAACGGTGGATAGCGGTCGGTGACCAGCAGCATCGCATACGCCTCGACTCGAATTGCCCATCGGCCTACACCCACGACGAAATCGAATAGCGCTCGCGGGTACCGGCCGGTGAAGAGAATGGCGAACCAGGCGATGACGATGAGAAAGGTCGCGATGATGCTCAGCACCACGACCACGATGACGTGGGGGATCGCGAGCAGCCACTTGACAAGCGGCAGCCAACGATTCAGGTCGCGTTCGACGTCAGGGTAGTCGATTTCCAGATGCACCGATTGCTCGTCAACTGTCGAGGGATATCTGTCGGTGAGCAGCGCAAGGTAGGCGCCGACCCGCGTGCCGAAGCGTAGCAGTTCGCGTGCGAAATCGAACCACCATCGGGGGTACCGTTGCCGGAAGACGATCATCAGCGCCGTCGCCATGGCGAGGCCTCCGGCGATGCCGCCGCCCGATCGGCGAATGGTCTCTCCGGTCTCGGTGACCACGCGGGTCCCGCCCGAAGCCGTGAGCAGACCCAAGATGATCGCGATCGGAATGATCCAGATCAGGCGGAAGAACGTGGTCAAACGGTCCAATCGTTCCGGGTAGTCGATCTGCAAACGCGCCGCGTAGGAGTCAGATTCCGCCGTCATGGAGTCCTCCGGCAGCCGCTCGGCAACGAGCGGCGAATGTTACTCGGCGTGGACGGAACGTCAGCGCTTGTGCTGTTCCGGCGTATGCTCCTCGATCTCTCCCGGCGTGCCGGCGCTCTTGATCCACTCGGCCTGCACTTCCGGCGGCAGCTTGTCGCTATGCTTGATGAACGAGACGATCTTCCAGATCTCCTCATCAGACATGATCGTGTCCCAGGCCGGCATTCCGGTCATGCGGACGCCGTGCTTCGTCACCCAGAACAGCCAGGCGTCGTCGTCATGTGGGATGCGGTTGATCAGCTGCGGCGCCGGCGGGCTAAAGCGAGCCTGCATCGGACTGATTTTGGCCTTCGCGCCGCCGTGGCAGAACGCGCAATGTTCTTCGTACTCTCTGGCGCCGGTTATCAGATTGTCTGGTGTGGGTTGAATTGGATTGCTGCCTTCAGGTTTGTGCTTGTCGGCGTAGACGTCCATTGCTCGGCCGGCGAGCGCTCGCTCAATCGCGCCCGGCGGATTGTCGGCGCCGATTGGATACAAGCCGAGACGTGAAACGGCCACTGCGCCTCCGGCGAGCATCAGGATGGTAAAGAAAATACCGATGATGAAGCCTCTCATCCGTCACCTCTGGGGTATAACCGTATAGGGGATCGGCTCCAGCTTCAACATTCAGTGATCATTGATCATTGATCATTGAACGTTGAGTCGGAGACCATTCAGCCAGCGTGTCAAACGCGGTTTTCGGCTCCCACGGCATGTCGGGGTAGCGCCGATCAGCACGATCGAGTGCGGCGTTCTGGCGATCAAGAACCTTGACCACGCCGGCACTCATCATATCGAGATCCCGGTTTGAGTCCGCGCGATGCGGGAGATCGTAGCGGGCGAACGTGTATACGAACGCCGCATCGACGCCCTCGGTATCGAAGACGTCGAGCGACTCGCGCAGGTAATTGGCCTGCTCCTCCTCATCCCGGACGAACTCGCCGTTCGGCCGTAGCGCCCGACCATCCTCTGCCCACACGATGTTCGAGCCGTCGCGGCCGGCCATGTCGCCAGCGCCCCGGTGCGCACCGCACCCGAACTCCGTGATCGCGACCGGCTTCCCCTGCGCACGCCCCTGCTCAACGAATGCGCGCACGTTCTCGCGGAAGCGACCGGCGGTTGCAGATGTACGATAGGCAGCGTCGGTGGCGATGATGTCGAATGGCGTCCAGTCGACGCCCTCGAACGGCAGAATCGACGCGTAGCTCACCGGTCCGTTGAATCGTGCGCGAACAATCTTGACGGCCCGTTGGAGGAACTCGTTGATGCGCGCGCGGACCTCGACGATCATCGGCCGGACGCGAAGCGGATCGGCGAGCAGCGCGATCCGTTCGGCCAGCGTCTCGCCGGGAAGAAAGCCGGACGTGAACAGGCTGACCTCTGAGCCGGTCAGCAGCACCACTTTAGCGCCGCGTTGCCGTAACCGCTCAGCGCGATCGGCGCAGTCGGAGAGAACATCGAGCAGCTCGTTCTGCGTCAGGCCGTTCGTGAAGGGGCAGAACCATACCTCGAGACCCGCGTCGGCAGCGTGCGTTGCCGCAATCTCCAGGCGATCGGGGTCGCCTCCCGTGATGCGCACGGCAGTGCAGTGGAGGTGCTCCCGGATGATGTGCATTTCGCGCCGCACCACGTCCGGGTCAAACGGCTCCCGAGTGCTCGTGCCGAGGTTGAAAAACCCTGTGTCGTATGTGATTCCCTTGATTCGCATGGCCCTCCTCGTTCCTGCGCCGACTCACATCGTGCGTTGCTTCCGGCCAATAACGGCTAAAGAGTTTGATTCGTGCTGTCTCCTCAATAAGGTACTATCAGTACCGTAATTTTCATGCAATCAGGATATGCGAGCCTTGGCACGACTGCGCTAAGGTACTGAAGGTTCCGACAGAGCGGGAGATCGATTATGGTCAAGTCTCGGCGCCCGAGGCGGCAGCCAGCACGGAGCAGGCGACGAGGGGCGGCGCTGGAGCAGGCGGTCTTGCGCGCGGCGATCGATGAGCTGCTTGCGGTCGGGTACGCAGGCTTGACGATGGACCGGGTCGCAGAGCGCGCGGCGACGAACAAGAATGCGATCTATCGACGCTGGCCGAGCCGGGCCGCGTTGGCCGTGGCCGCCTATCGACAGATGGCGGCCGGTGACCAGCCTCTACCCGACACCGGCGCGCTCCGCGAGGACGCCATCGAGCTGCTCCGCCGCGCCAACCGTGCGTGGTCATCGCCGATCGGAAGCGTGCAGCGCAGCTTGCTCGCCGGCGTGGCTGACGATCCCGAGTTGCTCGCGTTGATTCAGGAGCGCGCGAGCGACGCCGGCTCTGCGCTGTGGCTCACAGTCCTCGGCCGGGCGGTGGCCCGTGGAGAAGCACGGCCAGAGGCACTGCACCCACGCGTCGCCACGGTTGCGGTCGTGCTGTTGCGCAACGAGTACGTGACACGCGGAGTGCCAATGGCACCCGACGACGTGCTGATCGAGATCGTCGACGAGGTGTACCTGCCGCTCGTTCGCGGACGTGCGGAGGCGACCGTCGCGCCGAGGAGAAAGTCAATGGCACCGCTCAACTCGTTTGCGAGCGAGTCCTTGCGCGGTCGCCGGAGAATCCGTTAAGCTATTCGTTCCTGCACAGGCGCGTCCCGGCGCATCGTGTTCCTCAGTAGCTCAACGGCAGAGCATCCGGCTGTTAACCGGAGGGTTGGTGGTTCGAATCCACCCTGAGGAGCCATCCGCCTCCGCGCGCGGTCAACTCAGGCGCGCTATGGCGCGATGTCCCGCCGAAGCCGCGAGGGCGAGGCGGACCACCGAGCCGCAACCAGTTGCGAAAATCGTCCAGTGCGGGTTGGACGGCGACACGCGGCTGGATGGTCCGCCCGCGATGTGGTCCTTGATCGGCGTGGACGATCCACTTAGCAGCGATGCACATCGCTACTCGTGCCGCCGGCTGCAGGAATGTAGGCGTGGCGCACGTAGTCCATGACCATCCGCTCGGCGCTGAAGCGCCATCCGAGCGTCCGGATCGCACGCTTCACCCTCAAGATCCACGGGCGCGGCAGGCCGTCCCGATCTCGGTCGTAATAGAGCGGAATCACTTCGTTCGTCAGCACGCGCAACAGTGAATCGGCGTCGCGTCGATCGTGAATCTCGGTTGACGTGTGCGTGGCCCCGGTACCGATCGCGAAGCCGTTCAGCCCGTCGTACGCCTCGGACCACCAGCCGTCGAGAATCGACAGGTTCAGCCCGCCGTTCAGCACGACTTTCTGGCCGCTCGTGCCGCACGCTTCGAGTGGACGCCGCGGGTTGTTCAGCCACACATCCACGCCCTGAACGAGCTGGCGGCCGACGCTGATGTCGTAGTCTTCGACGAATACGATTTTGCCGGCGAAACGGGGATCACGGGTCAGACGGGCAATCTGCTGCAGGACCTTCTTGCCCGGTGCATCGTGCGGGTGGGACTTGCCGGCGAACACGAGCTGAATCGGCATCTGCGGGTGATTGACGAGCGATGCGATCGTCTCCACGTCGTCGAGGATCAGATTGGCGCGTTTGTAGGTCGCGAACCGCCGCGCGAAGCCAATGGTCAATGCATCGGGACTCAGCGCGCGGCGAAGCTGCGCGACGAGCTCGGGAGGATCGCCGCGTCGTTCAGCTTGCAGCGCCGTTCTCCGCCTGACCGTGGCAACGAGCTGCGCCTTGAGCGTCTGATGCGTCTCCCAGAGCTCGCCATCGTCCACGGCGTCGATGCGCTCCCAAAAACCAGGGTCGCCGGCCCGCTCCGGCCACCCCGGGCCAAGATGTCGGTCGTAGACCTGCCGCATCTGGGGCGCCAGCCACGTCTGCACGTGCACGCCATTGGTGATGTGGCCGATCGGCACGTGCTCGGCGTTCCGCCCAGGAAAGAGTGGCATCCACATCGTGCGCGACACCTGACCGTGCAGCGAGGAGACGGCGTTGGCCCGATTACTCGTTTTGAGTGCCAGCACGGTCATGCAGAATTGCTCGCTGGCGTCGTCGGAATTGACGCGGCCAAGTCCCATCAGCTCATGGTGGCTGAGCCCAAGGCATTCGCCGAGTGGCCCGAGGTGCTCGTCGATGAGGCGCGAGCAAAACCGGTCGTGGCCCGCCGGGACCGGGGTGTGGGTGGTAAAGACCACTTGAGCGGAGACGCGGCGAAGCGCTTCCCACGCGTCGATGCCCTCTTCGATCATCCGTTGGCGGACGAGTTCGAGCCCGGCAAACGCGCTGTGCCCCTCGTTGAGGTGAAGCACGCCGGGAGTCATGCCTGTGGCGGCGAGCGCGCGGACGCCGCCAACGCCGAGCAGGAGTTCCTGTCGGATCCGGATGCGTTCGTCTCCACCGTACAGTCTCGCCGTCAGCTCGCGATCCTCCGGCTGATTGCCTTCGACGTCGGAGTCGAGCAACAGCAACCTGTTGCGCCCGACCGCGACCTGCCAGACCCGCGCGACAATCGTGCCGGTGCGCGTTTCAATCGAGATCAGGATCGGGGTGCCTTCGCTGACGGCCGGCGTGAGCGGCAGCACCCGGTGATCGACGTCGATGTAGTCTTCGTGCTGCCACCCGTCGCGGTCGACGCGCTGCTTGAAATAGCCTTGATCGTAGTAGAGCCCGACGCCGATGAGCGGGATGCCGAGATCCGACGCCGCCTTGATGTGATCGCCCGCAAGGATACCCAACCCGCCAGAGTAGATCGGCAGCGATTCGTGCAGCCCGAACTCGGCGGAGAAATACGCCACCGGTCGTGCCCAGAGCACACCGGCATGTCGCGCGCCCCAGTTGTGCTTCGAGCGCAGGTATTCTTGCATCCGGCGATACGCGTAGTTGATTCGGCTGTGCAGCGCCAGCTGGGACGCCCGCTCTTCGAGCCGATCTATGGGAATCTGCTGCAACAGTGCGACCGGATTGTTGTCGAGCGTCCGCCACAGGACCGGGTCGATCTCGCGGAAGAGGCTCGTCGTTTCCGTGTCCCAGCTCCACCAGAGATTCTGCGACAGCGCGCACA
>JBPYFA010000131.1:0-7507 GCA_051986585.1 Vicinamibacterales bacterium | reverse complement strand
GTAGCCACGCGATGTCCAATTCACCAGATCACCAATTCACCAATTGTGTTGTCTGTTCTGTCCCGGTGACAATTTGACCCCGTCCTAAGACAACCTCAAGCGATGACCGCCGCTAAGTCTCCGGTTTTGCTCAGGCTGTGTGGCATTGTTCATGCTGAACGGCTGGGCAGCGAGTTGGGGAAGTGAGTTGGTAAAGCGGTAAATTGCGGAATTGTGAATTGGTGTTGAATTGGCGGGGCTGTTCCCGCGAGGGAATTCACGAATTCGCACCAATTGACGAATTCACGAATGCGCAATTCACCCAATTCACCAATCACCGATCCACCAACTCACCATTCTTGAATGGAGCCGTCTCATGTTGACTGGATTACGGCGTGGTGTTCGGTATGCGATCGGGCTGGCGGCCACGGTCGTGCTGCTTGCACCTACATCAGCCTTCGCACAGATCACCCGGGTCACCTCGTCCGATCATCGCAACGCGGTGGGCGTCACACTGGGCGGGTTCTTTCCACGCGGAGAGGACGGTCGCGTCGAGGGGGACGTGATGGTGGCCGACCTCAACGATCTCGCGTTCGAGGTGAACAACTTCAATGGGTTCTCG
Organism: Vicinamibacterales bacterium; assembly: GCA_051986585.1. Taxonomy (GTDB): domain Bacteria; phylum Acidobacteriota; class Vicinamibacteria; order Vicinamibacterales; family 2-12-FULL-66-21; genus JALZOC01. Next base: position 6,906 of record JBPYFA010000131.1, on the reverse strand, counting down.
GTGAGCGGGGAATGGTTGTTTACCCTGGGGAAGAACTTCGAGAGCGGCGTTGGTGTCGGTTATTACAAGCGCTCCGTCGACAGTGTGTATCGAGGGTTGGTCAACGCGGACGGCTCCGAAATCGAACAAACGCTGAAGTTCCGGATATCGCCGTTTACGGCGTCGGTGCGTTTTCTGCCGATCGGGCACGCCAGCGTCGAGCCGTATGTTGGCATCGGCGTCGGCGTGTTCAACTGGCGCTGGTCGGAGTCGGGGGAGTTCGTTGACACCTCCGACAACTCGATCTTTCGTGCCACGTACGTCGCCAACGGCACCTCCGTCGGTCCGGTGATCCTCGCTGGTGTCCGCGCCCCGATCGCTGACGCGTTCGATGTTGGCGGGGAAGTGCAATTCCAGCGCGCCACCGCCGACATCGACCAGCAGGAGACGGGACTGCTGGGGAACAAGATCGATCTCGGCGGATGGCATGCGCTGTTCACGATGCATGTCCGGTTCTGAGCTGAGATCACAGAGGTTACGGCGGGAACGGAGTTCAAACGAAGGAACGAAGTCAACGAAGACGAACGAAAAAATGCTCCCGGCATTTTCCTCCGACGTCTCCGTTTACTTCGTTCCTTCGTTTTGACCTCCGTTCCCGTCGCCACCTCCGTATCACGTCGCTACTCTCTCCTGTACAGCGCGACGGCCCCTCCCTCCGCGACCCGTGTGAACCCATTCAGGAACGCAGGATGCCGCTTCGCTTCGTGATACAGCGCATCCCCGCCTTCAGCCTTCTCCTCGATTGCGATCCATCCGACCACCGAATGCGGATCGGTCATCGCAAAATTCCAGATATCGCCGTTCCCTTCGTGCAGAAAATCGCGTACGGCGAATCCGTGGGCGGAGAGATCATGCATGTAATGGCCGAGCGATCCCATGCTCATCATGATCGTGCGGCCGTCGCGATGGCTGACCAGGTACGATGTCACCGTTTCGCGGCCAACACGGTTGGCGGCATCGCGCTGGGATTCCAGGATCAGCGGAGCCGTTTGATCGAAGGGATGCGCCTGAACTAGTGCGGCGGCGACGACGAACGCGGCAGCGAACGGTTGCATCCGCTTCCAGAGGAGCCCGATTCCAGCGCCTGCGATCAGTGCGCAGGCGGCGACGAGCGGCACGTCGTATCGGATTCGAAATGGGTGCCCCTGCATGTATGCGCCGAGCGGCAATGCGGCGGCTGCAAGGGGCGCCAGCGCGAGCGCAAGCGGCGCCTTCAATCGCGAGCGGACGCAGGCGACCGCAATGAGAATCACACCAAGGTCAGCCGACCAGACCAGCGCCGTTCCGGAAAGTCGATAGAGGCCTTCACGCAGCTGATCCCAGGCGACAAGCGGGTGTCCTAGCGCGTCGACGTTTTCGGCGACGAAGAAGCCGCTGCTCACGAACCACGAACCGACGGTCCACCGGCTGTTGACGAGGAACAACGCGACGGCGATTGCGGGATAGGCCGTAAGCTGCACGGTCGCACGCAGCGATCGCGCGAAAGGAAGACCACGGCGAACCAGCATCGGCAGGCTGAGGCCTACAATTGCCGCAGTGACCGGCCAGGCCTCGTATCGCGTGAGGCACGCCGCCGCCAACGCGCTGCTCGCACGCGTCGGTCGCCATGCCGCGCCAGCTGCTAACCAGTCCGCGGTAAGTGCTATCGAGAGCATGACCGTCGCGAAAAGCAGTGGCTCCGTCATGGGCGTGCTTTGCAAATACAGCACGTTCGGATTGAGGAGCAGCATCGCGGAGGCGGCGATCGCGCCGGCGGTCGACCCGGTCGCGCTGCGGATCACTTTGGAGACGGCCCACACCGCAACCGTGAGGCTCACCACCGAGATCGCGATCGCCGACCCACCCGTTCGATAGAGCACGTCGATCTGGACTGGCAGCATATTCAGCAGGTGGGGAAGAGGGAGCCAGACGGCGCCGACCTGCTGCCAGCCCGGGGTCAGGCTGTCGATGATCCGTCGCGAAACGACGAGGTGGGCGCGCGCGTCGTAGTGTGCCAGCGACAGACCGGCGTCGAAGTAGTGCCACGCCGCAGCCGTTCCGATGACGAGGGCTGATACGCCGATCAGAAATGGAATTGGGTCGCGCGGAGAGGGCGAGGTATGACGCCCCATCGAAGGTTCTGTGGCCGCAGCGCTCGTGGTGACCAGGCGTCTCTTAGTCTACACTCACATGAATGAAGCGCTTGGTCAGCTGGGTGCAAGGCTTTGCGCTGGCACTTGGCGGGCCAGGGCTATTCATCATTGCGCTCCTCGACTCCTCATTCCTGTCCTTCCCGGAAGTCGTTGACCTGCTGATCGTGATCTTCGTGACCAATCACAGGGAGCGGATGATCTACTACGCCTCGCTTGCAACCCTCGGTTCGATTGCCGGCTGCTTTCTCCTGTACTACGTCGGCGTCAAAGGGGGAGAGGCGTTCGTCCGGCGACGCTTCCACGAACAACACGTGGACCGCGCGCTGGCCTTGTTTCAGAAGCACGGACTGCTCTCGGTGATTGTGCCTTCGCTGCTCCCGCCTCCTGTGCCGTTCAAACCATTTGTGCTGATTGCGGGGATTGCACGTGTCCGTCCGCTGGACTTCCTGCTCGCCGTGGCCGTTGGCCGCGGCATCCGGTACTTCGGGGAAGGGCTGCTGGCGCTCTGGTATGGCCAGCAGGCGGCCGAGTTTCTGAGGCACAACGCCCAGACCGCCTCGCTCGTTCTCGCCGCTGTCGCGCTTCTCGGCGGGCTCGGCTGGATCTGGTTCAAGTCCCGGCGGGCGGCCTAGAAGCCTGCCGCCTGTATAATGAAGCACTTACAGAAATGTTCCCGGAGATTTCCGTTGTTATCCCGATGCGGAACGAATCGCCAAACGTGGCGGAGCTCCATGCTGAGCTCACGGCCGTGCTTCGCGCGTTCGGACGGCCGTACGAGATCCTCACCATAGACGACGGCAGCACCGACGATACGCATGCGAGGCTCGCCGAGCTGCAGCGGACGGATCCACGGCTTCGCATCATCAGGTTCAGGCGGAACTTCGGTCAGACTGCCGCGTTTGCCGCCGGCTTCGCCCACGCGCGCGGCCGCTACATCGTGACCTCCGACGGCGACGGCCAGAACGATCCGCGCGACATTCCGGGGATGATTCAGATTCTGGAAGAGCGCGGCTGTGACATCGTCGCGGGCTGGCGGCAGGACCGGAAGGATCCCTTCTTCAGCCGCCGGCTCCCGTCGATGATGGCCAACGCCATCATTTCGTTTTCCACGGGGGTCAAGCTTCATGATTACGGCTGCTCGCTGAAGGTGTTTCGAGCGGAAGTGGTGAAGCCGTTGAAGCTCTATGGCGAAATGCATCGATTCCTGCCGGCCATTGCCAGCGAGATGGGAGTCACGATCGTCGAGAAAGTGGTCAACCATCGTGCGCGCCGCCATGGCACTTCCAAGTACGGCATCTCACGTACGATTCGCGTGATTCTCGATCTGCTGACAGTGAAATTCCTGATCAGCTTTTCGACGCGCCCCCTTCACATCTTCGGTCTGCTGGGGATGGCGATGGGCACCTTGGGCGCAGCCATGTGCGCCTGGCTCGCGTGGGTCAAGTTCGCCCAACACGAAGGGATCGCCAACCGCCCGCTGCTGCTCTTCGGCATCCTGCTCATCTTTACCGGCGTGCAACTGGTGACGCTCGGCTTGCTCGCGGAAATGCTGTCTCGCACCTATCACGAATCGCAGGACAAGCCGATCTACGTCATCCGAGACGTGCTCGAAGCGCGACCTGTCCCCGACGCTGCAGAGGTCGACGCCCGCCGGTAGCTGCGGGCCTTCTCCCCCTCCGGTTGAGGTTTTCGCGTCAGGGTTCCCGATCGTGACCTCGTTGCCGTAACCCCGGTCATCCGCAACCGGTTTACAAATTTCTCGAAATAATGTTCAATACTCACGGATTTTCTCGAAAATAATCGCTTCGACCGGTAGCCAGCACGCATGAGGCAGCCCACTCGCGCCAGATGATTCAACGTCGGGACTCGCTCCCGTCTCTCCTGCTCTTGGGCGCGATCGTTCTGTTCCTGTTCCACGCCGCCAATTACCTCTACTTCTTCGTCGACGATGAAGCGATTCCGTTCGTTTACGCACAGAACGTTTTCCACGGCAAGGGCCTCGCCTACAACGCGTTCGAGGGCCGGCTCGAGGGTTACTCCGACTTCCTGCACGTGCTCTGGTCAACGGTGATCCTGGCCATCGTCGATGGCTTCCATCTCCCGAAATTCTCCGTGTTCTTTGTTGGCAAAATCGTTTCGCTCGCCTGCGGCGCGGCGATCTTGCTCATTGTCTGGGCCGTTCTGCGCCGGACCCGCACCGGATTAACCGCGAGCATCACCGCCCTCGGTACGCTCGCGCTGGCCGGTCCGCTCGCCGTGTGGAGCTGCTCGTCGCTCGAGGCGGTGCCCTTTGCGCTGATTGCGACCGGCCTCGTCGCGTCGCTGGTGCTCGAGTCCGACTGGCTGACGACTGCCACCGCCTCGTTGCTGATACTGGAGCGGATTGATGGATTCGTCTACGCCGGAGTACTGATCGGCGTGTTCCTGCTGACTGCGTCCGCTCCACGGCGACTCGAGCTGATCCGTCGCGTCGTCCTGCCAGTCAGTGCGGTCTTCGTTGTCTATCACGGATGGCGGTGGTGGTATTTCCAGGATCTGGTCCCGTCGCCGATCGAAGCCAAGATTTTCTACAAGCTCGTCCCGCATCCCAACGTGATCGTGAAGAGGCCCGCTGAACCGTATGTGGTCCGCTTCATTCAAGCCTATGGATTGCCTGCTGTCGCCGCAGTTGGCGCGGCGGCGGTGCACGCGCTGGCCAGCGGTGGATGGATTCGGCGGTTGACGCTCGCCGCTGTGCCGCTCAGCCTGTACGTCGCAGTGGTGGGAGATTGGATGTTCGGTTTCCGCTTCTTCATCGTGCTGCTGCCGATTGGTGCGCTGTTGCTTGCGCATTCGGTCAACGTTATCTCGGTGACCAGGCCGCGGCTCGCTGCAGCGGCCTGTGTGATCAGCCTCTGCTATGCCGGTTTCGTCGCCGTGAGATTCTTCGACGCGTACCAGCGCGCCGAAGAGACGCAAAGCTTCCTCCGAAACCCCTCGCGTGATCTGCATCGTTTTTTCTGGCCGTACTACGGACTGTACGAAACGGCGCGCCCGTTGGTCGTGCCGGGGGATGTCATCGCCTACAACCAGGCTGGGTTCGTGCCCTTCATGCTGGACGTCAACAACATCGATGACCTCGGTATCTGCTCACGATTTGCCGCCGACGTGCCGTCGACTGACATCTATTTCACCGAGGTCGGGCGCTACGCGCCGCTGACGAACAGGAAGGCGCTTCGCCCTGTCCAAGCGTATATGTTGTACGAACACGCCAGATTCATCATGTCGCGCACCGACATTCTTGTCCGCGCGAACCGTGACGTAATCCCCGGCGCACTGCTCGGCGATCGCTACGAGCTGGTGGGCACCGATGCGCAGCGCCTCAACGCGATTTACCGGCGGAACCCGAACTGTCCAGTGACCGTCGAGCCACGCCTGTTCACCGAAAACGTGGCGCACGTGTCCTACATTCGTGATGCCCGGATCAACGCCGAGAAAATCGATCCGAAGGACTACCTTGCGCGCCTGCGATTTCTCCACGACGAGGAGGGAGCTATTTCGTATGCGAACCGGACGGACTTGTCGCTCGAGTTCTCCGATGCTGATGAGTCCGTCCAGGCGATCACCATCGAAGGTCTCCAGGCGACTACGGCCGCGCAGGTTACGGTCCGTCTGGTCACGCGCCAGGGTCACGTCGCCGCCGAAGAGGTAACGGTTCTTTCGGCAGGTCACGCCGGCTCGGTGTCGTTATCGACGCCAGGTGCGGTCGGCAATCGTGTGCTGGTGACGATCGACGCTCCGGGACTCTCCGGGCAGATCCGGATCACTGACTTTCGAGTGCAAGGTCAGCGTTCGGCCCTGCAGAAGTATGTCGCCGCACATCTGACGTTTCCGCCGCCCGCGGAAGCACGAGATCGGTGATCCTGCGGTCGTGTTTACTGGGCGCGAGACTCGAGCGTGTGGACGATGCAGTCGCTGACGATATGGGCGAGCTGACGATCGCCGTCCGATGTGAAGTGGATCGCGTCGCTTCTGAAGAACCGATCGTGTGGCGGTGGAAGGGCGGCGAATTCGGCGGCGGCATCACAGAGGATGGCCCCCCCATCGTGCGCCGCCTCGCGGGTCAGACTGATGTACTGCTGATGCAGCGGAATGACGTCCGCCAGCCTGCGCACGTGGCGCCGGAGAAGATACTCGGGTTCGTGGCCGGCCACATGATTGGAAGGCGCGGTGACGAAGACAGGAACGATGCCCGCGTCATGTCCGAGCTTCGCCATAGCCACCAGATTCTGCCGGTATCGATCGGCCGGTACGCGGTTCGGCCGTTCGTTCCCTCGTGTGGCCATCGCGACTCGCGCTTTCAAGGCAACTTGCACGAGCCGGAAGTGATCGGCGAGCCACAGATATCGTCGGTCGGCGTGCAGCTCAGGATCGGTCGGGCCAAGCGCCATCCAGTGGTCGTTCCATCCGTAATAGATCACCACCACTTTTGGGTGAAGGGGTACGACATCGCGCGCCATTTGCGCAAGCCCTTGCTCCGAGCTCCAGCCTCCCGCGGCCAGGTGTATTCCGGTTTTGAGCGAATCGGTCTCGTTCGCTAACAGCTCCATGGTTCGGGCTGGGTAAGTGCCAAACTCGGTGCACGAATCGCCCATGAAGATGACGTCGGGATGATTACGGTGCGCGGCGCGAAGTTTCTCCCGGTAGTCCTTCGTCACCCAGAACAGATCCGGGTCGTCCGCGTACGCAGATTGGA
>JBPYFA010000130.1:0-3524 GCA_051986585.1 Vicinamibacterales bacterium | reverse complement strand
CTGCATGGCTTGTGATTGCGTAAGCGCCGTGCTGGGGATCCGCACGGCATTCATGGCGATGTTCTTTTCGTCAAGCGTCGGGATGAATTCCTGGCCGAGGCGCGTAAAAAGGAGGCCGCTTGCAATCAGGAGCACGAGGGCGCAGCTGATCAAAGCGATGGGGCGCTGGATGGCGTGTCGGAGCGTAGGCGCATAGACTGCCTTCAAGCCCCGCACCAGCAAGTTTTCCTGTTCCTGTACCCGGCCCGTGATGACGATCGCAATGAGTGCCGGCACGAAGGTGAGCGAGAGCACAAAGGCGGCAACCAGTGCGATGATCACCGTCAGGGCCATGGGCTCGAACATCTTGCCCTCGACTCCAGTAAAGGTGAGCAGCGGTACATAGACCAGAATAATGATGGCTTGCCCGAACACCGACGGCTTGATCATTTCCTCGCCAGATCGGATCACCGTAGCGAGACGTTCTTCTTTCGTCAGCGGGCGGCCAAATTCGCGCTGGCATTCCGCGAGATGCCGCAGACTGTTTTCGGCAATGATCACCGCGCCGTCCACGATCAGGCCGAAGTCGAGTGCGCCGAGGCTCATCAGGTTGGCGCTGATCCCCGCCTGAACCATGCCCGTCATGGTCATCAGCATAGCGGCCGGGATCACCAGTGCGGTAATCAGCGCGGCGCGAAAATTCCCGAGCAGTAGAAAAAGCACGAGGATGACGAGGAGCGCGCCTTCCACGAGATTCTTGATGACCGTCTGCACGGTCGCGTCGACCAGGAGCGAACGATTCAGCACCGTCTTGGCTTCGATCCCGGGCGGCAGCGAGCGGTTGATCTCCTGCATTTTCGCATCAACAGCGGCCGAAACCGCGCGGCTGTTGCCGCCGATCAACATCAGCGCGGTCCCGACCACGGCTTCCCGGCCGTTCTCGCTGGCGCTGCCGGTCCGCATCTCCCGTCCGATGTTGACCTCGGCGACGTCCTTGATGCGCACTGGCACGCCGCCGCGTGTCGCGACGACGACCTCACCGATGTCCTCGATGGTCTCCAGCCGTCCTGCAGCGCGAACGATGTACGCTTCTCCGTTCTGCTCCAAGTAGCCGGCACCGCGGGTTGCATTGTTGTTCGCCAACGCTGCGGCCAGATCGGCGAAGGACAGATCGAGAGCGATCAGCTTCGCCGGATCCGGCTGGACGTGATACTGCTTCTCAAAGCCACCGATCACGTCGACACCGGCAACGCCCGGCACGGTCTTGAGCTGCGGGCGAATGATCCAGTCCTGTACGGTCCGCAGGTAGGCGGTTCGCTCCAGCTCGGTCTTGAGCCGCTGTCCTTCGGGCGTGAGGTAGGGACCGTCGCTTTGCCAGCCAGGATTTCCGCCGGCGATCGGGGTTCCCGGTTCGCGGTCCTTGTAGTGGACCGTCCACATGTAGATCTCGCCCAAGCCAGTCGAGATAGGACCCATCCGAATTTCGGCTCCGGGCGGCAGTGAGGACTTGGCTTCGTTCAAGCGCTCGTTGACTTGCTGCCGGGCGAAGTAAATATCGAGCTTCTCAGAGAACACCGCGGTTACCTGCGAAAACCCATTGCGTGACAGGGAGCGCGTGTACTCAAGCCCGCGAATGCCCGCGAGCGCGGTCTCGATCGGATATGTGACCTGCTTCTCCACGTCCTGGGGAGAAAGGGCAGGGGCCACCGTATTGATCTGGACCTGGTTGTTGGTGATGTCCGGAACGGCGTCGATCGGCAACCGGGCGAGCGAGTAAACGCCGAACGCCGCCACCGCGATGCTGATCAGCACGACCAGCCAACGCTGGTGAACAGAAAAAGAGAGGATGCGCGAGATCAAGCTAACTCCAATCAATCGTCGTGGCTGGTCTCGGTCTTGCCGAGCTCGGCCTTGATCAGGAACGTATTGCTGACGGCGATGTGCTCGCGCGGGGCGAGTCCATCGGTGACTTCGACAAACTCTTCGTCGACCATGCCAATCTTGAGATCGCGTTTCTGAAAGCCCTCCGGGGTTCGCACGAATGCGACACTCCTGCCGTTGATGGTCTGAAGGGCGACGCGAGGAATGCGAAGATCGACCCGTTCCTCGCCAATCACGATGTCCGCCGTGACGAACAAGCCGGGACGCCAAATCAGGCTTCTGTTATCGATTTCCGCAATGACACGCGCGGAGCGCGTTTCCTGGTTCAAGAGCGGACTGACGAACATGATCCGCCCCTCTCCCTTATTGCCGTTGTTTCCGCTGCTGATCACGACCCGCTGCCCTTGTTTGATCGTTTCGAGATCGGGAGCGGGAACGGCCAGCTCGACCCACACCGAGGAGAGATCCGCAACCGTGTAGAGATCAGACGGGTTGCCCTCCTGACCGACCGCCATTCCTTGATCCACCCTGCGTTCGACAACGCGGCCGCTGACAGGAGATCGAATTCGGTATTGCCGCAGATTGAGCGCCCCCGGACTCACAGCATCTTTCTTTGCCGCGTCGGCGAGCTCGTTGGCGTCAAGATCGAGGGCGGAAAGCTTCTGACGAGCCAGATCGAACCGGAGCTGCGCCTGAGCAAACGTTGCACGTGCCTGCAGGTACTGTTGTTCGGCCGAAATCTTCTGGTTCCACAGCTGCTGCGCCCGTTCGAACATCGTCTTCTGCAGGTCGAAGTTCACCAAAGCCGTGAGGTACTCGCTCCTGGCGTCTGCGACCTCGCGGCTGTCGATGAGGGCCACCTCGTCCCCTTCGGTGACGAGATCACCCAACCGCTTGCGCAGTTGCGCCACTGTGCCGACGACCTTCGCCGGTACGCGGGCGATGCGATCGGCATTCGGCACAACTGTGCCTGGGACAATCAGTTTGCGCACAAGTGAGCCCTCACCGACCGAGGTGACGTCGATCTCATCCGCGCTGATCTGTTCAGGCGTCATCCGGACAACACGTTCCTCCCCGTGATCAGGGACACCCTTGGTGGCGGACGCGGTACCGCTCGACTCCGATTCCCGCTCCTGTGGCTTTCCAAAATCAAACAGGCCCGTTGCTTCAAGCAGGGTGCGAGCCGCCGGAAACGCTTGCGACACCACGCCGCCAAGCGCGAACCCAATCGCAAGGATTCCCAAAATTGCGAACAATCTCTTCATGTTGTTGCTCTCGCCCAAAGCCAACCTCGGCACTTCGGTTCATTCCTGAGCGCGACTCTCCAGGGCACGAGGCCAGAGAGCATGCGCTCGGAACGCAAGCCGAATACCGACGCGTGCCGCGTCGTCGCGGCGCGATGTTCAGTTGCGATTCAGAGTGGGCAGGTCCGCCTTAGATGCGGGGAGGTTTCCGCGGCGGACGAGAGGACAACGATGAGAGCGGGTCTATGCTGACGAAATAATCAGCGCCAGTGGCGTTCAGTATTGGAACGAATGCCGCCGTCTCCAGGGGGAGCGCTTGATAGAATCCGCAATGGGCATGACTCATGACGCCGTAGTTGCAAGGCGCAGTTTGGCTGGGCTCTCCCGGCTCAGACTGAGCCGATAGGCCGGTGGTGCCTG
>JBPYFA010000129.1:0-14861 GCA_051986585.1 Vicinamibacterales bacterium | reverse complement strand
ACCGGCGCGTTCGTGCAGGTGCTCGAGCGGATATTCGGCGGCGATCCGGTGACGTTTACCGCCAGCAACCTCAATGTTGCGCCGGCCGAACAGGTTCGCACTTATACGAGCATCAGTGAGTTGGGTGACGAAATGATCGAGGCGCGCATTCTCGCCGGGATTCACTTCCGCACGGCCGATCGCGACGGCGATCGCGTTGGCCGGCAGGTGGCGCAGTTTGCGCTCACGCATGTGTTACGGAAGACGCGGCCCTAGAGAGGCGCGCATCACTTCGGCCCGGTGGCGGACCCTCCGAGTCCCTTGAGTCCGCCACCAAACTCTCGCGTGAGGCCGACCGCGAGAAGACGCGAGACGTGCGCGCCACTGCTGCCTTTGACGGCAGCAATCCACGTCCCTGACAACTCCAGCGAGGATCGGAGCCGGATGGAGATTCCGCCGCCCAGGTTCGTGTAGCTGGACACGATAAATCGATCGTGCGTGTCCCACCCGTGTGCGAAGAGTTCGGCGAGTGTGGGGCCCTGGTGCTTGATTTGCCAGTCAACCACACCTTTCAGCGTCCATCGGCGCGTGAGGTCGTATCCACCCTCGAGGCCGATGTTGCTGCGAACGGACGGGATGCCATCGATCCTCTCGGCGGCGGCGAGCGCGTAATGCGCATGCACATAGGTTGAAGGCACCCACGTTCCCAGATCGACTCCGGCACTCGCACCAAACTGGACGTCGGTGCGGTGCCTCCCTGGCACGGCTTCGCCGCGCGTTTCATATTCGTGGGTTGGGATCGTGATGCCGGCGAGGGGTGCCACGGCAATGCGCCCGAGGTCAAACATGCGCCGACCCTCGACATGGAGATCCTGAACCGCGCCGTGATACACGCCATCGTCAAGCGGCCCGGGCGTCGTCGGATATCCGCCGACGTAGTAGATGTCAGGTCCCGTATATTTCGACGCGATGAATGGAAGGCTCACCGTCAGGCCAAACGATTGCGGCAGCCCGACATCGAACTCAGAAAGCAGCGCTTTGGAGTGAGTGGCGCCGTTCTTGTTTTGGTCGCCGGTCAGACTGAAATGCCCGGTGACGTAGTAGTTTTGATAGGTCAGCGAAACCGACCCTTCACCAGGGGGCGGTACCCACGGCTGTGCCATGGACGTGGCTACGCTCGCGTGAACGCCCGCGACAACGAGCGCGATTCGTACCACTCCGGCAACCCACGTCCGCATGACGCCGACTGGTCGTGAGCGCGAGCTACGGATTCGGCGTGCTGATCGTTTTCAGCCTGACGTCGAGGGCGTGATCGATCTCGGCCAGCGCATCGTTAGGTCGCATGGCTCGCGGCGTGATCAGGCAATGAAACTCTTTTCGTGCTTGGGCCTCGATCGCTTTGCTGGCATCCAGAAGGATCGGGAGAATGGCCGGCGGCGACGAGACGCCGGTCAGATTGTTCTTGATCTGTTCGACGTCCTTATAGTCGGCGATGAGGAGCGCGTAACTCGATGTCGCGAGAACCGGCGCAACGCTCTCTCCCCGCTGGAGAACTCGTGGCGCGTGTCCCGCACGCTTGAGCAACGTTTCCAAATCGCTGATCCCCTGCGTTGTCGATCCCGCGGGCCGGTAGATCAGGATAGAGGATGGGTGGAGCGCTGCGTATCGTCGTCCGTACGCGCTGCGGCCAACCCGCATGAATTTGTCGCCGCACGCGCTGACGTCCGTGTACGAAGCCACGCATATTCCCGCTGCCATTCCCAGCAGCACCACGCGGTGCAACATAACGGCCTCCTTGGTCCGGCTGTCAGCCGCAATCTATGGCTCGCCTGCAAGGCTGTCAAGCACCAGTCCTTCATATTTCTATGGAATTTTCGTGGTGTTCGTTACCGCGATTGGAGCTGGAAGGTCGGTGCGAGCCAATCACCCAGGGTCCGCCGACGCAGCTTCAGACCGTCCATGACCCAGAGATCTCCCCTCAACCGCACGGTCGCGATCATCGCGGTGCGCCCATCCGGGTTGAGGCTGAAGCCTTTGACTGGATTGTTCGCCGGGGGAGAGGCACCAAGGGACGCGAGTACCTTTTGCCGGCCACCCTTCGGATCGACCTCGACGACGATCAAACGCAGGTCATCCGTTTCTTTGATGCCGACGAGCCGCGAGCCGCCCGAGGCCCATTCGTGAAACAACCATCGATCGCTGCTGTCGTCCGGTTGCACAAGGCGTGCGGTTGCGCCGTCGTCAGGCGACACGAGCATGAGTCCCGCGCTGGTTTCCCACGTGATCCAGTCGCCTGCCGGCGACCAGTGCGGTGCGGCCTCCGGAATGCCATCGGTGCGCAATACCGTGGGTGCCGAGCCGCTTCCGACCCGAACCTTGGCGAGTACCCACCGGCGCGACTGCCACTCCGTGTAGGCGATCCATTGGCCATCGGGAGACCAGGTCGGCGCGCTCTGGTAACCCTCGTGGCTCGCTGGCAACAGCGGAACCGGCATGCCGCTGTCGGTGAAGCGCGTCCAGATTCGCAGCGGCCAAATCATCGGCTTCTGCGCGTTGCGCAAAAACGCCAACTGTCGTCCATCCGGTGAGAACGTTGGCGCGCCGAGCATGATGGTTCGATCGTCGCCGAACTCCTTTTGCGTCACGACCGCACGATCGATCCACCGCTGACCTTCGCGGGTTCGGAGCCAAATCTCGTCCTGCCCATCCCGATCGGTAACATAGGCGAGCGAATTGCCATCAGCCGACCAGGCGGGCTCCGATTCGTTCCTCGAGGTGACGATGAACGGATGAAGCTGAGGTGTAGTTCGATCGGACGCACGCGGATCGAGAACGACGGTGACCAGGTCGTAGTCGGACTGCTCGCGGCTGAAAACAACCTGTTCACCTGATGGAGACACCGACGGAGAGTACTCGTTGTCGGCGCTGCGCGTGAGCGGCCACCAGCGGTCTCGGTCCAGGTCGGCCATCCATAAATCGCTGCCAGGTGTTGCCAGCGAGATGACCGCGAGCACAACGTGACGACCGTCTGGCAGCCAGCTGAAACTGGTCGCCCGAGGCGCGAGATCGGGCCAGCTCTCCAGCCGTCGATACGGCTGCCCGCCTTTCAGCGGCACGATCCAGAACTGCCAGCCACGCGCCTGGGGCTCCAGCTGAATCGATCGGGCCACTGCGCAGATCCCGAGGCGGCTGCCGTCGGGCGAGAAGGCGAGCGCTCCTTCGACGAATCGAAGATCCCCGAGTGACGGCGATCTCGCCGAGCGCGCTTCGACGTCCTCGTTAGTCCAGGGCTCCGTCCCGCCGGGCGTCGATAGCCACAGTCCCGCCGCGCCGACCACGTCTCCACGGCCTTCGTCGCGCAGGAACGCGATCGTGGCGCCGTCTGGAGATATTGCGCCGCGGATCGCATCGCGGACGACAATCTGCGGCGTGCCGCCCGATGCACCAATTGACCAGATCCCCTGCTTGTCCTCGGCAAGCGAGACGTAATAGATGCGCTTTCCGTCATGTGACCAGAAAGGATTGGTCGCGTCGAAGCCGGCATGGGTGACCTGAACTGCCATCGGAGACGAGAGCCGGCGGGTGAAGATTTGCATCACGCCATCGACATCCGCCGCATATGCGACGACCTCGTCGGTTGGAGACCATGCGGCGTATCCCTCGTACGCGCTCTCGGTCGCGAGCGGGGTGAATCGCAGATTCGACACGTCGATGACGTGGCCGCCGGTCAACGGAACAAGCAACAGGACTGACGCCGCAAATATCGCCACGATCCCGGCGATCAGCAGCGCGACGCGCGACGGCCGAGCCAGAATCCAGGGTGGGTTGCCGTCGCGGTCGGCAACTTCCGTCAGCCGATCGCGAAGCATCCGCAGTTCGCGATGCAGATCGGTGGTCGACGCGTATCGTTCGCTCGGATCCTTCGCCAGGCATCGCTCGATGATCCACCGCAGCTGCGGCGGCGTGCGCGCATCGGCTACCGCCAACGACGGCAGATCGTCATTGATGATCGCGTGCAGCGTCGCGGCTGGAGTCTCGCGGCAAAAAGCGGGGCGCCCGGTAAGCATCTCCGAGAGGATCAATCCGAACGAGAACTGATCGGAATGAAAGTCGGACGGCGCGCCGCGCGCCTGTTCCGGGCTCATATAGGGGACGGTGCCGGATCGCAGCCCGTGGTCGGTCTCGGTGCGATCACCGGTCTCGGCGGGCTCGGCGGTTGGCGCGTTACTCTGGGCGGTCAACCCGAAATCGAGAATCTTCGCGCGCCCGGCGCGCGTCACCATGATGTTTTCCGGCTTGAGATCGCGATGGACGATGCCGGCGTCATGCGCTGTCGCGAGGCCGTCGGCGATCTGGGTTGCGAGATCGAGGAGCCGCTTGAGCGGTACGCGACCGACGCGGACGAGCTCGCGCAGCGGTTTGCCGTCGATCAGCTCGGATGCGATGAACGGGCAGTCGTTGTCGGTCGAAACATCGAAGATGGTGACGATGTTCGGATGGTTGAGCGCGCTCGCGGCCCGTGCCTCGGCGACGAAGCGGCGCAGCTTGTCAGGATCGCCGACCGAACGCCCGTGCAGGATCTTGAGCGCAACCTCACGGTGGAGACGGGGATCCCACCCACGATACACTTCGCCGCCGCCGCCGCGTCCGAGCGGTTCGAGAATTTCGTAAGGGCCGAGCGACGCGCGCGGCGCAGTCCCTGCCTTCATGGACAGAAATCGCCTGATTTTCCCCTGGTTCGCATCGGCAGGTCACGGTTGGACATTCAGCGTCACCGCGCCGGCCACCTCGATCGCGAACCTTCCGCGGCAGCGCGGCGCAAGCCGAACCGCCGGACACTTCTGTTCGAGACGGCGGCGGAGGAGAAGCAGGCGACTCTCCAAATTGTCCTTCCACTCGGGCAGGTTCAAGGACTTATCGAGGCGAAGCTCGCGATTGGTGAACTCCTCACGTCCGGTCGAATTGCGGGTCGAGAGCAGCCGCCACAGAATTTTCGCTGGCAGTCCCCGGATCAGGTACTCGCCATCAACGAGAATGCACTCGTCCCGTTCGTAATACACAAGGTTGTGGGATGCCGCCGCACAAACGTGCGTGTCGGCGGCCACCGAGGCAGGTTCGAGAACTGAGACGCCGGCGATTGAATCAGCCGTGCTATCGGAAGCGCGCTCCTGCCATTGCATGTTCTGGATCGCAATCGCCAGGTAACCGCCAAGCAGTTCGATTGACGCCTTGTCTTCTTCGTGGAACCGGTACGGCACTTCGCTCTCGAGGCATAACACGCCAACGAGTTCCCCGCGCACGAGCAACGGGACCCCCAACTGACTTTCCGGGTTCGAGAGCCCCGGCACGGGAATCTGGCGGGCCAGCCGCGCGAGGTGAGGTTCGCTTTCAGCCTTGTGCATCGCCAGCGCGTACAGCATGCCGCGGAGCAGCCCTGATATCCGGATCGGCTTGCGCGCTTCTGCGACCATTCCCCCGATGCCTTCACCATGCCGAACCTCAGCGCCAACACTCCCGACTGCATACCCGCGCGTCGCCATCGTCACCAGGACGCCTTCCTGGTCGGTCGGGATCAAGATGTAGGAATTCTTGAACCCGAAGCTCGCTTCCAATCCCTCGAGAATGGAATCGACGAGCGTTTCGAGCGAGTCGGCGCGCTGGATGCGCGCGGACAGATCCTGCAGCGCCTTCACAGTGAAAACCGGATCGAGCTTTGTCTGGGTCAACCGCGCGCGGTCGGACGCGGGTGCTTCAGCGACTGCCTCGATGCTGAGCACCCGGTAGACGTCGGCGGCCCGCAGCTTGAAGATCCCTTTCAAGCCGCAGTACGACGCGATCGCTTCGATGCGAAGCGCCATTCGATCGAAGAGCGGTCCTTCGGTCTCCGATCGCATGTACTTCAGGCGCAGACTCCAGCCCTGGCCGGTGTCGGGATCGAGCACGAACACCAGCGCATATGGATTCTCGGCGATGTTGCGCCGGCTCTTGTTGAAGAACTGAAACGAAAGCGCGACATGCTGGTTGTCGACGTACTCGACATGACTGAGATACGCCGCGTTGGGAACGCCATCGGACGAACAGGTAAACAACTGCGACGGGAGCAGTCCCTGAAAGCAGGTGGCGAGTGATTCGAGGGTAACCGTCATGCGATCCGTGCTCCCGCCTGTGGTCCTGGGGTCTGCTCGAAAATGGTCGTGACCTTCAGCCGGATGGCGACGGCCGGCCATGTAATCCAGTTGGCAGCGGACACTCGTGAAATGCCGATTTTCTCGAGTTGCTGCATGAACCCGTCCCACTGTTGTTGCACCATCGGACGTTCGCTCTCGTTCGCGGGACGAATATCGACGCACACCCCTTTCACCTGACAGGATCGTTCATCCTCCGGTCTGCCGAAGACCACCGCGGCCTGCCCGTTCGATTCGAGATCGCCGCGCAGCCGCGACGCCCCGATTTCTGCGACATACACGACCAGGTGGGAACCGCCTCCCTCGACTTTGACCGCCAGGGCACGCGCACCGCTCGGTTCCAGGTGTTCGTTGCGAGTGCCGATGTGAATCCCAACCCCTTGTTCGAGGAAGGCCGCCAGCTCTGAACCGATCATCGGCCCAGTATAGCCGCCGATAAGAAACTTTTAAGATCCTGAAAAGAATCGTAAGGGTGCGTGTAAGGAAGGTTTAGCGTCCTCTGCTGTTGTGACTCGCTACAGTGTGGGTCGTTCGGTTTCAACAAAGAGAGGTCACGCTCATGGCACGACGACACGTCACAACCTGGATTCTGGCGCTGGGACTTGCCGCAGTCCCCGCCTCGCTGACTTGGCATGGCACACGGGCTCTCGCGGCGCCCGCCGACAGCCCCGCCGACCCTGCCCGCGTTGATCGCGGCGCGTATCTAGTACGGATCATGGGCTGCAACCACTGTCACACCCCGTGGAAGCTGGGTCCTCACGGTCCTGAACCCGATATGACACGCGCGCTGACGGGGCACCCGGCCGACTTTTCGATTTCGGCGGCGCCCGCAGCAACCGGGGGTCCGTGGACGTGGAACGCCGCCGCGACCAACACTGCGTTCGCCGGTCCGTGGGGCGTCAGTTTCGCAGCGAACCTGACACCGGATCCGGAAACCGGGCTCGGCAAATGGACGGAAGAAATGTTCATTGCCACGATGAAGACCGGACGTCATCAGGGGAAGGGACGTCAGGTGCTCCCGCCGATGCCGGTGGAGAACATCGCCGCGTTGAGCGACCAGGACATCAGGGATCTCTTCACCTATTTGCAGTCGCTCGCTCCGGTTCGTAACCGGGTCCCCGCGCCGATCGATCCGCCGGAGGTGCAGCGGTGACACGTCGTTTCGCCAGCACCGCTTTGACGGCGGTGCTGGTCGCAGGTGGTGTGTGTCGAGAGGCGCCGCGAGCCGCCGATTGTGACGCGGTGACTCAGGTTGAACTGCCACAGCGGCTGGTAGAAACCGGTCTCTATGCGCTCGAGCGTCCCGGGATCGTCGCCTCCGGCGTCCGTCAGTTCCTGCCGCAATACCCGCTGTGGTCGGATGGGATGACGAAGCGGCGATGGATTTTCCTGCCGCAAGGGCGCGCCATCGATGGCAGTTCTGAACTGGCCTGGGACTTTCCGGTTGGAACGAAGTTCTGGAAGGAATTCAGCCAGGGCGGACGGAGGATTGAGACCCGAATCTTGTGGAAGACGTCAGGGTCGCGCTGGCTAGCCGCGTCGTATGTGTGGAACGAAGATGGAACCGATGCCACGCTGGCCCCCGCTGAAGGTGTCCCGGGGATCGTCGAGGTGGCGCCAGGGCGCCGCCACAGCATTCCATCGAGAACGGATTGCACCGCATGCCACGGAACAACGCACTCGGGACCGTTGGGTTTCAACGCGCTTCAGCTCTCCACCGACCGGGATCCGAATGCAATTCACGGTGAACCGCTCGCTGGCGGGGTACTCACACTCCAAACGCTCGTCGACGAACGTCTTCTCACACCTGCGCCAACTCACTTGATCGCAAGTCCGCCGCGCATTCGCACTGACGATCCGGCCACGCGATCGGTGCTCGGATATCTCGCGGTCAACTGCTCGATTTGCCACAACGGCGAAGCTGACGGTGCACCAGGCGGACCATCGCTGACGTTACGCGATCTCCTGTCGGATGCAGATGCCACGGCGCGAAGGCTGGTTGATCGGCCTTCGGCATGGCAGGTGCCTGGCGTCGCGGAGGGTCAAAGCGTCGTCATTCATCCCGGGTCGCCGGAATTGAGTGCACTCTTTGTTCGTCTTCGATCCCGCGCGCCGTCGTCACAGATGCCGCCGCTCGGAACAGTGGTCCGCGATCAGCAGGCTACTGATGCGATCGGGCGTTGGATTTCCGGCCTGTCCCGATAAGGGCTACGAATGCCGGCCGACGCTTGCACGAGAGGGCGGTAGCGGCGGGACTCGATTCGACCGTCCCTCTGAATCGGGATCCCAAATGGACTTGAGCGTCGCACTACTGGCCTTGGGATTGTGGAGGGTCGCAGGAGAGTAGGCCCACAGCATCGTGAGCGATTCCTGCTTCGCGAGATCGTTCCACATCCTCTCGAGTTCGAGCGCGCCCTGGAAATTCTCCTCGGCCATCAGCAGATCGACGATGTCGCTGTACACGCGCAACCGCGGCCAGCCTGAGCAAATCTGCTGAACGGTTCTGCCGACGGCTTCATCGAACAAGCCACGGCAGGGTGCCCCGTGGGGCATCACGCGTTCGAGCGTGCGATTGGCGTCGAGGACGGTCAGCTGACCGCTGGCGATTGCACCGCTCAGCGAGACGCCACGGCTGGCAAGTTTTGAAGCGACGGAATTCCACGGCGCCAGCCGCATCACGACCAGCGCCGCATCGCCTTGTAGAAGGCCGTGGTTGAGAAAGGCGGAGACTCCTTCGACGAGCGCGTCCGGACTGTCGAAGCACTGGACGAGGTGCCGGGAACCGGTCATCG
This sequence comes from Vicinamibacterales bacterium, assembly GCA_051986585.1. Taxonomy (GTDB): domain Bacteria; phylum Acidobacteriota; class Vicinamibacteria; order Vicinamibacterales; family 2-12-FULL-66-21; genus JALZOC01. The sequence goes on along the minus strand of JBPYFA010000129.1, from coordinate 5,905 downwards.
CAGCCTCCGCGTATCTTCTACGTTCTAGTAGGCAAAGGTTCCGAAGAAAGACGAGCGCTTGTTCGGATCGCTCCACTTGGTCCCCAGCGCCGTACCGGTGAACGCGTTTTCGGCGGTCGTGCCCATCGCTGGATTCGATACTTCAGCGAGCGGGTGGAACCACTGGCGCGCGCCGCAGCTCGGGTCGTGATTCATTTCTTTTTCGACCGTGAGTCGCAGCGACTTGGCGGAGACGCGAATCGCATCCGGTTCGTCAACGAACTGGATGCTGGTCGGCGTCAACTCCACCACCTTGGAAACCATCCCGTTCGAGTGTTGCGTGGCCATCGCGACCAGTGCCGCGCGCTGCGCGGAGGTCGCGCGGTCGTCAACGAAGATCGCGGTACGGGTCGCGGCGGGAGCGCCACCAATTTCGCGAATGCCCAGATTCTGATCACCAGCCACCGCGGCGACGACCGAAAGGCCGTTCAACGGCACGCCGTTAAAGCTTCCACGGTCCACCTTCCACACGAGAAGAGCTTCTCGTCCGGTCGTGGCCGCTTCGCCATTCATGATGCAGCCGCCGGTGAAGACTTCCGCCGTCCTCGCCTCGACATACGAACCACTGATTGCCGACCCGCCACCGCCGCGCGCCGCCATCGGCGCCGCAACCAGGGCCGCCAGCACCATCGTCGCTACCGCGTGTTTCATGGCTTGTTTCCTTTCGAGATCTCAAAAACGCCGTGGCACCCCTGGCACCCCAAGTATTTTATAGCTTGCAGCAGCCTCGGTCGCCCCGGCAAACGTCCGGCCGCACGGGCTGGCCGTCCGGTCCGAAGCCGCTGTGCGTGTCCACGCACCAGTAAGCGGACGCCTCATACGGATCATAAAACGTCGATTCGGCCGGGTCCACCACGGCCGCAACGTACATGCCTTTGGTGCGAATCCGGAGGCAATGAACCCCAACGGTGATTTTGGGAGAGGTCAGCGATTCCATGGGCATCACTCCGGATCAGACGGTTTTGACGTCGACGACTTTCATGCCGGCAGCGTTGAGGATCGCGCGTTTGAGCGCGGTCTTCGCAACCTGAATCTTGTAGCCGTTCTGGCTCATCGGCTTTGCATCGCGAAGGGCCGCGTCGGCCGCCGCCGCGGCGGTCTGCTCGGTGATCGTCTTGCCCACGAGCGCCGTCTCCGCTGCCTGTGATCGCCACGGCACCGGGGCGACCGCTCCCATGACGACGCGTGCCGAACCGACTGAGTCGCCGTTCATGGCAAGGAGCACTGTCGCGAAGGCAATTGGCCAGTCGTGTGATTCCTTGTAGCGGACCTCATAGTGTCCGCTCTTGACTGTTCCCGGCGCCGGCAGGATCACATGGGTCAGCAGTTCATCGGGGAGCAGGACGTTCTCCGTGCGGACGTTCTGCAGCGTCGGCATGGTGAAGTAATCCGCCGCCGCCACCATCCGTTCGCCCTTCGGTCCCAACAAACGGAACGTCGCGTTGTAGGCGACGCACGGTACCGCCAGGCTGGATGGGTGCACGATGAAGCTCGGGCCGTTGCCGAAGATCGCGTGGAACTGGTTTTCGCCTGACGGAGAGAAGCACTGGTTGCCTCCCTTCTTGAAACAGACGAATTCCTCATTGCGAAAGTACCAGCATCGCGGCCGCTGATTCAGATTGCCGCCGACGGTGCCCTGATTCCGGATCTGCGGCGTGCCGACCTCGCCGGCTGCCATGATCATTGCTGGATAGAGTTTTGCGATCTGCTGGTTCTCAGCGAGATCGGCAATCCGCATCGCCGCGCCAATTTTGAGTCCGCCGCCAGCCACAGGGCTGACCGACGAGTCGAGCGCGCCCTTGACGTTGACGATGCGGTCGGGCTGCGTGACGTAGTCCTTCATCCGCGCGAGCAAATCCTGTCCGCCGGCCAGCGGCATCGACTTCTCAGGTTCGGAGCTCAGCGCACGAACCGCATCTCTCTCGTTCGCGGGATTCACATATGAGAACGCCTTCACTGAGTCCTCCTCACAATCAGTCCGAGGGGCGTCGTCCCTCGGACTCCCAACACCTCGCGTGGCTCGTTCGCCTTGTGCCGTACCATTCAGGCTCGCTGCTGCGCCAGCGTCTGCAGGATCTTCGCCGGTGTGAGCGGCAGGCTTCGCACGGTCACGCCAATCGCATTCCGCACGGCCAGCGCAATCGCTGCGGCCGTCGGCACCGTCGGCGGTTCGCCAATCCCGATGACGCCGCGCTCGGATTGATCCATCAAACGAATGTCGATCTTCGGAATATCCGACATCCCGGCGAGCAGATACCACTCCATGTTCGGGTTCACCATCTGACCCGTATTGCGATCGAGAATCCGATCCTCGAACAGCGCAAAGTTGAGCGATCCGACGATGCCGCCGTAGACCTGGCTCTCGGCCGTCAACCGGCTGACGACCAGGCCGCAATCCTGGAGCGCGAGTACCCTGACCACCTTGACGATGCCGGTCTCGATATCGACTTTGACCTCTGCAAACTGAACACCCGACGTGGTAACCGAAGACAGTCCCGGCTGCCAGGCGCCGTCGCCGGTGATCGGCTGCGCGCCGATCTGCTTGCATGCGTCGGCCCAGGACATCCCCTTCGACGCGTTGTCCTTGGCCTGAATCCGTCCATTGACTGCGACGAGCGATGCGGCGTCGACGCCGAGCGCAGGAGCAACCTTTTCCTTCAGCGCGTCGAGCGCGTTGACAGTCGCAATGCGGATCGCGGGACTGATTCCTGCGGCCGTCGTGCTTCCACCCGACCCGCCGCTCGCTGGATATACCGTGTCGCCAATTTCCGGCTTGATGTTGCTGACCGGGATGCCGAACGTGTCAGCCGCGACGACGGCGACCAACGTGCGCGTGCCGGTGCCGAGGTCCTGCGTTCCGCAGCGCACGACGACGGTGCCGTCGGAGGAGATCTCGACGTGGGCACGTCCCTGGCTGCCGCCGCCGCCCCACGTATTGATCGCGACGCCCATGCCGGTCTTGATCGGACCTGGCGTGGGATCACCCGTCGGATGGCGTTTGTCCCAGCCGAATTCCTTCGCGCCTTGTTTCAGGTACGCGCCCCACATCGCATTGGGGGCTTCGGGCGGCAGGTTCTTGATCCGGAACTCGACCGGATCCATCTTCACCTTGTCCGCGAGCTCCTCCATCAACACTTCCGTGATGAACGATCCCTGTGGATGGCCCGGCGCCCGCATTGGCCGCTGCTGGCCCGTGTTGATGAACACATCCTTGTGCGCGCGCTTGCGGTTCGGGAATTGATAAATGTAGGGAAGCGGGAATCCTGCGGCGGCCCCGGCGCCGCCGGTGCCCCATGATTCGCCATCGAACGCGGTCAACATTCCGTCGGCCGCAACGCCGGCTTTGATCCGTGCCGCCGCCGATGGACGGTTGCCGGTCGCGAGATGCTCTTCTTTGCGATCGAGCATCAGCTTCACCGGAGCCTTGGCCTGCTTGGCAAGCAGGGCGCAGATGATGGCCTGAGGATCCTGCGCGCCGAGCTTGCTGCCGAAGCCGCCGCCCATGTACTGCGTGATCACTCGGACGTTCGAGGCGGGAATCTTCAAACCTTGGGCATACCCGTCCTTCGTGGCGTTCACGCCCTGAGTTGAAACCCACGCCGTCAGGTTCTCGCCGTCCCATTCGCAGACCGCGCCATGCGACTCGAGGCACACGTGCGTGATCACGTGAGTCGAATACGTTTCCTCGATTGTGTAGGCGGCCTGCTTGAAGCCGGCCGCGAGGTCGCCGCTCTCTGCCGTCTGTCCCGGGCGAACGTTGCTCGGCTGGAATACGGCCGGCGCCATTCCGGACAGCGCCTGATCGACCTGAATCACCGCCGGCAGTACTTCGTATTCGACCTTGACGAGGCGGGCGGCATCGATCGCGTGCTGCTCGGTGTCAGCAGCGACGGCCGCCACTTCGTCTCCCTGGAACATCACTTCTTTCTTCGGATTGCCCCCGGGCTGCCAGACGAGCGCCGCTTTCACGCCGGGAGCTTTCTCCGCAGCCGACGTATCGACCGACACAATCCTCGCGTGTGGATAGGGGGACCGAACGATCCGCCCGTAGAGCATGCCGGGTCGGCTGACGTCGAAGGTGTACTTCGCGCGTCCGGTGACCTTGTCTGGCCCGTCGAGACGCTTGACGTGCGTGCCGATCGACGCGTGCGGCGGCGTCCAGTAATACTTCGGATCGGCCGGCGGCGCTTGATTCCCGCGGCCACCGCCTTGCGCCTGTGGTGCGGGCGCTGGTGCCTGCCCGCGGCCGCCGCCCTCTTGCGCCTGCGGTTCCTTCGGGTTAGCCACGGGCCACCCCCTTGATGCTCGACACGGCCTCGAAGATGCGCGAGAACGTTCCGCACCGGCAGATGTTGCCGTCGAGACCTTTCTTGATCTGTTCCGGCGTTGGTGAGGGGTGCTTCTCGAGAAGCGCCACGCTGGCCATGACAAAGCCCGGCGTGCAGAAGCCGCACATCAGCGCGTCCTTGTCGCAGAACGCCTGCTGGACCGGATGCAGTCCCGAGGCGCTGGCGAGCCCGTCCACGTTCCGGATCTCTTTGCCCTGCACGTCGATCGCCAGCGTCGAGCAGGAATAGACCGCTCGGCCGTCGACGATCATCGTGCATGCGCCGCAGGTGCCGCGATCGCAGACACGCTTATTGCCTGTCAGATCAGCATTCATCCGCAACGCATCGAGCAGCGTCGTCCGCGGTTCGAGCTTCAGGTCGAGGCGTTTGCCGTTGACCATCAGGCGAATCGGGATTTCTCCCGGGCCCACCGCGTTCACACCGCCGGCCTGAGCTTCGGCCTCGGGCGGAGCGGTCGCGGCCGTCACCGCACTCACGACGCCCGCGGATTTCAGAAAGTCGCGGCGGGTGAAGGCGAAACCGCCGGGTTTGTCATCCTTTGAAGCCATCGGTCGTTCCTCTCCGCAAGAGATCTGATCCGGGCGATTGTAGGACGGCTGGAGCAGTCTCGCAAATCAAATAGGGTAGGCTATCGACGTTTGGAATGGCCGAGTCCGCGGCGGGCGAGGACAGCTCCGGAAAGCAGTGTCCCAGCCGCGAGCAGCCATGAGAGCCGAGCCCGAAGGGCCGTTGTTCCGACCTCGTAGTCAATCGTGACGCTGTGCTGGTCCCTTGTGCGGTTCTGGGCCAGGATGCGGATGGTCGAATCGCTCGAAACCAGCGCATTTGTGAGGTATACGCTCGATTCCGGATGATGGGAATTGGTCAGCGTCAGTTGGTGCCGGCCGGTTGCGGCACTCGGAATATCAGCGAGTCCACGGACGCGGAACGTGCCAACGCCCGCGTTCATATCGGCAATCGTTGGTGACTGAACGTCTGTCAGCCGGATTCGCGCGCTGATGCCATCGACCGACAGCGTGAGCGATTGCAGCACCTGACGTCCGTAAGCCGCGGACTCCGCTGCCGATATCGCGCGGTCCCCGTCGGTGTCGATCCAGGAGCTGACCTGCGCGGCGAGGCTGACGCCGGCCGTCAAATCAACGTCGAGGTTGATCGCATTTCTCTCAACGTCTACCCGCGTCGCTTGCAGATACTCATCCAGCCGATGGGCGCCGGCAGACGCCGGTATGAGCAAGGCGACGATGAAAATCAATGAACGATGCGGCATCGCGACGTTTCTATCGCTTTTCTTACTGCTCGCGGGGCCTCCGCCTCCGCGCAGGTTGAATTCGCGCTTTACCTTTTCAAGAGTGCCGCTCCGTAATCGTTCGTCGGGTCGCGGTAGATCGTGTGAATGTGATCGAGGTCTCCCTGCTGCGGTGCGTATTCGATGATCACGGTCGGACCCTGAATCCGGTAGTAGGCAAGGCCGCCGTTCGTGGTGGATCTACTCCAGGCGAAGTAGGTCTTGGGAAGGT
>JBPYFA010000128.1:0-15076 GCA_051986585.1 Vicinamibacterales bacterium | reverse complement strand
AGAAGAACAACCTGGTCCTGCTGACATCCGTGGGCGCCGGCTTTACGGTTGGGGCTGTGCTCTTACGCTGGAGTCTTTGAATCGCTAATCGCTAATCGCGAATCCTTGAATCGCTAATCGTTGAATCGTCGAACCAACGAACCAACGAACCAACGAACCATCGAACCAACGAACCATCGAACCATCGAACCATCGAACCAACGAGAATCACTCCGTGCCCCCTCGGATCTTCCTGCTGTCGCCCGCCAATTGTTCCGGCCCCCGCGCCAAAATGGTGATGTCGGATCGTGCACAGTTCGATCTGGCCGTCCGGCTGCGGGAGAAGCGTGGGGTCGCGATCGGCGAAGTCTTTGCGTTCGTCAGCGGACTCTATTTCAGAGGCAAGCTCGCGTACGGGCTGGAATTTGCCCGGCCGCCCGAGCCGGATTTGCCGTTGACCGGCAGCGGCGCGCTGGTGATCACGCCGACGGCCGGTCTGCGCGCAGCCGAGACCGCCGTCACGATGCGGGCCCTCCAGGTGTTTGCCACCGTCGACATCGCGGCCGACGATCCGCGATACCGCAAGCCGCTCCTCGCGAGTGCCCGCTCGCTGAATGAAGAAATCGGGCCGGAGTGCGAAGTTGTGCTGCTCGGCAGCATCGCATCAGCCAAATATGTCGACATCCTGACCAGCGTCTTTGGCGACCGGCTGCTGTTTCCGATCGACTTCGTTGGCAGAGGCGACATGAGTCGCGGCGGATTACTGCTGCGGTGTGTCCGATCTGGAGAGGAACTGCCCTACGTGCCGGTGAGCGGCGCCATCAGGCACGGGCCGCGCCCACCGCGGCTGCCCCCGATCAAGGGCATTACGACAGACTTCAAAACGTCCCGTCAGTCGAAGGGGTAACGGGTTCGGCTTTGCGGTCCGCCGTTAACGCGTACGGCGCGTCATCGGGTCACACGGCTCTCAAGATCGCCACCGGCAGCATCTGCAATGCTTCACCGATAAAGATCCAGCACTCGTCGCCGGCGCGGGTCGGCTGAATCCGAGCACCCGTTATCTCGTCGCGGAACTCTCGTTCGCTCAATTCGGGCGGCAGCATGATCCGTGACGTCTTCCAGCAATCACCACCCAGTGGCAAGGGTTGATCCTCGGTAATGAGCCGGCTGCAGAGGCGAGGTGCAAGGAAGAGCGCCGCGGCCCGGGCGTCCTCGTCGATGCGCGCGAACGCAATCGCTCCGCCCGCCACTGCCACGTCGGTGCCGAGCGGCAGGTAGCGTCCTCCGAGGAATACGTCTGGCAGCTCGCGGCGGAGACGAAGACCGGCGGTAGTCACGAGCAGCTTGATTCGTCCGTCGGCCCATGTTCGCAGCCACTCCTGGATTGTCGTCGTTCTTGTTTCAGGGGTCGAGCCGAAGAGGTTATTGATGTCTCTCAAAAAGCAGGCCCGCTGGTTGAAGTCGACGGCGCGTCTGTTGTCTGGATCGACGAGACTCAGGTCCCACAGATCCGTTCCCTGATACAAGTCAGGCACTCCCGGTGCGCCGACTTTCAGCGTGACCTGGGCAAGCGAGTTGATCATCCCTAGCCGAGCAATCCTTCGCTGAAACGGCAGCATCGCCGTCAGGAGCTTCGTGCCGCCGGGCCCGGTCAGCACGCGCTCGACGAAGGTTCGCAGTGCCTGCTCGTAAGGTTCATTGGGGGTCAACCAGCTGGTGTGAACCTTGGCCTCCTTCACCGACTTGATCATGTACTCCGACAGACGCGTCACCAGATCCTGCGGCGCCGGGGTGGTTTGCTGCGAGCCTGCGGGCCAGACGCCGACCAGCGCCTGATAGAAGCGGTATTCATCGGATCGATCGGGAGCCGGTTCGCCGTCCACGAGCGATCGCTGGTTTCTGGTGAGCCGCATCCATTTGGACACCTCGCGTCCCCACTCGTCGGGAATCTCGGACAGCACGTTGATGCGCGCTCGAACATCTTCGCCAAGCTTCGTATCGTGGGTGGCGGTCGCCAGCATCTCGTACGGCCAGGTTTCCGCGCGGGCACCGTTGACCGCATGGAACTCGCTGACCGACCGACCGAACCGCGACGGATCGCCGCCAACTTCGTTGAGCGACAGCAGCACGTTGTAGCGATAGAACGCCGTATCCTCGAGCCCCTTCGCCTGAACCGGCCCGGTGTATTGCTGAAGCTTCATCGAAAACTTCAATCGCTGACGCGCTTCTTCTTCGTCCGCCGGTGGATAGCCTCCGCGGCGCTCTTGTCCGGACGGGGACGTACCCTTGTCCTCGTGCACATCCCGCGGCAGTAGAACTTCTCTCAGAAAATCAAAGAGCGACGATTCCATTGCGGGATTCCTGCGCCTGGCTCGCGCGATCGCCCGTTCGATGACGGCGCGATCCTCGGTCGTCCACCCGCGCTCATCGACGTAGGTGCGATACACGGGAAAACACGCGACCACCTCGGTGATGACGTCGCGCAGCGAGTCGAGCGTGAAGTCGCGTGAGCGGCGATTGCTCTCGCCGATGCGCTCCAGCGAGTGGGCGAGCACGTTCAGCTCGCTCGCCATCGCTGTGCTCATGATCAACCGCTTGCTCGTGTAGAGGATGTCGTCGAACGGCTCGTTGTGGCCGGTCAGCTTGCCGTAGACACGGCGCATCCGCCGCGCCTGAGCCGCGTCAACGAAGACCCCGTTGAGATCGTTGAGAAAGTTGTAGCCGGTTGTTCCATACACCGCCCAGTTGGTCGGCAGTTGCTCCGGTCCGGACAGGATTTTCTCTGCCACCGCATACAAGACGCGGTGCGGTCCGCCATCATGGTTCTCGATGTCCACGGCCAGCGACCGCGCGGCGAGCCGCTGCAGCATGTCAAAGTACTTCGCCGGATCGAACAGCCCATCAGGATGATCGATTCGAACGGCCTGCACCTTCCGCTCGCCGATCAGCTTCGCGAGCAGCTGGTGAGTCGCGTCGAAGACCTCCTGGTGCTCGACCCGAAGGCCGACCAGCGTATTGATGTCGAAGAACCGGCGATAGTTGATCTCGTGCGACGCCGTTCGCCAGTACGAGAGGCGATACGCCTGCGCCTCGAGGAGCTCGTGCAGCGCATCGAAGCTGGAATTCTGACCCGGCGTGCCGTTGAGACTCTCGACCGCTGCCTCGATCGCCGATCGCACCGCCGGCTGTTCGTCGACGAGTCGTTCCAGGCGGGCGCGTGCGACTTCCTTTTCCCGCTGACGTTCGGCGATCTTCTCGGGATCGGTCGTGGTCTCGGGCGGAAGGTTCTGCAATGAGGCAATGATGCTGAGGAACTCGTTGATCGCGGCCGACTCGCCGAGCGACGCCTGCAGCCGCTCCGCGGCGGCGGCGTAGATGCGAGCGCTGTGTCGTGGATCCAGTGGCAGCTTTTGATCGAAGTACCGCAGCACCACCGCGCTGCCGGTGAACTCGACCCGGAGTTCGCCGCGTTCCAGCACGCGGCCGTATTGATCGCCGAGAATCGGCAGCAGCAGCTTCGCCTGCAGCGTCGCCTTCGGCGGCCCCCAATCGATGTCGAAGAACACGGCCGCCGGAGAACTGCGTCCATTCTCGAGCACATCGTTCCACCAGGCATTTCCGCCGGTGCCGACGCCCATGTGATTCGGGACGAAGTCGACGATGTGGTGCATGTGGTGGCGATCGAGCGCGGCAGTGAACTCGTCATGGGCCGCCGCGCCACCAACCTCCGGGTTGATCTCGTTGTGGTCGCACACGTCATACCCGTGCGTGCTGCCAGGGACCGCCGTGAAATACGGCGATGTGTAGCAGCAATCCACGCCCAGATCGGCCAGGTAGGGAATGACGTCGCGCGCAGCGGACAGGGGAAATTCGTGATGAATCTGCAGCCGGTACGTGCTGATCGGAACGTAAGTCGGTCGGTTCTGCATTGCTGCCAGTTTCCAGCTCTCAGCTTTCAGCTTCTCGCTATCAGCTTCAAGCCTCCAACTGACAGCTTCGAGCTAACGGCTTCAGTGCTCTCGCCACGGATCCCGGCACATTTCGCCCTTCAGCGGGACCCGTCCAGCAGATCGAGGATGCCTCGAAGCGGAATGCGTGCCCAATCAGGGCGGTTGTTCAGCTCGTAATTCAGCTCGTAAAGCGCCTTGTCGAGCAAAAACAGCTGCAACAATGCGTCCCGGTCAGTGTCCCTAAGCGGGACGAAGTGCGCGCCCGCGACCGTCTCCAGATACGAGCGCACGAATGACGCCGACGTCAGCAGTTGCCAGACCCGTGCCCATTTTTCCAGCCGTTCGAGTTCCGTCGGGCGGGCGACCGTAAATGCGAACAGGCCGGCATACGCGGCATAGCCAAACGAGCGAACCATGCCGGCCACGTCCTTCAGCGGTGACTCTTTGCGGCGCCGTTCTTCGAGGGACCGCGCCGGTTCCCCCTCGAAGTCAAAGACGACGAAATCACCTTCGGACCACAGTACCTGTCCGAGATGGTAATCGCCGTGGACGCGGATCTTTGACGCGTCGACATCCATGGGAGTGGTCCGAATTCGTTCGATCAGCGTATTCTTCGATTGCAGTAGCTGATCCGCAAGCGACCTAACCTCGTCTGTGAGGCTGGCACGCTGCGACCCGACGGTCTCGAGGACCTGCTGCGCCTGCCACGCCGTTTCTTCCGACAGGTGTTCGAGATCGGCGCGGCTCCAGGGTTCGGGCGCGAATGCAGGATTGGTGCGGTCGGATCCGAGCGCAAGGTGCATTTCACCGGTTCGGCGGCCGAGAGTTTCTGCGCTACCGAGAAAACCGGCCATCGCGCTTTCGACCGGCGCCAGAGAATCGGCGTTGACGGCCCAAGGGGCTCCTCGCATCACCGGCGCCACCGCGTTGCCAACGTGTTCGTAGAATCGGCTCACGGCACCGAGGGCGTGCGACCAGCCATCTCCCTGGCTGGAGACGAGCTGCTGCATCATGCCGATCGTGCCGGGAGCATTTCCCGGCGCGGCATACTCGAATGCGCCGGCGACCGCCGGCACGCGGCTGAATCCCGCCCGCTCGGTCAGGTGCCGGCTGATTTCGAGATCGGGATTCACGCCCTGTTGGACCCGTCGAAACAGTTTCAGAATCAAGCGAGTGCCGTACACGATCGACGTGTTGCTTTGTTCGACACGCATGCGTGTGATTGGGAGATCGGGACGGCGGCCGCGTAGCGCCTGAAAGCGGCCGGTCTGTGACGCCTTGATGGTCCCGCGCTTGGTTGCCATCTGCTCCTCGCGTTCGAGGACTTCCAGCAGCGCGCGCGCGTAGGTGTCGTCCAGCCACGCGTCAAAGAGCAATCCTTTTCGCGCGCCGGTAACGGTCGCGAGAATCGCCTGAGGCGACTCGTCGAGGAGCGCCTTGACATCCGCCATCGGACGTATGGTCAGCGGCAGGAAATACTGATCGCGTTCGCCTTCCTCCGACTCCACTTCGACGATCGTGACAAACAGCGGTTGTGGACCGCGCCGAAGCACTCCCCAGTCGGCGATCCGCGCCTTACGGATTCGTCGCGACTTGCTGCCAAACCAGCGCTGCCGCAGCAGGAATGGCAGAAGCAAGTCGCGCTCGATCAGCGTGCGGACATTGCCATCCAGCACCGTTTCCCAGGCGGCGCCGACAAACAGCGCCGGCGCCTCCGGCACGTCGACGGCCGTCTCCGGCGCAACCCGCGCGGTTACCGCCGATGGCGCCTGCTGGATGCGGAACCAGTAGAACGCGTATGGAGCCAGCGTGAGAAAGTACGGCTGATCGCCAATCCTCGGAAACTCGGTCAGCCCGAGCATCTCGACCGGGGTCATGCCTTTGAAACGGGACAGGTCGAGCTCCACCGGTTGCACCGATCGCGCAAGGTTCGCGATGCACAAGACGATGTCGTCCCCTTCCCGCCTCACGTAGGGCAGGATTTTCCGGTTGCGCGCCGGAAGAAATTCGATCGAACCGCGGCCGAATACGGTCGCCTGTTTGCGCAGGCCGATCATCCGTTTCATCCAGTTGAGCAGCGAGAAGGGCGCTCGCTCCTGCGCCTCGACGTTCACCGCCTCGTAGCCGTACACCGGATCCATGATCGGCGGCGCGTACAAACGCGCCGGATCGGCGCGTGAGAACCCGCCGTTACGATCGCCGGTCCACTGCATCGGTGTCCGCACGCCATTTCGATCGCCCAGGTAGATGTTGTCGCCCATTCCGATCTCATCGCCGTAGTAGAGCACCGGCGTGCCCGGCATCGAGAACAGCAGGGCGGTCATCAATTCGATGCGGCGCCGACTGTTCTCGAGCAGCGGGGCGAGGCGGCGGCGAATGCCGACGTTGATCCGCATCTGCGGATCGGCGGCATATGCCTGGTACATGTAGTCGCGTTCCTCGTCGGTCACCATCTCGAGCGTCAGCTCGTCGTGGTTGCGCAGGAACATCGCCCACTGGCAGGACTCGGGAATGTCGGGGGTCTGCCGCAGGATCTCGGTGATCGGATGACGATCCTCCTGCAGGATGCCCATGAACATCCGCGGCATCAGCGGGAAGTGAAAGGCCATGTGGCATTCGTCGCCATCACCGAAGTACGGTCGCACGTCGGCCGGCCATTGATTCGCTTCAGCCAGCAGCATCCGGTCGGGATAGCGTGCGTCGAGCGCGGCGCGAATCTTCTTCAGAATGTCGTGGGTCTCCTCGAGGTTTTCGCTGATCGTGCCTTCGCGCTCGATGAGATACGGCACCGCGTCCAGGCGAAGCCCGTCGACACCGCGATCGAGCCAGAACTGCATCACCTTGAACACCCGCTGGAGCACCGCCGGGTTGTCGAAGTTCAGATCCGGCTGGTGATGGAAAAAACGGTGCCAGTAGTAGGCCTTCGCGGTGTCGTCCCAGCTCCAGTTCGACGTTTCGGTGTCGGTGAAGATGATCCGCACGCCTTCGTATTTCTGTTTGGTGTCGCTCCAGACGTAGAACTCACGCTCGGGCGAGCCGGCCGGTGCCCGTCGCGCGGCCTGGAACCAGGGATGTTGATCCGAAGTGTGGTTGATCACCAGTTCGGTGATGATGCGGATGCCGCGACGGTGCGCTTCCTCGACGAAGCGCTCGAAATCGGCCAGCGTGCCGTAATTCGGGTGGATGTTCTCGTAATCCGCGATGTCGTAGCCATCGTCGCGCAGCGGTGACGGATAGAACGGCATCAACCACAGGCAGTTGATCCCGAGGCCTTGCAGGTAGTCGAGCTTTCGCGTCAGTCCCGGGAAATCTCCAACCCCGTCGCCGTTGCTGTCGAGATACGCGCGAACGTGAGCTTGATAGATGACGGCGTCTTTGTACCAGAGCGGATCAGCCATGGGTGAACGACGGAAGCGATGGACTCGGGAGCTGGACGTGGAGGATGTGGGCGACGCGGTCCTGCGGGTCGAGACGGACGTAATTCCATTCGCCGCGCCAGAAATAGCGCTCGCCCGACAGAAGATCTTCGACTTCAACCGACGCGTGCGGCGTCAGTCCCCACTCCACCAGCGGCAGCTGTACGAAACCGTGCTGCATGTTGGCAGGATCGAGGTTGGCGACGACGAGAATCACGTCGCTGCCGTCGACCGAGCGTTTGCTGTAGGCGAGGATCTCGGCGTTGTCGGTGCGATGAAACGACAGCCCCCAGTCATGCTGCAGCGCTGGATGGGAGCGCCGGATCGCGTTGATCTGTCCGATGAATTCGGCGAGGCTGTCCGCTTGTTGGTAATCCCGCACTCGAATCTGGTACTTCTCCGAGTCCAGATACTCTTCGCTGCCGCTTCGGAGCGGTACGTTCTCGGCGAGCTCGAACCCGCTGTAGATCCCGTACGACGCCCCGAGCGTTGCCGCCAGCACGAGCCGCACCTGAAAGGCAGGGCGTCCGCCGCGCTGCAAATAGGCGTGGAGAATGTCAGGCGTGTTGGCGAACAGGTTCGGTCTCAGGTACTCGCGCACTGACGTGGCGGTCAGCTCGGTGAAATATTCGACGATTTCGTCCTTCGTGTTCCGCCACGTGAAGTACGAATACGACTGCGAAAAGCCAACCTTCGCCAGGTGCTTCATGATCTTCGGGCGGGTGAACGCCTCCGAGAGGAAGATGACGTCCGGATGCTCGCGCGAGAGCTCGGGGAGTAGCCAAGCCCAGAATCGCATCGGTTTCGTGTGCGGATTGTCGACCCGGAAGATCTTGACGCCGTGCTGAATCCAGAACTCGAAGATGTGCTTCATCTCCTGCCACAATCCGCGCCAGTCGTCTGACTCGAAATTGAGCGGATAGATGTCCTGGTATTTCTTCGGCGGGTTCTCGGCGTATTTGATCGTGCCGTCCGGTCGCTGGCGAAACCAGTCGGGGTGTTCGCGCACGTATGGATGATCGGGCGAGGCCTGGAACGCGATGTCGAGCGCGATCTCCAATCCCTGCGCTGCCGCCGCGGCGATGAACGCGTCGAAATCTTCGATGGTGCCGAGACTCGGCTCGACGGCCGTGTGCCCACCATCTTCCGACCCAATCGCCCACGGGCTTCCAGGATCGTTGGCTCCGGCAACGAGCGCATTGTTCGCACCCTTGCGAAAGCTCCGACCGATGGGATGGATCGGCGGCAGATACAAGACGTCGAATCCCATTGACGCCACGTAGGCCAGCATCCCCTTGGCTTCGTCGAACGTCGCGCTGCGCGATGGATCCGGGCCGGCGGATCGAGGAAACATCTCGTACCACGCGCCAAAACGGGCGCGCTCGCGGTCGACGGCCACAGAGAGGATGCGAGCGAATTCCGTCGACTCGCTCCGGTCGGGATGTCGAGCCATGAAGGCCGACAGACGATCGTTCAGCGCCGCGGCGACCCGAGGTCCGGTTTCGCCGTCGTGACCGATGGCGGCAGCAATTCCACGGAGCTGCTGGTCGGCCGCACCGGCATGGCGGTCGATCGCGTCAGTCACCAGCGCTGCACCTTCGACGAGTTCGAGCGAGACATCCTGTCCGGCGCCGACCTTCTTCGACAGATCGCGCCGCCAGCTCGCAAAACGATCGATCCAGCCTTCGACCGTGTATTCGTAGCGGCCGAGCGCGTCGACCGTGAAGGTTCCCTGCCAGCGATCGTTGTCGACGAGAGCCATCGGCACTTCCTGCCAGTGCGGCTCGCCTTCGCGTCGATACCGCACGACCGCGGCGACCTCGTCGTGCCCGTCTGCAAACACGTCCGCCAGAACCCGAACGGTTTCGCCGATCGTGCGCTTGACGGGAAATCGGCCGCAATCGACCTGCGGCTCGACGTTTTCGATGACCACGCGTCGGCGCAGCTGTCGGTCCAGGATGGACGAGGTGTTTTCAGCCGGACCGATCAATTCATGCGGAGGATTCTGGGTCGCCATTGTTGCGATTCCGACGCTTCTTCCATGTCTACGTTCTTGCCGCTGACGTCTGACCTCTTAATAGACTCCCATCGGTCCCCAATCCTCGACTCGCCTGAGATCCTCTTTCCGGCAGTTCAGCTTCAACACCGCCATCGATCGCGGAATCAGCTCATAGCGGCCGCCAGCGCGAAGACGCCGTGGCGGGGCCCACGGATCGGCGGTATCGATGAGCGTCTCCCATCGTTCCTCCGGCGCGGTTGCCGGCAGAGTGAAGGCGATCGGTTGTTCGCCGGCGTTGAGCATCAACAAGAGCGTGTCGCCGATGATGCGCTCGCCCCGCTCGTCGACTTCGTGAATCGCATCGCCGTTGAGCCGCACTCCGAGGCAGCGCACCTCGGGCGAGCTCCATGTCGCATCGGTCATCTCACGACCGGATGCATCGAGCCACGCGATGTCGATCACGTCCGCGCCGCGAATCCGGCGGCCCTGAAAAAACTTCCGCCGCCGGAGCACCGGGTGTTCCTTCCAGATCCGGATCACACGGCGTGTGAAGTCGAGAAACTCACGACGCTCGGGCGTGTTCTCCCAGCTGGTCCAGCTGATCTCGTTGTCCTGGCAGTAGGCGTTGTTGTTGCCGAGCTGAGTTCGCCCAAGTTCGTCGCCGCCGCTAATCATCGGTACGCCAACCGACAACATGAGCGTCGCCATGATGTTTCGCCGTTGCCGCTCGCGGAGCTCGAGGATGCGGCGATCCGCGGTCGGCCCCTCGACCCCGCAATTCCAGCTGAGATTGTGATTCTCGCCGTCGGCGTTGTTCTCGCCGTTCGCTTCGTTGTGTTTCTGGTTGTAGCTCACGAGATCGGCGAGCGTGAAGCCGTCGTGGGCGGTCACGAAGTTGATGCTCGCATACGGCCGTCGCCCACTCTGCTCGTAGAGATCGCTGCTGCCTGAGAGTCGCGTCGCGAGTTCGGAGACACCGCCGCCGTCGCCGCGCCAGAACCGTCGCACGGCGTCGCGATACTTACCGTTCCACTCGGTCCATTTCGTCGGGAAGTTGCCGACCTGATAGCCCCCTTCGCCGAGATCCCACGGTTCAGCGATCAGCTTCACCTGCGACAACACGGGGTCCTGATGGATGATGTCGAAGAACGCACCTAGTTTGTCGACCGCATGCAACTCACGAGCCAGTGCGCTCGCCAGGTCGAAGCGGAACCCGTCGACATGCATCTCCATCACCCAATACCGAAGACTGTCCATGATGAGTTGGAGCACGCGTGGGTTGCGCATGTTCAAGGTGTTCCCGCAACCGGTGAAGTCCTGATAGAAGCGCGGTTGTTCCGGCTGCAGCCGGTAATACGACGTGTTGTCGATCCCGCGGAGCGACAGCGTCGGACCGGCGTGATTGCCTTCGGCGCTGTGGTTGTAGACGACGTCGAGGATGACTTCCAGGTTGGCTGAGTGCAGCGCGCGCACCATCATCTTGAACTCGCGCACGGCATCTTGCGGCGATGCTGATGTCGCGTATCGGATTTCGGGGGCAAAGTACGCGAGCGTGTTGTAGCCCCAGTAGTTGGACAGGCCGCGCTTGGTGAGGTGCCAGTCGTTGAGGTGGTGGTGCACCGGCATCAGCTCGACGGCCGTGACACCGAGCGACGTGAGATGCCGGATCGCGGGCTCCGATGCGAGTCCGAGATAGGTGCCACGAAGAGACTCCGGGACGTGTGGATTGAGCTTCGAGAAGCCTCTGACGTGAAGCTCGTAAATCAGCGTTTCGTGCCACGGGGTCCGGAGCGGGCGATCGCCTCCCCACGTGAACGCGTTGTCGATCACGGCGGCGAGCGGCGCGAATGGCGCGCTGTCGCGATCGTCAAACGTGGTGTCGTCCTGCCCGAACTTGAACCCGAACAGCGATTCATCCCACCGTACAGGGCGGCCGACCACCTTCGTGTAGGGGTCCAGCACGAGCTTGTTGGCGTTGAAACGATGCCCTGAATGCGGCGAAAACGGACCATGGATGCGGTATCCATAGAGCTGTCCTGGCCGTACGTCGGGTAGATACCCGTGCCAGACCATGTCGGTGTGCTCCGGCAACGGTATCGTCAGCGACTCGACTTCGTCGTCGGCGGAATCAAAGAGGCAAAGCTCGACCCGCGTAGCGTGCTCGGAAAAGATGGCGAAGTTGACGCCAACGCCGTCCCAGGTCGCGCCCAGCGGATACGGAGTGCCGGGCCATACGCGCATGCTTGCAATAGCCACAGAAGGAGTTAGGTAACACGTTCACGCATTCGGTTGCAATCCGATTGGCCGAGTTTCCCAGCTGGCGGTGGTCGCTGTGCCGGTACGTCGAGCCTAGACCAGGCGGAAACGCGAGAGCAGCCAGGCGGCAAACAAGAGCGGAATGAGCACAATCGCGGCGAGCAGGCCGATGATGGTCAGGACGAAGATCCAGTCGGCGCGGGTCGCTCTGCTTCCAGGACGGGCATACCGTTCGAGCAGCGTCAGGTTCTTGACGTTAGCCTTCCATCCGAAGTCGAACAAATCGCCGATGATCGGAATGCTTCCGATGAGGAAGTCGATCCCGGCGTTCACGAGCATGCGAACCTGCACGACGCGCGGAATCCGCATGCGGACGCTCTGGACCAGCAGCAGCACCGCGAAGACCGGCGTCGTCAGATCGCCAAGGCCGGGGACCAAGCCCAGGATCGGATCTAATCCGAAAGTGAATTGCGTTCCCGGCACTCGAAATGCGCTGTCCAGGATCACACTCCATCTCCGCAGGGTTGCGAGCGTTCTGTCGTGAGAGTCGTGCATGGGTTGGTGAAACTACCGAATGTTGAATGCTGAATGACCGCTGCTTTTCCTTCTATTCTCCGAGCAGTTCGCCGACCGGCTGCAGATCCTCGACGTGATCGCAGACGGCTTTGAGCATCATCAGCATGGGCACTGCGAGCACGGTGCCCCAGATCCCCCAGATCCAGCTCCAGAAAAGCAGGCCAACGAAGATTGCGACTGGATTCATCTGGGCGGCACGGCTCATCAGCATCGGCGTGAGCAGGAATCCTTCGAGGCTCGTGATCGCGAATGCGACTCCGCACACGTACGCCGTTTGCAGCAAATCATCAAACTGCATGAAGGTGACGAGGCCGAGGCCGGCGGTCACGATGACCGGGCCCAAGTACGGAATCGAATTGAAGACACCGGCCAGCAGCCCCCAGACGATCGGGTGCTCCACGCCGAACCACCACAGCGCGATGGCCGTCGCAACGGCGACGATAAAGCTGGTGAACACCTGGACGCGCATGAAGCTCTCGATTTGCTGGTTGATGTCGTCGAGGATGTGTACCGTGATCTTCTTCTCTGAGAGCGTCCGTCCGCCGATTTTCACCAGTTTGCGTTTGTACAAATCTCCCGTGACGAGAAAGAAATAAACGAGAAAGAGGACGAGTACGAATTGACCGCCGAAGGAGAGAAGGCCGACTCCGCCGGACCACAAATAGTCGCTGGCCCTGAACGGCGGGTCAACGACTTCGACCTTCTGGACGCCCGTTGCCTGTTTCTCCCTCGCGGCGGCGTCACGCTCGGCCGGCGTGGGAGCCGAGGCTTCCTGCGCCGCCTTATCGATCTCGCTCGCGGCCTGCTGGACCTTGGCCAGCGTCCCGTCGCGCACGTTCCGGTGCGCGCGCACGCGCTCTCGGATCCGCTGTGCGGCTGGAGGGATGTCGGTGACGATTGCCATTGCCTGATCGGTCAGCGTGTACATCCCGAGACCGATCCCACCGACGAGCAACGTGACGGCAACGGCGGCGCCAATTGCCCGCGCCACACGCATTCGCTGCAGTGCGTTGACGAACGGCGCAAGTCCGTAGCTGATGAGGACCCCGATGACAATCGGTACGAGGACCGACTGCGCATACTGCAGGACCAGAATTACGGCAAGGCACCCGACCACTGTCATCGCCAGGTTGCGCACGACGACGATTGGTTTGATTTCGATCGCCGGCTCAGCAGCGTCTCCGTTGGGCTCGGCCGGAGCCACGACGACAGCACTCGCGGGCTTCGACGGAAGCACGTGGCTGCGTTCAGTCTCGTTCATCGTGTCGCCGTCATCTCGTTGATACTGCATTACATTGATTCGACTGTCGGGGTATGGACGTCACTGATTTCAATTTCGACCTTCCTGATGAGCTGATCGCTCAACACGCCGGACCGCGCGGCTCGTCACGTTTGCTCGTCCTCGAGCGTCGAGCCGGCACGTGCCGCCACGGGACCATTGCTGACCTTCCTTCAATCCTTGTTCCCGGTGACCTCCTGGTTGTGAACAACACTCGCGTGATCGCCGCTCGCCTGCTCGGCCGCCGGGTTCCAAGCGGAGGAGCGGTTGAATGCCTGCTCCTGGGCTCAACCCGAGACATATCGACGAGTTTTGAGGGGCAGGCAAACTCAACTAGACAGCAAACGGCCGAGGTGGTCGAAGCCGCTACCGCACGAATTGCTGACGCCCTGATGCACCCTGGGCAGAAGCTGAAGCCAGGAGCCAAGGTCAGGTTCGAGGGTAAAGGAGGTGTACTTCTGGGTGAAGTGGTAGCCCGGCATTTTCACGGGCGACGCACAATCCGGCTGTGGGTGGAGGGGGGCGGCGACGTCGATGCGATGGTCGACGCGCTCGGCCACGTGCCGTTGCCGCCTTACATCAAGCGGCCGGACGTGGCCGAGGATCGCGAGCGCTATCAGACCGTGTTCGCCCGCGTCCCTGGATCGGTGGCCGCCCCTACTGCAGGCCTGCACTTCACTCCCGACCTGCTCGCGGCACTTCGCGATCGCGGCGTCGAGCAGGCCGAGATCACGTTGCACGTGGGCTACGGCACGTTCAAGCCCGTGCGTGCTACTCGCGTCGAGGAACACGTCGTCGATCCCGAACACTACGAGATCTCGATTCGAACAGCGGAGGCAATTGCACGCGCGAAGCGTGAACACCGCCGTGTCATTGCCATCGGTACGACCACTACGCGAGCGCTGGAAGATGCCGCAAGGCGAGGAGACGGGTCTGTGCCCGCCGGACGCGGAACGGCGTCGCTTTTCATTTATCCAGGTCACCGCTTTCAGATCATCGATGGTCTCCTCACCAATTTTCATCTTCCCGCGTCGTCGTTGCTGATGCTCGTGTCGGCGTTTGCCGGGAAGGAACAGGTGCTGGCGGCGTATCGAGAGGCGGTGCAGATGCGATACCGCTTTTATAGCTACGGCGACGCAATGTTGATTCTCTGAATGCGGTGTCAGCTGCCAGCTGCCAGCTGCCAGCTTCCAGCTTCCAGCGAATTGCGAATTGCGAATTGCGAATTGCGAATCGCGACCCGCGAACCGCGAATGGCGAACGTGCAGTATTCTCAGTGCCGTGAAATTCCCTTACGAAGATTTCGATCTCTCGGGGATCCGCACCTATCCGCTCGCGTCGCGAAAAAGCAAAGCCAACGCGGCGGATGTGTCGAGGGCATACCAGCCGGGCGGCGGGATAGCGTCGCTCCTCGAATCGTTTCCGCGAATTCTTGCCGCGGCCGATTTCAAGGCCGTGGTCACCGCGGTGCGCGCGGCGCGTGACGGCGATCGCGGGATCATCTGGGGTTTTGGCGCGCACGTCATCAAGACCGGCCTGGGTCCGATCCTCATCGATCTGATGGAACGCGGCTTCGTGTCGGCATTGGCGACCAACGGCGCCGGCGTCATTCATGACTTCG
>JBPYFA010000127.1:0-6384 GCA_051986585.1 Vicinamibacterales bacterium | reverse complement strand
CGCCGCCGAACCAGGTGCGTACCAGGCACTCGTGCCAACCAGCTTGGTAATCTCCGCGCCGCCATCGGCCGTGCGCTTGCTGATCGCCGCGATCCGTTCTGCGGTCATGCCTGGATAGTCCGGCAGCGGAATCCCCGCGATTGTTGAGTAGCGCGGCAGCGGCACCATCGTGTCACCGTGGCCGCCGAGTACAAACGCGTGGATGTTCTCCACCGACACACCGGTCTCCATGGCGATGAAGGTCCGCATGCGTGCCGAGTCGAGAACGCCGGCCATGCCGATCACGCGTTCGCGCGGGAACTTGCTCAATCGATACACCGCCTGACACATGGCATCGAGCGGGTTCGCCACCGGCACGATGATCGTGTTCGGCGAGTACTTCACGATCTGCTCGGTCACCGACTGCATGATCTTGTAGTTCACGTTCAGCAGGTCGTCGCGGCTCATCCCGGGTTTTCGCGGCACTCCCGAGGTGATCACGACGACATCGGAGTTCGCGGTCGCCGCCCAGCCTTCGTCGGTCGCACCGTAGCCGACCACACGCGAGTCGGACCCCTCGATCGGGCACGCCTCGAGCATGTCGAGTCCAATGCCTGCCGCCTTCGTATCGGCGATGTCAATGATGACCACGTCGGCGAGTTCCTTGTTCGCGATGGCGCGCGCCACCGTTGCCCCAACCGCCCCTGCACCGCCGACGACCGTGACTTTACGATTCATGACAACCCTTCAGACAATTTGTGAATTGGTGAAATCGTGAATTGACGACCAGACGTGGTTACGCGATCGTTTTGGGTTCTGCGCAGGTTCTCGGTTCCAGTTTTGGTTGCAGTTCTCGCCTGCTCGAGCGAACAACCGAGAACCACAAACCAAAACCGCGAACCTGAAACTCAAAACCGGAAACAGACGCAACCTGACTACATGCTGGCAATGATACGGTCCGCAAACTCCGACGTCTTGACCTCGTGCGCCCCGTCCATCAGCCGCGCAAAGTCGTAGGTCACCTGCTTCGAAGAGATGGCGCCGTCCATCCCCTTGACGACGAGATCCGCGGCTTCCGGCCAGCCGAGATGGCGAAGCATCATCTCGCCCGACAGCACCACCGACCCTGGATTGACCCGGTCTTGGTTGGCGTACTTCGGCGCGGTGCCGTGTGTCGCCTCGAAGATCGCGTGACCCGTCACGTAGTTGATGTTGCCGCCAGGAGCGATTCCGATGCCGCCCACCTGTGCAGCAAGCGCATCGGACAGATAGTCTCCGTTGAGATTCAGCGTCGCGATCACGTCGAACTCGTCGGGTCTCGTGAGCACCTGCTGGAGTGTGATGTCGGCGATCGCATCCTTGATCACAATACCCGCGCCCGGCTTGCCTTCAGGAATGCGGCACCATGGACCACCGTCGATCTCGACGGCGCCAAAGAACTGCTTCGCAATCTGGTAGCCCCAGTCGCGAAACGCGCCTTCGGTGAACTTCATGATGTTGCCCTTGTGGACCAGGGTCACATTCTTTCGCTTATTCGACACGGCATAGCTGATCGCGCTGTGGATCAGTCGCTCGGAGCCAAGATAGCTGACAGGCTTCAGCCCGAGTCCGACCTGAACCGGAACATCACGGCGAGGTGCCCCGATCTCTTCTAGCATCTTCTGCCAGCCGGCGGACCCGTCGGCGCTGCCGAAACGGATCTTTTTGAACTCCTTCGGAAACTCCTTGGCGAAGAAATCGAGCAGCTTTTGCGATTCGGGAGTGCCCGCAGCGTATTCGATGCCGGCATAGATGTCTTCCGTGTTCTCGCGGAAGATCACCATGTCGACCTTCTCGGGATGCTTCACCGGCGAAGGCACGCCCATGTACCATCGCACCGGGCGCAGACAGACGTAGAGGTCGAGCAGCTGTCTGAGCGCGACATTCAGGGACCGAATTCCGCCACCGACCGGAGTCGTGAGCGGCCCTTTGATGCCGACGTAATATTCTCGGAACGCCTCGATCGTGTCGTCGGGCAACCAGTTGTCGAACAGCTTGTAGCTCTTTTCGCCGGCGTAGACCTCCATCCACGCCAGCTTGCGTCGACCGCCGTACGCCTTCTCTACTGCCGCGTCGAAGACACGAACACTGGCACGCCAGATGTCGGGGCCTGTGCCGTCTCCTTCAATAAAAGGAATAATGGGATTGTCCGGCACGACGAGGCGGCCGTTCTGCCGCGAGATGGCGGTGCCGATTGACGGCGGTTTGACAGTTGTAAAGGTAGCCATAGCAGCTTTAGGTCACATCACCCGGCACGTGTTACCCGATCTTCACAGAAACTGTGGAAAAGTTTGTGGAAATCGGCAACAGCTGTGCACGGCGTCCCGCGCCAATCCGCAGTTTCGAGCGGTTTGCACCACGATGGTGCGCGCACTGACGCAATCGGTGCGCTTTCGAATCAACGGAACACGACATTATACTGACAGACTGAATCATGCACATCGTCATTGCCGATCAACTTCCTTCATCAGCTATTGAACTCCTTCGCAGCGTGCCTGGTTGGACCATCGACGCCCGCAGCGGCCGGCCCGCCGACGAACTGGCGCGCGATCTTACGACCGCAGACGCGCTGATCGTTCGCAGCGCCACCAAGGTAACCGCCTCGCTGATTGCGGCGGCGGCGCAATTGAAAGTGGTGGCTCGCGCCGGGACCGGTGTCGACAACGTCGACGTGGCCGCGGCGACCGACCGTGGCATTGTCGTCATGAACGCGCCCGGCGCAAACAGCATCAGCGTTGCGGAACTGGCGATGGCCTTTATGCTGTCGCTCGCCCGGATGATCCCGATTGCTGACGCGTCAATGAAGCAAGGCGTCTGGGAAAAGAAGAAATTGTCCGGTGCGGAACTGCGTGGCAAGACACTGGGTATCGTCGGCCTCGGTCGAATCGGACAGGAGGTCGGACTCCGTGCGAAGTCTTTTGGCATGAATCTGGTCGCGCACGATCCGTTCATCTCTGAGCAGATCGCGGGAACACTCGGGATCCAGCTGCTGTCGCTCGATGATCTGTGCGCGGCGGCGGATTACATCAGCCTTCATCTGCCTGCGACGCCCGAAACCCGGCACCTGTTCAACGCCGCTCGCCTGGCGCGCTGCAAGGCTGGTGTTCGGATCGTGAACACGGCTCGAGGCGAGCTGATCGACGAGTCAGCGCTGGCAGAAGCGATCGAGTCGCGGCACGTTGCCGGTGCGGGCCTCGACGTGTTCCAAAGTGAGCCACCGACCGACTGGCGGCTCGCGAAACTGCCACAAGTGATTGCCACGCCTCACATCGCGGCATCGACGGCGGAAGCGCAGGAGCAGGTCGGCCAGGAAACAGCCGTCGCGGTGCGAGACTTTCTTCGCGAAGGGGTGATTCGCAATGCCGTGAACTTCAAAGGCATTCGCGGCGATGAATTCTCTCGCGTGCGTCCGTTCATGGTGCTGGCCGAGCGCGTCGGCATGCTCGTTTCTCAGATTGCTGATGGCCGCACACAAGCGATTGGAATCCGATACTACGGACCATTTGTCGCCGAGCACGCCGATCTGATCGCCAATTCAGTGGTCGTCGGCGTCCTGCGTCCGATGCTGTCGTCGAACGTCACGGTCGTAAATGCGCGAGCGATTGCCACCGAGCGTGGTATCGAAGTGATCGAGTCTCGCAGTTCCAGACCGCGGGCGTTGGCCAATATCCTCTCCGTCAAGCTTCATACCACCACAGGCGAGCGGTGGGTCGAAGGCACCGTGTTCGAGGGCGACAGTCCTCGTCTGACAATGCTCGATGGCGTCGATGTCGAGGTTCCACTCGAAGCGCTTGGCACGGTGCTGGTGATTCGCAACGATGATCGCCCCGGTGTCATCGGCGAGGTCGGCACGATCCTCGGTCGTCACAACATCAATATCGGATCCTTCGCGCTCGGTCGCGCTGATGGCGGCGCCGTCGGCGTGATCAACCTCGATCAGCGGCCGGGTGAGGACTCGCATAACGCCGCCGCGATCGAAGAGCTTCGGGCGGCGACCGCGATCAGAGAAGTGAAGCTTGTGTCTTTAGGAACAGGCGCCGGGTAGCGCCCGTGATCAGGTCGATCAGCTCGACGCCGTCAGGACTGACCTTGGCAACGCGATAGCGCCCGACGATCGTCTGCCCTTCGGTCGCCATCACCAAATCGTCTCCCGACTCGAGCATCGCCGTCCGCGTCGATCCCTCCTCCGCGAGGCCCAGCAAGATGAGGTTCGGCTCCGGCGTCGTCTGAACGGTTGCGACCGGCTCGGCAGCGACCGCCTTTTCCACAACAGAGGGACGCGTCCGTTCATTAGCGGCGAACGCGAACGGATTGCGCATGTCCGGATGCGGCGCCGGGGACGCTGCCAGACGCTGTCGCAGATGCGACGCCTGCGACTGCACGCCCGATGCGAGTGCATCGAGCTGCATCGCCTCGGTCGACGGAGACTGAGACTGTGGTTGAGGAATGGATGGATGCCCAACACCTGCGGCGGACGCCAACCAGGAGGCCAGGAGAACCCCGCCGCCCAGATACGCCGCCGCTCGCGCAGGCTTCATGAGGATGCTTCTGAAACTGAGTCGGAAGTCGAGCCGCTCTATGCTACTACGATTCGAGTGAGCGATCACTGGGAGAGCCGTGACGCGCCGTGCAGTTGTGGTAAGATTTGCCGTGCCCCCGGTTTCCAGCTTCGGGCCTTCTCTGAATTCCCCTTCCGTCTCCGCGATCGCAGTCATTCCGGCCCGCTACGCGTCGTTTCGTCTCCCCGGGAAAGCGCTCGCCGACATCCATGGCCGGCCCATGATCGAGTATGTGTATCAACGCACCGCGGCGGCTCGATCGATCACGTCGGTCATCGTCGCCACCGACGACGAGCGGGTGGTCCGTGCGGTCGAAGCCTTCGGCGGCGTGGCGCAGATGACGTCGTCAACGCATCAGAGCGGCACCGATCGCATTGCCGAAGTCGCGGCGAATCTTCACGCCCAGCTGATCGTGAACGTCCAGGGAGACGAGCCGCTGATTGAACCAGCGATGATCGACGAAGCGGTTGCGCCATTCGCCTTCGACGAGTCGCTGATGATGAGCACGCTGCGGCGCCGGATCGAAGACGAGAGCGAGCGACAGAATCCGAATATCACAAAGGTCGTGGTCGATAACCACGACTTCGCTCTGTACTTTTCGCGCGCACCAATCCCGTTCATTCGCGCAGGCTCTCCGGCCGCGCCGGCGTGGCGGCACGTCGGCTTGTACGTCTACCGCCGGACGTGCCTGCTCCAGCTCGCGTCGCTTCCGGCAACGGCGATGGAAAAGTCGGAGGCCCTGGAACAACTGCGCGCGCTCGAACACGGCATCCGGATCAAAGCCGTGGAAACCCGGTTCGATTCGATTGGAGTAGACACGGTGGAAGACCTGGCGCGCGTCCGCGCTGCGCTCAGCGGCGACAGCACGGCGGCGCGCGCCGCGGTCTCGAGTTGAACAAGGGGTCTGCCCTGGACCGGGCCTGATACCCCTTCACGTGGAGACGGACAAGACGATGCAGCAGCACACGGACGCCACGCGCGATGCCGGCGCCGCCCAGAAGCGGCCGGTCAAGTACATCCTCATCACCGGCGGCGTTGTCTCGTCGCTCGGGAAAGGCCTCGCCGCCGCGTCGATTGGTGCATTGCTCGAAGGGCATGGATATCGCGTCGCCCTGCAGAAATTCGACCCCTATATCAATGTCGATCCGGGGACGATGAGCCCATACCAGCACGGAGAGGTTTACGTCACCGACGACGGCGCCGAAACCGATCTGGACCTGGGACACTACGAGCGTTTCACGAATACGGTGACCGGGCGTAACAACAACTGGACCACGGGCAAAATCTATCTATCGGTCATTCAGAAAGAGCGGCGCGGCGACTATCTCGGACGCACGGTGCAGGTGATTCCCCACATCACCAATGAAATCAAAGACAGCATCCGCGCGGTCGCGCGCGACGTCGACATCGTGCTGGTCGAAATCGGCGGCACGGTTGGCGACATCGAGAGTCTGCCGTTCGTGGAAGCGATCCGTCAGTTGCGGCAGGACGTCGGACGGGAAAACACACTCTATATTCATCTGACCCTGGTGCCATTCATCGGCGCGGCCGGGGAACTGAAGACCAAGCCAACGCAACACAGCGTTCGTGACCTTCGCGCCATCGGCATTCAGCCGGATATTCTGCTCTGCCGGACCGACCGGTTCCTCGATCAGGACATCAAGCAGAAGATCGCGCTGTTCTGCGACGTCGACGAAGAGGCCGTGATCACGGCGAAAGACGTGTCGAGCATCTACGAGGTGCCGCTGGTGTTGGCCGCTGAAGGGCTCGACCGCATTGTCCTGAATCGTCTGCACCTGCCGCAGAC
>JBPYFA010000126.1:0-17402 GCA_051986585.1 Vicinamibacterales bacterium | reverse complement strand
CTGCTTGATTGCCTGCACAGTGCCCCAGAAATGGCCGTTGTTATCACCGAGATCGCGGAACCATCGACCACCTGGCCAGGCTTCGAGCGTCATTCGCATCGGCGTTCCATCAGGATGAGCGTTTAGCGGACCCACCTGTTCGAGGAGCGCCGCGAACGTCTTCGCGACGGAAGCACGGACGTGGATCTCCTGCGTGATGTTCAAGGTCAGGTTGTCGATTCCAGGGGCTACTGCCACCATAAATACCTCCTACGTACGTTCGGCGCGTTCCTTGATTTGAGTGAGCTGGTTCCGCCAGAAGCGCTCGAACGTGCCGGCCCATTCGTGCAGCGGTCTGAGCTCTGTCGCGTCGGTCCGATACATCACCTGTCGTCCGTCCCGGCGGGCGCGGACGAGTCCCACGTCGCGCAGCACGCGCAGATGCTTCGAGACTGATGGCTGCGCAACGTCGAGCGCGTCGACGATTTCGTTGACTGAGCGTTCATCTCCCGCGAGGAATTCCAAAATCGCGCGCCGCTGCGGTTCCGCAACCGCATTGAACACATCCGAACTGGTCGCCGCCCGCGCCATACCGAAATAATATTCCCATATGGGAATATGTCAAGCGCAAAAAAATGGCTGGCCCTTTATGGCAAAGGTGCCAGCCACATTTGGGTAGCTTAGGTTTTAACTCGTGGTCCTTCGACCGCCCGAATCAAGCGATTAACGTGGACGGACCGGCGGGAAGCCCTACATTTCATTGCTCGCAGGTGGGCCGGATCACTTCGAAAGACTTGACCCGGAGGGTGGGATACGACTCCTGTTTTCCCTTCGGGGTTAATTCCGGCCTGCCGTCGCCAGCGTAGACAGTCAACTTGCCCATCTCTTTGCTGTGCACGACAGCCGTGCTGTTCGACGTCATCTCGCCATCCACCTCGAGCAGCTGATCCTGGTGCTCCTTCTTGATCAACTGAAGCAATTTCTTATCTCCGGTGAGGCGATACACGACGGCCGTCTCGGGTGCCTCGGCCGGCATATGCGACTTTTGCACGCGTAATTCCCGAAGCAGCGGTCCCGAAACGCAGCCTTGCACGACGATGGCTTCTTGCTTTGCGGAAGGCGGTCTTCCCCCGACGTCCGGCGTCTGCGCGGCCGATTCAGCGACCGCGAATCCGACCGAAACGATTAGCGCGTGAGCGAGCGTCCGCATGACCCCCCCGGTCTGGCAGGCGCGTTCATGATAGCGCAATCAATCCCATCCCTTTTCTTCGCCCTGGTCTTCGCTATTTCACCAGAAACTACCGAGAATCAATTGGTTCTTCAAAGCTCGAGCGCGATCGTGGCTCACTTGACCACAATCGTCTTGGCGTTGACGAATTCCTTGATCCCGTACGAGCCGAGCTCGCGGCCGTACCCTGACTCCTTGATGCCGCCAAACGGCAGACGCGGATCGGAGGCGACGAGATTGTTCACAAACGTTGCGCCGGCTTCCAGCCGATGTGCGATCCGTTCGCCGCGCGCAGCGTCCCTCGTGAACACAGCGCCGCCAAGTCCGAAAATCGAATCATTCGCAATCCGCACGGCATCGTCTTCGTCACGTGCGGAGATGATCGATGCGACCGGCCCGAAGAGCTCCTCCTCGTACGCGGGCATGCCAGGCTTCACGTTGGCCAGCACAGTAGGTGGATAGTACGCGCCCTCGCTCTTCGGGATTTCGCCGCCAAGCAGGACCGTTGCTCCCCCTTCGACCGATGATTGAACCTGCTTGTGCAACGAATCACGCAAATCGTGCCGCGCTTGAGGGCCGACGTCGGTTCCTTCCGCGAGCGGATCGCCCATTCGCTTTGCTTTCATCAGCGCCACGAATCGAGACGTGAACGCCTCGAGAACCGGTTGCACGACAATGAAACGCTTGGCCGCGATGCAGCTTTGTCCTGAATTGATCAGCCGTGAATTCACGCAGGTCGTCGCCGCGTGGTCCAGATCGGCATCCTCCAGCACGAGATAGGCATCCGATCCGCCGAGCTCGAGGACGGTCTTCTTGAGGACAGCTCCGGCCTGAGCGGCAACCGCCTTGCCCGCTGGTGTGCTGCCGGTCAGCGTCACCGCACGCACCAGCGGATGTTCGATCACGGCCTGCACCTGACGACTGCCAATCATCAACGTGCGAAACAGGTTGTCAGGAACGCCGGCTTCTTTGAAGATCTGTTCGATGACGAGTGCGCAGCCGGGCACGTTCGACGCGTGCTTCAACACGCCAGCATTGCCCGCCATCAGCGCCGGTGCCGCAAATCGATAGACCTGCCATAGCGGAAAGTTCCACGGCATGATCGCGAGGACGACGCCGAGCGGCTCGAAGGAGACGTAGGATTTGGAGCTCTCGGTCTTGATCA
Organism: Vicinamibacterales bacterium; assembly: GCA_051986585.1. Taxonomy (GTDB): domain Bacteria; phylum Acidobacteriota; class Vicinamibacteria; order Vicinamibacterales; family 2-12-FULL-66-21; genus JALZOC01. The sequence continues at coordinate 15,030 of JBPYFA010000126.1, read as the reverse complement.
CGTCGGGCGCGAGATGCGACTCTGCGAAGTCGGCGTAGTAGTCGCAAGCCCAGGCGCATTTGTCGACTTCAGCCGCGCCCTGTGCGAGCGGTTTGCCCATTTCGTCGGCCATCAGCGTTGCCAGTTCGCTCTTCCGCTGACGCAAAATTGAGGCGGCCTTCTTCATCAACGGCGCGCGACCGCTGAACGGCGTCGCGCGCCACGACTGCCACGCGGAGTGGGCCTGTTGAATGATCGCGGCAGCCGCTTCGGGTGTCATTTCGACGTAGGTCCGGATGGGTTTGCCTGTCGCGGGATTGATCGAGGTAATCGGCATGAGACGATCTCCACGTGCATCGGCGAAGCAGCGTTGCGCCCGAGCATTCCACTATAGACGGGTGGCGAGGGCAAGTAGAGATCGATAATCTGTTCCTGTGTGATGTGGTTTCGAGCTGAACGGAAGTGGGTGGGGTCTATCATCGCGGCGGTGGTGCTTGGCCTTGCGATGACATTGGGCGGCGTAGACGACACCGACGCAAAAGCCCGCGGCTTCGCTCAATCCGCAATTCGTGCGATCAGGACCGAAGCTGGTCAGGATGGCTCGACGATCGTCATCGTTGAGGCAACCGGGCCATTGCCGGCTCCCTCGAGCGGTGTCGCCGAAACGCCGCCTCCGCGCATCTATCTCGACTTCACTGAGGTGCTCTCGGATCCGAACCTGCAACCAGCCTCGCGGACGGCCATCGTCAAAGCCGTGCGCGTCGCGGAACATAGCGCGAGCCCCCTCGTGACCAGAGTCGTGATCGATCTCGTCAAAGCCACGACCTACCGCGTCGACGATTCGGCGAGAAATCAGGGACGGATCGCGATAGCGCTCGCGCCGCCGCCATCCAATCGATCGACACCGGCGCCGGCGGCGCCGAGTACCAGCAAGCCAAGCGCGCGGGCAACTTCTCCAAGTATGCCGCAGTCGTCACCTGCGGCAAGACCGAGCACGCCGGCAGCACAGTCGCAGCCACGTTCCGCGGAACCGGCTCCCGCAAGCCCGCCTGCATCACCGCCGTCGGCCCAGTCACCATCGGCGCGCGGCCGATCGGATGCCGTTGCAAACCAATATGGCATTCGCATCTCGTCGGCTCTCGTTCGACTTCACGCGTTACGGCCGCTCCTAGAGGCCATCGATCGACGTGCGGATTCGCTTCCTGGCGATCTCAACGCCGCGGCGGCGGAATTCGATGCCGTCGGCAAACTGCTCTCGGGAATCAAACCGCCATCGAATCGCGAGGGAACGCACGCGTTGCTGCTGCGGACCTGCACTCTGGGCGCGCGCGCGGTACGAATGCGACAGGAGGCCGCCGGCTCGAACGATGCGGCCAAAGGTTGGGACGCGGCTTCGGCGGCGGCGGGTGCGCTGATGATGTTCGAGCGGGCGAATGCTGATTTGGCGAAGTAGGTACCAGTTACCAGCTTCCAGCTTCCAGTTCCCAGTTCCCAGTTCCCAGTTCCCAGTTCCCAACTTCCAGTTCCAAGTTTCCAGTTCCTAGCTTCCAACCTTCGCCGGCGCTTGCGAACGGCAGCGTGAGCTACGGCTGGCAAGCCAGACGAAGGCTGTCCGCCGTAGCCACGGCAGCGCGAAGGTGGACCAGCTTCCAGCTAACAGCTTCGTTGGCGGCGACTTCGAGACGGATGACGCAATCAGTCTTCGCGTGAATGATGTCGCGCGAAGCCGGCGATGCTCGCCAGGGCGGAAGTTGATGGCCAATGCCAGTGTGCTGCAGTCGTGCGCCCGAGCCACTGTCCCAGCCGTGCGATGAACGACCAGTCGCGGATGATCGCGGTGCGCGTTCGTGCGGTCACAACGTCGAGCGTCAGCTTTGGGGGAGCTGTCGCTGTTGGCATTCCAGCCACATATTCGCCGACAGTCTGGCCGAGTATGCCGCCGAAGACGGCGAAGTACAACGAGGCGAGCAGGCACATGACGCCGAAGAGCGCCGCGGCGCCGACACGGTCGAGCGTGTGAAGCGGAAGACCGATCGCAACGGTGCCGGTGACGAGCAACAACAGCGCGACCGCCATGACGCTCGCATCGATCGCGGCGGCGGCCAGCAATCGCCAATCAGGCAGCGTGGACTGTGGCCGCGCCACGGGCACCTCGGCGTTCGCCACGGCCGCAGCGGCCTTCGCCTTGGCCATCGCTTTGGAGATTGAAGGCATTCCTCGCGCCCGCCGCATCGCGTCGAGCGGGTCGCCGGCAGGTGGAAGCACCGTTTCGCCAAGCCGAACAATTTCCTCGCCGTCGAGGTTCAGTGCCATCGCATAGGCGCGCACCGCGGCCCGCGCGTAAATGCCGGCCGGCAGATCTTCAAATCGACCCGTGTCGATCGCGTAGAACCATTCGGCTCGCATCCCGCTTCGTTTGGCCAGGGACTCCACGGACACGCCCGCGGCCATGCGCGCGAGTCTGAGCCGTTCGTGAATCGATTCGTCCGCCACAACAACCCCCTACACTCCGCCTATCGGCAACCGCGCACCGCTGCATTAGAGACGAGTAAGTCGTTGTAGCGAAAAGAAATCCGCCTTCTCGGCTGCGACGCTCGAACTGGCAGCTGCGCACGAATTGCTCGACCAAACTCTGGCGAACGCGAGACTGGAAACTCGTCCGCCTTCGCGCTGGCGCGCTACGGCGGACAACCTTCGTCCTGGCTTGCCAGCCGTAGCTCACGGTGCCGTTCGCAAGCGTGAGCGAAGGGAGCTGGGAGCTGGAAGCTGGAAGCTGGAAACTGGAAACTGGGAAGCGGGAACTGGGAACTGGAAACTGGGAACCGGGAACTGGAAACTGGGAGCTGGAAGCTGGAACTGGAAGCTGGAAGCTGGGAACTGGAACCTAGTGCACCAACGAATTCCCGCGCGCCAGAGCTTGAACCATCCGTGTGAGCTGACCAGGTTCGAAGGGTTTGGCGAGATGAAGATGGAAGCCGGCGGCGAGCGCGCGACGCCTTTCGTCGTCTCGGGCGTGCGCGGTGACCGCAGCCGCGGGAATGGCGGCGATGCGGCCGGCCGCAGACGATCGAACCTGTCGAATCAGCGAGTAACCATCTTCCTCTGGCATCGCGATGTCGGCAAGCAGCACGTCCATTTCCGAGCGTTCGAGGATCTCCATCGCTTCGCGCGCATTTTCGGCAATGCTCACCTCCGCGCCGCAATCCTCCAGCGCGTGTGCCATCACTTCACGGCTGTCAGACTCGTCGTCTACGACGAGCACGCGGATTCCGTCGAGACGAACGCTATTGGGCGACTTGGGTTCCGCAACCGTAGTCGTCTCTGCGCCGTGGACGCGCGACGCGATGATCGGCAGACGAACCATGAACGTGGAACCGCGATGTTTGCCCTCGCTCTCGACCGAAATCGTGCCCTGATGTGCTTCGACGAGCTGGCGCGCAATCGACAGTCCCAAGCCAACCCCGCCGTGCACGCGCGTCGTGGTGCTGTCGGCCTGACGGAAGCGATCGAATACGTGCGGAAGAAATTCTGGCTCGATGCCGATGCCGGTGTCCATCACGCGCACTTCGACGTGGTCGTCGATGCAGCGAATCGACACCTCGATCCTTCCGCCCTCGTCGGTGAATTTGACGGCGTTGCCAATCAGGTTGAAGAACACCTGTTCGAGCCGGCGAATGTCGCCAAGCACCACCGCATCGGGAGCAGAAGAAAACTGCAGCTCGATCCGTTTGGCCGCGGTGGCAGGGACCATCGACTCGATGACGTTTCTGAGCAGGTCGCGCAGATCGATCTCGTCTCGGTCGAGCGCCATGCGGCCGCCGGTGATCCGCGAGAAGTCGAGCAGGTCGTCGATCAGTTTGGCCTGGCGGGTTGCGTTGTCGTGAATCGACTGCAGCGCACGCGCGGTGATCGACGGGGCGAGCGTGCCTTTTTGCAGCAGCGCCGTCCAGCCGAGCATCGCGTTGAGCGGCGTGCGCAGATCGTGCGACACGATCGACACGAATTCGTCCTTGAGCCGATTGGCCGCCTCCGCCTCGGTTCGCGCCTTCTGCGCTGATTCGTACAGTCGCGCGCGATCGAGCGCCTGCGCGCAATGCTGCGCCACCGAGACGAGCAGCGCCTGATATTCCTCGTCGAATTTCACCGGCGCCGTGAAGTGGAAGGCGAGGACGCCGACCGCTTGTCCGCTGGCGAAAAGCGGCAGCGTTGCGGACGACACGTAACCGCCGTCGGCCGCTATCGACGCCGACCGCCAGTATCGCTGCTGCCATTCAGCAAACGATCCGATGAACACCGGCTGCCGCGTTTCGACGACGTGTGTGGCGCACAGACCGGTCTCGGCCGGGAATCGCGCTCCAGCCGACCCGTGCTCGCCGCCGACGTCGGAGTGCACCGTCTCGAATGCCGCCCCCTTGTCGATAAGGAGAGCGACCTCGCCCGACGTTGCGCCGACGGCAATCTTTCCCTGCCGCACGACCGCTTCGGCGACCGCCTTGACGGTGACCGCTTCCGACAACGCGGCCGTGAGCCCATGCAACCGGTTGGTTCGCGCGGCAAGCGTGCGGTAGCGCGCTTCGCTCGCGCGCAGGGCCACTTCGGTCTGCTGATGCCCTTCGAGCTCCTCATCCGCGCGGGCGCGCAGCGTTTCCGCTTCCGCCCGGGCGCGTTGCGCCGATTCGTACTGCCAGGTGCGATCCAGCGCCTGTGCGGCTCGCGGTCCAAGTACGAAGAGATAGTTGCGATCGTCGGTGCTGAAGTTCTGCGCGCGCGGGAATTCGAGCTGGACGACGGCGACGACACGACTGCCGATGACCAGTGGAACCGCGGCGACCGCCTGATAGCGCGAGGCACTAAGTGCGCGATCGACGCCGCGATATTCAGACGTCGAAGCGTCGCGTGAATCGACGATCACCGGAGCGCCGCGCCCGATGGCGTCGGCGATCGGACTCTTGGCCGACAGGCCCACGACGGTGCCCGGCTCGGGCCCATCCTGTGGTTGACCGACGGCCCGAACGATTTCCGCGGTTTCGCCGTCGTTGCGGGTCAGAACCACCAGCCCAGCCTCTGCTTCGAGCGCGTGAAGCGGTTCCTGCAGTGCCGCCTCGATCACAGCTCCAGGAGTTCGCGCTTGTCCTAGCGCCGCAGTGAGCTGCGCGACCCGATCCGACTGACGCGCCGTCTGCTCGGCCATGCGGCGCAGATTGCGATCGCGACGGAGCAGACGATACGTTCGTTCGGTCAGGAGGCAGAATCCGAGCCACGCGATGATGTAGCAGCCGAACAGCGCAGCTTCACCCAGGCCGCTGAAGTGCAGGAACGTGCCCGGTTCGTAAACGAGATAATCAATCGCCGCGGAGCTCAGGATCAGCGCGAGGACGCCTGGCCCTGCGCCTCCATACCAGGCGCTGACGGCAATGCTGACGGCAAAAAAGGTGGTTGAGGGTCCGGAGCCGGTTGCCTTCGCCAGAAACAGCTCGAGGCATAGCGCCAGAGCGACCGCGCAAACGGCTGCTGCGTAAGAAAAAGGCCGAGCTTCGCCGACAAGTCTCCGCCAGTCTACCGCCATGGATTACCGCAGGTTCGCAGGACGCTTCAGTATGACATGGAGTGCGCGTCCCGACATTTCGGCGGGCAGGGTCGAGAATCGATGAACTAGGGAGCCGCCCCCTGCGTTCCGACGTAAAGCGCATAGATTGACTGGCTCGCTGCCATGAACAAGCGGTTCCGCTTCGGGCCGCCAAATGTCAGGTTGCCGCACACCTCCGGGATCCGGATCCGTCCAAGAAGTTTGCCCGCAGGATTCCAGACGGTCGCGCCGCTGTAACCGAGTGCCCGTCCGGCGTTGCTCGACGCCCAGAGATTACCTTCGACGTCGCAGCGCAAACCGTCGGGGGCGCACTTCACGCCATCGATCATGAAATCGGAAAACAGCTTTCGATTCGACACTTTGTTATCGCTGCCCACGTCGAACGAATAGACTTCGCCTTTCCCGCCCGCGCCCGTATCGCCCGGGCCCTTGCCGGTGCTGGCGATGTAGACCCGCTTGAAGTCAGGCGAGAACGTGATGCCGTTCGGATCGGGCACTTGATCCTCGGTGATGACCAGATCGATGCGGCCGCTTGGGTCGACCCGATAGACATTGGTCGGCAGCTCGCGTTTGAACGTTCCGATGCCTGCCGGCTGGCCGGCCTTCGAATTCAGTCGTCCAGAAACATTCGAGGGCCCGCCGCTCGCGTCGGGAGCGCCCTCATACAGCTGTCCCCCGTAAGGAGGATCCGTGAACCAGATACTTCCGTCGCGGTGGACGGCGACGTCGTTCGGTGAGTTGAGGCGCTTGCCCTGAAACGACTCGGCGATGACGCTGATGGATCCATCGTGTTCGTAGCGGACGACGCGACGGGTCAGGTGTTCGCACGACAACTGCCGCCCTTGAGAATCGAACGTGTTGCCGTTGCTGTTGTTGGACGGGCTGCGGAATACCGACACGCGCCCGTCGTCTTCGAGCCACCGCATCTGTCGGTTGTTCGGGATGTCGCTCCAGAGGAGAAACCGTCCCTGGCTGTTCCAGGCCGGCCCTTCCGCCCACAAGGCACCGGTCCAGAGCCGTTTGATCGACGTGTTTGCCTGAATCAGGCCATCGAATGCCGGGTCGATCGTCAGGACGTCCGGATCGGCAAAGTAGGTCGTCGGCGGCGCATCCGGACCGAAGTCCCGCGGCGGGTTGGAGATCACCGTCGGCGCGGACAACGGCTTACCCTGTGCGGTCTGTCCGAATGCCGAGCGGGACGCTGCCGTCGCTGCGACCGCGCCGATCGTGGTCAAGAGTGTGCGTCGCGTAATGGCGTCTGTCATGGGGAGACATCCTATCCGAATCCCTCATCGCTAATCACTAATCCCGAATCACTAATCCCGAATCACTAATCCTCGAATCACTAATCCTCGAATCGCTGAATCCTCGAATCGCGAATCGCGAACCGCGAACCACGAACGGCGAATCGCGAGCCACGGGCGGCGGACTCCGGATCCCGCACCCCGGATCCCGCATCTCGGCGCCCTGGGCACTTTCCTTGCGTATCAAGACGGACGATGCGGGAAACGGGTATCAGCGTGATCATCAACGACCGATCCGGGCTGTCGGCGCGACCAGACTCAGGAAGCGAGATTCAATCGCTCTTTGAACAGCATGGACGAACGGTGCGGCTCGAACGCGTGCGCGAACCTGGGGATCTGCCGTCTCGGGCCCGGCAAGCCGCTGCGCGTGAGCATGTTCTGGTCGCCGCTGGCGGTGATGGTACCGTCAACGCTGTGGCTCAGATTGCTGTCGAAAGCGGCGCGACGTTCGGGGTGTTGCCGATGGGCACGCTCAATCATTTCGCCAAGGATCTCGGCGTGCCGCCGGATCTCGACGGCGCGGTGAAGACAATTGTCAGCGGGCACACCGTGAAAGTCGACGTGGGCGAGCTGAACGGCCGTATCTTCGTCAACAATTCGAGCGTCGGGTTGTATCCACGCATGGTCTGGGAGAGAGACGCGGAGCAGCGGCGCGGCCGTGGCAAGTGGACGGCATTCGGCATCGCCATGCTGCGAACCTGGCGTAGCTATCGCACGCTGACGGCGCATCTCGTGGTCGATGGCAAATCGACGGTCGTGCGTACGCCGTTTGTTTTCGTTGGCAACAATCAGTACACCGCCGAAGGATTTCAGCTGGGAGGACGATCGCGGCTCGATGCCGGACATCTCTCGATCTTTCTGGCGCCCGAGTGTGGGCGCTTCGAGATCCTCTCGCTGCCGGTTCGTGCGCTGACCGGAAGACTGACCGCCAGCGCACCGTTCGCAGGCTTTCAAGCGGATCGCATCACGGTCGATATCGGCAGGCGACGAGTGAGCGTCTCGTTCGATGGCGAGTTGACGACGTTGTCGTCGCCACTGACCTATCGCGTACGTGCTCGCGCGCTTGATGTGCTCGTTCCGCGGCCGGAAAGTCAGGAGTCGGCGTGATCGACGTTGCGAGCGCAGTGACGCGAGCTACGGGATCTGGCTTCGCACTGAATTGCGACGGCCAACCAGGCGGAGTGGGCGCAGCCCTGCGGAGTGATTAGAGATGCGGGTCGTCGTTCACCTCTCGGACATTCATTTCGGCCGCCTCGACCGGGCGACGATCGATCCGTTGCGCGCTGCGATCTCGGGTCTCATGCCTGACCTCCTGGCCGTCTCGGGAGATCTGACCCAACGCGCGCGGCCCACAGAGTTCGCTGCGGCGAGAGCGTTTCTCGACAGCCTGCCATTTCCACGGCTCGTCGTTCCCGGCAATCACGACGTGCCGTTCTACAACGTGTTCGCACGCTTCCTGACACCGCTGGCGCGATATCAGCAGGCGATCACAGACAACCTGTCGCCCGTCTATCGCGATGAGGAAATGATTGCCGTCGGCGTCAACACGGCGCGATCGTGGACATGGGGAGAAGGGCGGATCAACGTCAGCCAGGTGGACGCCGTCGTCGAACAACTGTCAGGCGTCCCGCGAGAGCTGATTCGTATTGTCGTCACGCATCATCCGTTCGATCTCCCGAAGGGCGTGCAGGAAAAACGGCTCCTCGGTCGCGCGGAGATGGCCATGCAGAAGCTGTCGGCCGCCGGCGCCGATCTGTTTCTTGCCGGCCATCTCCACATCAGTCATATCGGTCACACCGGTGAACGCTACGACATCGGCAACCATTCGGCGCTTGTTGTCCAGGCGGGTACGGTGTCGTCCCGCTCACGCGGCGAGCAACCCTCGTTCAACGTGCTGCGCCTCGAGCGCCCAAGGATCTCGGTCTCCCGAATCGTGTGGGATCCCGCGCGTGGTGCGTTTGTTGAAGCCAGTGAGGCGCACTACCGACACGAAGCATCCGGATGGAGCAGGACTGACTAGTCCACAAGTCCAACGATTCGCCCGGGAGCACTCGAGACCAACGCCGGCTCGCCTCATTCGATTCGGAAACTGCTCCGCAACCCGGAAAAGCTCTGCTCCGGCTCAACGTCAGTGGAACGCGGCGCGGAACCATCAAGGATTCCGCACCCTGTCGCAGGCCTGCGCAGAGCTTTTCATGCGATCGGAACGGCTTGCTCCGCAACTGTTTCCAAATCGAACGAGGCGAGTCGGCGTGACGATCAATCGGCCGCGCTCGGCGATTCAATGACTAGAAGGATTCAAGGATTCGAGGATTCGCGATTCGAGGACTCACCGATTAGGGATTGAACGATTAGCGATTCGGGATCAGCGATTAGTGATGAGGGATTCCCCAGGTTCCCGCAAGATCGCGAGCCGCCCGCGAAGAACCAGTGCGCAGCGCCAGAGCGCGTTGGCGAGAATCAGGATGACGCACACCATCATGATGATGGTGAGAACGGTGTTGAGATAGCCCTGGAAGTGCTTTGACGGGTCTGGCCCGACCGCCGCCGGCCAGCAGTTGTCTCGGACGCTGAGGACGCCGGCGCTCAGCGTCGTGATCGAGACGAAGGCCAGTGGGAGCGCGGTGACCCACGCGTATCGCGCCCGCCCCATGTTGATGATGATCGTGGTGCCCACCGCGAGGGCGACGGCGGCCAGCAGCTGGTTCGCGATCCCGAACATCGGCCAGATCGTGTTGATGCTGCCGTTCCAGATGAAATAGGACCACGCCGAGACAATCACCACGCTGGAAACCACTGATCCCGGCAACCACTCCTTGTGGCCGAACGGTTCGTAGAACCGTCCGATGAATTCCTGGAGCAGAAATCGACCGACCCGCGTGCCGGCATCGATGGTCGTCAGGATGAACAGCGCCTCGAACATGATCGCGAAGTGATACCAGTAGTCCATCAAGCCGCGCATGCCAGGGAGGCCGCTGAACATCTGCGCGATCCCGACCGCCAGCGACACCGCGCCTCCTGGGCGGCCGGCGACGGTTTCACCAACCGCCAGCTCCAGATTCTGCAGATTCACTTCCGGGATGCCGAGATTGGCAAAGACCGCCGGCGGCGTGTTGATGGCGAAGTAGTCGCCCGGAAACATCGCCGACGCAGCCAGCAGCGCCATGATGCCGACGAGCCCTTCCATCAGCATCGCCCCGTAGCCGATCGGCCGGATGTCCGATTCGCGGTCGATCATCTTCGGCGTCGTCCCTGACGAGATCAATGAGTGAAATCCGGATATCGCTCCGCAAGCAATGGTGATGAACGCGAACGGAAACAATGGCCCGGGAATAATCGGGCCGCCGCCCCCGGTGAACTGACTGAACGCCGGCATCTGCAGGTGCGGGTTCACGATGACGACCGCGAGGACGAGCACCGCGATCGTTCCAATCTTCATGTACGAGCTGAGGTAGTCGCGCGGAACGAGGAGCAGCCACACCGGCAGCACCGAGGCGAGGAAGCCGTAGATCGCCATCGCGATGATGATTTGCTGCCGCGAGAGCAGGAACCAATGGCCGATCGATGACGAGGCGACGGGCTTGCCGAGCACGACGGCGAGCACCATTCCGATGACGCCGATGACCGTCGCTTCGGCGATTCGGCCGGGACGGAGGCGGTGCATGTAGAGTCCCATGACGATCGCGAGCGGAATTGATACGCCGATTGTGAACGTCCCCCATGCGCTCTGCTGCAGCGCATTGACGACCGCAAAGCCGAGCCCGGCGAGCGCGATGACGACGATGAAGAGGATCGCGATCGCGGCGGTGACGCCGGCGACGCTGCTGATTTCCGAGCGCGCCATATCAGCCAGCGACCGTCCTTGTCGTCGGACGGAGGCCCAGAGAATCACGTAGTCGTGAACGGCGCCGGCGAGGCACACACCGGCGACCAGCCAGATGAGCCCCGGCGCGTACCCGAACTGAGCCGCGAGCACCGGACCAATCAGCGGTCCGGCACCAGCGATCGCAGCGAAGTGATGCCCGAAAAGGACAAGACGATGCGTGGGATGAAAATTACGTCCGTCGTTCAACTGATGCGCTGGGGTGACCCGTGTATCGTCGAGCATCATCAGCCGCGCCGCGATGAACGCGCTGTAGTAGCGATAGGCGAGCGCGAGAATGCAGAGGATCGGAAGGATGAGGTATAGCGCGCGCATGTGTTTCGGAGTGTAGCAGAACGGCTGGCATCGATCCCGCGCTCCGGTACATCGGTTGCAATCGACTCGGGTGTGTTGTCCAGCGCGTTGAAAAGCCGGCGCTTTCCGAATTGCCGACCGGAACCCGGGCCCCAGGGATTGCCATGCGATTGCTACTTCGCCTCAGTGTCTCGCTGTTCGTTCTCACACTCCTGACGCTCACGAGCCCACCACGGGTGTGGGCCCAAGGCGGCTACTTCGGCCGCAACAAGGTTCAGTATCAGGAATTCAAGTTCAAGGTCCTGAAAACGGATCACTTCGACGTCTACTTCTATCCGGAAGAAGAGGACGCGGCGCGAATGGCGTCGCGGCTCGCCGAGCGGTGGTATGCGCGCTTCTCGACGCTGCTCGATCACCAGCTCCGAGGCCGTCAGCCGCTGATTCTTTACGCGAGCGGTCCGCACTTCCGGCAAACCAACGTCATTGAAGGGGAGATCGGTGAAGGCACCGGCGGTGTCACGGAGGCGGCCCGGCGTCGCATGGTGATCCCGTTTGCCGGCCCGATCGAATCGACCAACCACGTCATCGGTCACGAGCTGGTGCATGCATTTCAGTACGACATCACCAACACGAATGTGAACTCCGGCGGCACGGGTGCGCTGTCGTTGCCGCTGTGGTTCATAGAGGGCATGGCGGAATATCTGTCGATCGGCCCGGTCGATCCTCATACCGCGATGTGGATGCGCGAGGCTGCCCGCCGCGACAAGCTTCCCGACATCAAGAATCTCGACGACCCGCAGTATTTTCCCTATCGATACGGCCAGGCGCTCTGGGCCTACATCGGCGGCAAGTACGGCGATCGGATGATTGGGGATCTGTTGCGCGCCGCGCCCGGACGCAACGGCGTCGATGCGGCGTTCAAGCAGCTGCTCGGCGTCGACTCCAAGGCGCTATCGCAGGAATGGCACGCCGCGGAGCTGGCCGTCTATCGGCCGCTGGCCGAGGCGACGAAGATGCCGGCTGCGTTCGCCCAGGCGCTGACGACCAAGCAGCACACCAATGCGGGCATGAACGTCAGCCCGAAGTTGAGTCCCGACGGATCGCGAATGATGTTCTTCTCCGAGCGCGATCTGTTTTCGATCGATCTCTATCTCGCCGACGCACACACCGGCAAAGTGATCCGCAAGATCACCAACACCGCGACCAATCCCCACTTCGAGAGCCTGCAGTTTCTCGAGTCGGCGGGCGCGTGGGATGGAACAGGAAAGCGTTTCGTCTTTCCCGGCATCAGCGCGGGCATGCCGGATCTGACGATCGTCGACGCCGACAGCGGCAAGCAGTTGCGCGAAATCAAGCTCAAACAGCTCGACGAGGTGCTGAATCCGGCTTGGTCGCCCGACGGCAATCTGATTGCCTTCTCCGGCCTCGTCGGGGGATTCAACGATCTGTTTCTCTACGATCTCAAGGCCAATTCGCTCCGCCGCCTGACCAACGACGCCTTCGCCGAACTGGATCCCGCCTGGTCCCCGGACGGTCGTCAACTCGCCTTCAGCACCGACCGCTTCTCGACCGCGTTGCCTCGGCTCGAGCCTGGCAACATGACCCTTGCGATCATGGACGTGGCCTCCGGCCAGGTGCGCGAGGCCGGCGGCTTCGATCACGCGAAGAACATCGATCCGCAGTGGTCACAGGATGGCCGGTCGCTCTACTTCCTGTCCGACCGTCAGGGGATTACGAACGTGTACCGCTTGTCGCTCGATGGCGGCACGCCGGCTCAGCTGACGAACATCCTGACGGGTGTCAGCGGGATTACGTCGCTCAGCCCTGCGCTCTCTGCCGCTGACGGCCGACTCGTGTTCAGTGCGTACGAAGAGGATGGCTACAACATCTACGCGATGGACACCACGAAAGCGACCACCGAGGCGGAGCTCATTCAGCTTCCAATTGACGCGGGTGTGCTGCCACCGCGACGTTCCGGGAGCGGGCCGGTTTACGCCGCGTTGCAGGAGAGCACGACTGGGCTCCCTCCCGTCAATCAGGTGCCGGCCGAACCCTATAAGTCGAAGCTGTCGCTCGACTACGCGGGCCAGCCGACGTTCGGTGTCGGGACGGATCCGTTCGGCACCTATGCCGCCGGCGGCGTGTCGTTCCTTTTCGGCGACACGCTTGGCAATCACATCCTGGCGACATCGGTCCAGGTGACGAACCGCTTCGACGAGTTCGGCGGCCAGCTCTTTTATCTCAATCGAACACACCGCTGGAACTGGGGGCTCGGCGTCGATCAGACTCCATATATCTCGAGCGCATTTGCGACCGGATTCGATCCGTCGAGCGGAGCGATCGTCGAACAGGAATTCCGGATCAAACAGATCGACCGTGGTTTCTCCGGCATGATCTCTTACCCATTCAACGCCGCGCGACGGGTGGAGTTCTCCGGCGCGCTCCGCCAGCTGACGCTCTCAGAGGACGTGACCGATCGGGCGTTCGATCAGTTCGGCAACCAGCTGTCGCAGAACACCAGCACGCTGGCGACATTTCCGACGCTGAACCTGGGCGAGGCATCCGCGGCGCTCGTCTACGATACGTCCATAAGCGGGATCACCAGCCCGATCAAAGGCAGCCGGTATCGTCTGGAACTGTCACAGAGCAGCGGGTCGCTGACCTACACCGGAACGCTCGTCGACTACCGGACGTACCTGATGCCGTTCCGTCCATACACGTTCGCATTACGCGGGCTCTATTTCGGACGCTACGGACGTGATGCTGAAGATCAGCGGCTGCCGACGTTGTATCTCGGCTATCCCGGCCTCGTGCGCGGCTACGATCCGAACTCAATCGAGGCCGGGGAGTGCGGGTTCAGCACGGATGGATCGTGTCCAACGTTCGATCGGCTGATCGGAAGCCGCGTCGCGATTGCCAACGCGGAACTCCGCGTGCCGTTGTGGGGCATGTTTGGCGGCGACCGCTTCTACGGCCCGATCCCCGTGGAGGTCGGTGTCTTCGGCGATAGCGGCGTGGCCTGGGGGAGCAACACGCGGCCGTCATTCGCCGGCGGCGACCAGAAACCCATATCAAGCGTCGGCGCCGTGATGCGCATCAACCTGCTCGGTTTTGCCGTCGCTGAGATCGATTACGTCCACCCACTGAATCGGCCGCAACGCGGTTGGGTGTGGCAATTCAATTTGATGCCGGGATTTTAGGGAATCATGTAAATGCTGAATGTAGAATGCTGAAGGTTGAATGGCGGAATTGCTGATTGCGGATTGTGGATTCTGATTGCGGATTGTTGATTCTGATTGCTGATTGTTGACTGATTGCTGATTGAGGGACGGCTTTCTTAATCGGCAATCAGCATTAACAATCGGCAACCGGCAATCGACAATCGGCAATCAGCGATCAGCAATCCGCAATCGGCAATTCCGGCATTCAACCTTCACCATTCAGCATTCAGCATTTACCACGTGCCTCCGCGTCGTCTTCTGCCGCTTCGCTATCTCCTTTCCGCCATCCTTGCGCTCGCGCTGCTGCCGTTTGCTGGCTGGATGGTATGGAGCTGGGCCGAAGCCAATCGCCTGGAGCGCGCGCTGGATGCACTCGAAGCCCGCCACGAGCCGCTCGACCCGGCGGAGTTCAACGTCAAACCGGCGACCTCGGATCAGCGCGAAGCCTCGCATCTCTACGCACAGGCCAGGAAACTGGTTGGCAACATGCCGATCGTCACTGATCAGGCAGCGGCTCTTGCCAAGACCATTGAGCAGGCCTGTGCATCCGACGCCGATTCCGCCGGGCAACCGGCCCGAATTCACATCCTGCGCGCATTCGAGGAGCGCTATGCGCCGGTCTTCAATCTGATCGATCGTGCGAGTCGACTCGATCCGGTCGGCTGGGACGACGCCGACCGGCCGGAGCGCAACTCCATGGACGAGATCCAATCAATTACGCTGGCACGCGCCAATGCCGTCCGGATCGCGAGGATGGCGTGT
>JBPYFA010000125.1:0-18498 GCA_051986585.1 Vicinamibacterales bacterium | reverse complement strand
TTCGGCTCGTGCTGCTTGCCGAGATGTGGATCGGGATCCCAGCACGAATCGAAGAGCACGAACAGCGGTTTGATCCTGTGCTTCGCGGCGATGTCGAGGAACTGATTGATTCGCGCCTGATACCCCTTTGCGTCCTGCTGCCACGGCAAATCATGGAGAAACACCCTCATCGTGGTCATGCCGAGCCCCTCGGCCCACCCAAGCTCCTTGTCGATCGTGTTCGGATCGAATGTCTCGGCCTGCCACATCTCGAGCTCGTTGATCGCGTTTGCCGGAATGTAGTTGCTGCCAACCAGCCAAGGTTGCTTCGCATACCACTCGTTGGCCTTCGCCTCGGACCAACGCGCAGCAGGCGCCTGCGCCAGGGCGAGCGTGCAGAGACAGCCGAGCAGCAGTGTGACGAAGAGCCGTGACCTTTTCATGCCGCAGACGTTAGCACGAACGAGTGTTAAGGACGCTCCTCTCGCTCTGGGCGCGCCTGGGGATGATTGACAGGCACGTGCGACCGGAACGATAGTCGATCGAACGAGACGAGGTCGTGAGATAGACGACAGGTCGGTTTCCGCCATAGCCCAGAGAGCGAGGCAGCCATGCGTATCGATGATCAACGCAGGTCCAGCGACTTTGAAGATCGAGGCACTGGCAGCGGAGACCGGAGTGGCGGCGTCCCGATCCAGGCGCTGTTCGGTCTGGTGAATCTTCTCGGAATAAAAGGCACCCTGATCGTGGGCGTCCTGGCCGTCTCTGCGTTCTTTGTGATGCCTTCAGGAATCAGACAACAGCTCCTGGGAGCGTTGACCGGCGGCGAGGGGTCTTCGACGGTGGGGGGTGGCAGCGTCTGCCAAGCGTCGCAGGCAAACGGCGCGGCGTGTGACTTCTCCCGTGCCGTCCTCGCTTCGACCGAAGACGTGTGGACGCCGATCTTCGAACGCGGGGCGCTGCCGGCCTACGGCCGATCTCCGGGCACCTACCAGCATCCGACGCTCGTCGTGTTTGCTGACAGCGTCGCGACTGGCGGCTGCGGCAACGCCACCTCCACCACCGGTCCTTTCTATTGTCCGGGAGACCAGAAAC
The DNA here is from genome assembly GCA_051986585.1 of Vicinamibacterales bacterium. Taxonomy (GTDB): domain Bacteria; phylum Acidobacteriota; class Vicinamibacteria; order Vicinamibacterales; family 2-12-FULL-66-21; genus JALZOC01. The sequence continues at coordinate 17,424 of JBPYFA010000125.1, read as the reverse complement.
TCTATATCGATCCGAGCTTCTACGTCGTCATGGAGAAGCGCCTGCGAGCGCCCGGCGACTTCGCCCAGGCATACGTGATCGCACACGAGGTCGGCCACCACGTTCAGAACTTGATTGGCGCCACCAGCCAGCAACCGCGAGGCGAGACATCGAACCAGAATTCAGTGCGCGTCGAGCTCCAGGCCGATTGCTTCGCAGGCGTCTGGGGTCGTACGGCGCGCACGGCGCTGCAGATCACGGACGAGGATCTCGGCGAAGCGCTCAACGCCGCGCACGCCATCGGCGACGACACGCTCGGCCACGCTGACGAGAGGCAGTTCACACACGGGTCGAGCGAGCAGCGTATGCGATGGTTCCGTCGCGGTTTCGACAGCGGCGATGCGCGACAGTGCGACACTTTTGCGGTGCAGAACTATCGCGGACTATGAACCGCCGACTTTCGGCGGAGGCAACGGAAACAGATTAGATCGACTGCCAGACAACAGGCGGGTTGCCGATGACTATATGATCAGCGGCAAGCAATACATCGTCGTCGCCGTGACTGGTTCGACGCGCGTCATTGATCGGGTACGCACTGCCATGGATGAAGGAGCTCGATGATATGGTAAGGAATGCTGGCGCTGCGGCGCTGTATGTCGCCGCTATCGCGCTCGCCGCCGGGAGCGCCGTCCCCGCGCAATCGCGCATCAACGTGCTGCTCGTCACCGGGCAGAGCAATCGGTACCACAACTGGGAAGTCAGCAGTCCGATCGTCAAGCGTCTCCTGGAAGACAGCGGGCGCTTCGCCGTCACCGTGGCGACGACGCCACCGAAAGGGACGGCGCCGAATCAGGACATGTCGAGTTTTGTGCCGAAGTTCGCCGACTACAAAGCGGTCGTGCTGGATTACGAGGGGTTCGAGTTCGCGCCGCCGGTGAAACAGGCCTTCGTTGACTACGTGAAGAACGGCGGCGGACTGGTGGTGCTGCACGCCGCGGATAATGCGTTTCCCGGCTGGGCAGAATACAACGAGATGATTGGCGTCGGCGGCTGGGGAGGGTTCACACCCGGCTACGCCAACCGGACCCAGGCGACCGGCCCGAAGATCCGCTGGCGCGACGGCGGCATGGTGCTCGACAACGACACGCCCGGCACCGCCCAGCATCCCAACCCGCACGATTTCCTGATCACGGTGCGCGCCGCTGAGCACCCAATTATGAAGGGCCTGCCGCCCGCGTGGCTCCACGCCAACGACGAGCTCTATAGCAATCTCCGTGGCCCCGCCAAGAACGTGACCATTCTCGCGACAGCGACAGCGCCGCCGTCGATGCCGAACGGCACTGGCGAGAACGAGCCCATCCTCATGGCGATCGCGTACGGCAAAGGCCGCGTGTTTCACGACACGCTCGGCCACGTCGGGGCGACGCAGAAAGAACCGATCGTGTCGATGGCTTCGGTGGACTACATCGTCCTGCTCCAACGCGGCACTGAGTGGGCCGCGACTGGGGCGGTGACGATCCCGGTGCCGCGCGACTTTCCGTCCGCCGACAAGACATCGACCAGATAAGTCTCGCCGCCTCCACCTTGCCGTGCAGAACTATCGCGGGCTATGAGCCTGCGGCGGCACTGAAGCGCCGTCAGGGAGAAAGTAGATGGCAACTGCGATCAGGGTGTACAGCGCAAGCAACTGCACGCCTTCGAACCAGTTCGATTCTCCGTTCAGGACGAGATAGGCCACGATCGCCACAGCCAGGCTGACCGCCACAATCTCGAACGGCGTGAAGACGAGATCGAGCGGATGTCCCAACGAGAACGACAGCAGCACGAGCACAGGGGTAACGAACAACGCGATCTGCACGCTCGCCTGAGTGACGATGTTCAGCGCGATATCCAATCGATCGCGATAGGCGAAATTCACCGCGCTCGAGTTCTCGGCGGCGTTACCGACCATCGCGAGGACGACAACGCCCATGAACACTTGGTTCAGCCCGAACTGATGACCGACGGCTTCGACGGCGCCCACGAGCCCCTCGGCCACCAGCGCCATGACCACACTCGTCGCCGCCAGCGTCAGCACCGATCGCCCCATCGTCCACACCTCATTGTCGTCGTCGTGCGCGCCATGGCCGGTGCTCAGGAGATGTTTGTGGGTGCGAAAGGTGAACCACAAACCCGCCGCATAGGTCACCAGCAGTACGACGGCCGTGCCGACCGACACTTCGTGCATCAACTCGACGTGGCTGTTGCCGCCGGCCGTGTAGAAGAAGATCGCCGGCAACAGGAGCGCGCCGATGGCGATCACCATCTGACCGGCGGTCGCCTCGGCAGCGAGACGGTTGAACTTCTGGTGATCGCGTTTCCATCCGCCGACGAGCATCGATAGGCCACCGACGAAGAGCAGGTTGCCGAGAATCGATCCCGTAAGCGACGCCTTGACGACTTCGAGCAGCCCGGCGCGTACCGCCAGGCCGGCGATGATCATCTCTGCGAGGTTGCCGAAAGTGGCGTTGATCAACGCGCCCGAGCTCGGCCCGAGATGGCGAGCGAGGTGGCCTGTACTCTCGCCGATGAACGCTGCGAGCGGGATGACCGCGAGCGCGGAGAAGACAAAGACAGCGACGTCACCCCATTCCAGCATCTCGGCAGCAAACGCGACCGGTGCGGAGGTCAGAAGGACCCACTTCCAATAGCGCACAATCATGGTGAGGAGTGTTGCACAAAAGCGGCTAATCGCTAATCTCTAGTCCCTGATCCCGAATCACTAATCTTCGGATCCCCAATCCTCGAATTCCTAAGCCTTGAACGCTGATTCCGCAATCGCTGAATCGGCAATCCGGATTCAACGATTCGAAGATTTGGGATCCGAGGATTCGGGATCCGAGGATTGGGGATCCGAAGATTAGTGATTCGGGATCAGCGATTAGAGATGAGGGATTCTCACGCAATCACGGCGTTGACAACCTTCCCGCTGACATCTGTGAGCCTGAAGCGTCGGCCCTGGTACAGATATGGTCGATCTTAGAACGTATCTCCTGAATTCGCCGCCGCTGAAACTCACGCCGGGAGCGAGCATGCGAGCGCGGGCAGGGAGTTGGGTCGTCGCCAAACCAGATATCGACGGACACTCAGCACGGCTGCTTGGGTCGACGACCGAGCGGAAAGCGTCACGACCGTCGCGAATCGACGGTATACTACGTCGCCTGCTTTTCTGAGCCCTCACCAAAGCCTTGCTGCTGGTGAAGGCCTCGTGCCCCTGCGATCGGAGCGAGATCCTGATTTCGACGCGCGCTCGGGCGTGGCTGGGGCGAGGTCCTTGTCGTCGCCGTCGTGGGTGTTCGCTGGCTGATTCGCTGATTCTTACGGAGATCCTCATGGTCAGGCGCCCCGACGCCTTGAACGGGTTCGAGTTCGTTGTTGCAGCCGGCCTTCGCGCGGCAGAACTGCGTCGCGGCTCCACAGTACGAGTGGAGTTGCTGCCGAGCGTGGTCGCGACCGCCCGGCACGAAGTCGCCAACCGAAACGCGCTGCCAGGACGAGCAGCGGCCGGCCCGTTCGTGGCGCCGACCGATTGCTGACCATGCCGCGCGTCCATCTTGTCAATCCGAGCACGAAGTCATTTGGCGTGGCCGTCATCACGCCGCGATGGCTGTATGTGCTCGCGTCCGCAACCGGCACACGCTGGGGCAACCCGGCGATCGTGGATGAAACGCTCGAGCCGCTTGATTTCAGTACGATTGGGACCGGCGACGTGGTCGGGATTGGCATCCACACGGGCAACGCACGTCGCGGCTACGAGATCGGACGGGAGGCACGGCGACGCGGGGCGTGGGTGGTATTCGGCGGCATCCACGCGACGCTGTTCCCCGATGAAGCGGTCGAACACGGGACCGCGCACGCGGTCGTACGCGGAGACGGCGATCTCGTCTGGGCGCGAGTCATCGAGGACTGCCTCGAGGGCAATCCCAACCGCGTGTACGAAGGCGGCCGCGTCGCCGGCGATCAGTTCGCGTCCGCGCGATGGGATCTGCTGCCGAGCGGACGCTACATGTGGGCGTCGGTGCAGACGCTGCGCGGGTGCCCCAAGCACTGCTCGTTCTGTTCCGTGTGGCGAACCGACGGCCAAGAACCGCGTCAACGCAGTGTTGAACGGGTCGTACGCGAGGTGGTAGAGCTGCGCCGCCTGGGCTTCCGTTTCATCGCGCTGGCCGACGACAACTTCTATCCAGTGACGCTCGCCGATCTGGCCCAGGCGAGGAGAAGAGTCGACGATTCGCGCTTGCGCGAGCTCGAGGCGGTACGCGCTGAACGCTTCGAGTTGATGAATCGGCTGGCCGAGCTCCCGGACGATCTGGTGTTCTACACCCAGATCACGATGGAAGCGGCGGAGGATGCGACCTTCCTTGATGCCATGCGACGCGCGCACATCCGCGGGGCGCTGGTCGGCGTCGAGTCGGTAACCGCCGAGGGCCTGAAGGACGTCTACAAGGGGTTCAATCTCGCCGGGGACGCATTGGTCGCGCGTCTGCGCGCATTTCGCGCGCATGGGATCCACGTGCTCGGTTCGTTCATCTTCGGCTTACCCAGCGACACGAAGGACAGTTTCGATGCGACCGTCGCGCTCGCCCAACGCGCCGATCTGACGTTCGCGCAATTCGTGCTCCTCACTCCATTTCCAGGAACGGTGGATTTTGAACGGTGGGCCGCTGCCGAGAGTCGCCGCGGCACCCACATCGACGGTGTGCCGCTGACGCGCCACTGGCTGATCCGCGAAGAACGACGTCCTCGGCTGTATACGGACCATCCGACGATGTCGCTCGAGGAGATTCGGGTCGGAACGCAACGCGCGTGGGACCAGTTCTACAGCTGGCCCCATGTCTGGGCCCGCTCGCGCGTTGTCGAATCGACCCGGGCACGAATCGCGTTCGTGTTGATCTCGAAGCTGTATCGCCAGATGTACGCGAACACTGGCATCGCCACTGATAGCGCCCGCGTACAGCGATCGAAACGGTGGGCGCGTTGGATCGGCTATGCGTGCCGGCGTCTGTTTCTTGGAAAGCCAATGCCAGAGTTGGCGATTCCAGGGCAGCAACCGACGTCGAGCGTCAACTGACGCCGCTGACTCGTTCCTGCGTCGCCAAACCGGCGTCGCCTCTCGACGGCCAACAGCGACCTTGGCGCTTGCTGCGTTTGTGCTAGCCCATGCAGTCGAATTATTCCAGACAGAAGAGATCAACGTGCTACCGTAGGACAACGCTTTTCTGAGTCCCGACGGCATCAGGCCGCCGCTCCTCCCCAAGGCGCGGAGACTGTCACATGCCGTCATATCCCCGCCATCAGCGCGTCAACAGCCGCGCAATTATCGCCGCTGCACAGGCTCGCGTAAACCGCGTCGAGGACACCGTTCTGCCTACTTCTCTCCGGAGGATTGCGGCGACCAAAGTTACATTGAGCAGATCGCTGAGCCGCCAGACTCAGGCCCGGGATCGTATCGCCTGGATGCCGTTAGACTGACGCGGCGGGAAACCACACCGGGTCGAGTGATTCATCGCTTTCGTACGGTCACGCGTGCTCCATCGACGAGCGTGTCGGGTGGATACAAGACAACGGGATCGCCATTGCTCAGGCCGCTCAGAATCTCGGCCTCCTCGCCGTTTCGCTGCCCGACGGCGATCTCCTGCACGCGCGCACGGCCCTGCCGCACGGCGAACACCGCCCAAGTCGAACCGCGGCGAAACAGACTCCCGAGCGGAACCTTCAGAACATCGGGCCGGTCCCAGGTGGTGATGCGAACCTCGACGCGATAGCCGTCGCCAAGCGCGCGGGCGGCGATGCCATTGTCCGCCAAGTCGATAATGACGTTGACCCGCTGCTCCTCGACGCCGAGCGCCGACATCTTCGTGAAGCCAGAGGGTTCAATCCGACGAACGCAACCATGGAGCGTGCCCGGCCCACCCCAGCGGTCAATTTCAACGGCATCACCAACCGCGACTTGCACCGCGTCGGTCGACAGCAGGTCCGCAACAATTTCCAATCGCTGGGGATCGCCGATCTCCAGCAACGGTTCGCCGATCGGCACTACCGCTTCGCTCTCGCGCAATCGCCGAAGCACCACGCCATCGACCGGCGCCGTCACTTCGACAGCCGATCCGCGGGCTGCCGGCGTTCGGAGTCGTGCCGTGGCGACATCGCGCTCGCGTTCGGCACGGGCGACGGCGAACTCGGCCGCGCGCAGCATGCTCTGAGCTGATTTCATCGCCGTCCGGGTGGCGTCGAGCTCGTCGCGCGAGATCGCACCCGCCTGAACCAGTGTTTCCTGGCGGTGTAACGTCATTTCCGTGCGCTCGAGCAAGACCGCGGCACGATCGCGCTCCGCCGCTGCTTGTCCAACGGCGGTCGACGCCGCGGCGACGGCACTGACAAGCTCTCCGCGAGTGCGCGAGTCAATCAATGGTGCAGCAGACGGCGCGATAACCGCGACGACGGTGCCCCGTTTGACGGGCGCGCCAGGTTCCAACTCGATGCGCTGCACGCGTCCCGACAGCGGCGCTGAAACGATAAAGCGATCGAGCACACGGGTTTCGCCGTTCTCGTCGATGGTCACCTGAAGTCTGCCCCGCTTCGCGCTGGCGACATCCACCTCCATCGTCGTTGGCCGCAGCGCGATGATGGTGACCGCGCCGGCTACCAGTAGTGCCACGATCAACGGCACGTGTTTTCTCATGGCCTTGCCTCTACTCGCGAACCTTGAGAACGGCAATCAAGTCGAGCCGATCCAACCGGCGGATGACGCTGATTCCCGACACGAACGTGGCCGCCAGGATGCCGCCCGATGCCTGTGCCATGGCTTTGTTCGAGACATACCACGGGATTCGGTAGACCTCGCTCTGAACCGTTTGCATGATGGAGGCCACCAGCACGTGGCCGAACATCCATCCAATCGGAATCGCGGCGATCGTCAGCGCGGTCAACTCGCCAGCCAGAATCATCGACACCTCGCCGCGCGTGTACCCGATCACTCGGAGGCTGGCCAGGTCGTGGCTCCTCTCGGACAGCGCCACCCGCGCTGCGTTGTAGACGACACCGAACGCGATAATCACGGCAAAGATCAAATTCACGAACATCGTCAGGTTCATGTTTGCCGCCATGGTCGAACGAAAGGTTCTGGCGAAGGCCCGCTTGAACGCGCTCCCGAGCACGTCTGGAATCTGCTTGAGCTCTCGCGCCAACGCCGCCTCCTGTGAAGAGTCGACGAGAAGCACTGCCCCGGTGACGACCTGACCTTCATCCATCAAGGCGTGCAACCGATCCATGTCCATCAGCACGACAAGCCCCAGCATGTCGTCGACGATGTGCGCGACGACCGCGCGCTGCACGGGTCGATTCCCCTCGAGCACCTCAATGGTGATCGTCTCTCCCGGTGCGACGTCCAGAATCCGGGCCAGTGCTTTCGAGATGGTGACGCCGGACGCGCTCACGCGCGCCTGGCGTCCATCACGATCGACCACCTGCTGAAGGCGTGCGCCAGGAGTCACCCCGGTGACCGCCAGATAGCGCTCGCGATGGGCGGAACGAATGCGTGCCGGCACCGATCGCTGCGGCTCGGCGGCGATCACGCCCGGAAGCCGCGACAGCTCAAACCAGGCATCGGCGGAATGCGGTTCGGTCAAGGTCACGGTGACGTCTTCGCGCTCAGCGACCCAGAACTGGATCAGGATGAGACGTTCCATCACATCGAGGAAGACCACGCCGACCATCAGCACACCGATTGCGAGGGCGATGCCGCAGACCGATAAGGCGGCGCGGACGGGATGGCGCACCAGATTGCGGAGCACCATGCGCTCCCCTGAAGTGAGACGGCTGGCGAGATGCGGGGTCTCAATGATGCTGCGGCGGTATCGCTCGGGCGCCGCCGGTCGCATGGCTTCGGCGGGCGGCGTTCGAACCGCGCGACGAACCGTCGACAACGCACCCGCCACCGCCGCGCCAAGCGTGAGCCCGCTGGCGCCGAGAATGACACGAAGGGGCACCGAGAATGCGAGATTCGGAAAGCGGAAGTATTTGTTATAGAGCGCGCCGACGGCGCTGCCCATCCATGCCCCGACCCCGAGACCAATCACGATGCCTGCAGCGGCGATCACGAGCGCGAACTGGACATAATGCCAGCCGAGCGCAAGATTGCCGTAGCCAAGCGCCTTGAGCGCGGCAATCTGCGGGCGCTGCAATGCCAGCGCGCGGGCGAGAGCCACGTTGAGGATGAATGCCGCAACCGCCAGAAAGATGAGCGGCAGCAACGTACCGAACGTTTGCAGCTGCGATAGCTCGCTTTCAACCATCCAGTGCGAGAGTTGCAGCGCTCGCGGCACCGCGCCACGCCCACCGTAGGGAACCAGCAGGCGATCAAGATGGGCAATGACGTCGTTCGCGATCACATTCCGCGAGAGCCCGAGCACGACGTCGTTGAACCCGCCTTCCATGTCGAAGGCTGCCGCCAGCGATTCGTTGCCCATCCAAAACACACCGAACCGTTCATCGTCGGGAATGAGCTGTCCCGGCTGCACGCTGTAGACGTACTCGGGCGAGAGTGCGATGCCGACGATCGTCAGCCGCCGCCGGTGGCCGTTGATGATGGCGTGAATTGGATCGCCGGGCACGATTCGATGAGCCGATGCGAACGCCTCGCTGACCAGAACCTCGTCGGAACGGCCGCGCTCGATCCATCGGCCGCGGCGCAGGACGAGATCGTTCAATGACGGACGTCGATCGTCAGGAATCGAAATGAAGCGGCCGGTGGCCGGAGCATCAAGCGTCGGCAGGTCGAGCCTGACGTGGGCGACGACTCGGGTCTCGACGACGTCGACGCCGGGAATCGCGGCGATCTTCGCGGCGACTTCAGATGGCGCCCGCTCGAGCGAGGCGAAGACCTGCGCGAAACGCTGCCGCTGGTAATACGCCTGCTGGGTGCGCCGCAGCGACTCGAAGTTCGACAGGTACATGACGTACATCGCGACCCCGGCTGCGGCGACCAGCGCGATCGCAAGCGCCTGCCCCTTCATCGCGATCAAGTCGCGCAACAATTTGCGCTGCAGAGCCGTCATCGCCATGGCATCACCACGACAGCTCGTGCGGCGTCGCTTTGTGATCGCGCCGGCACTCGACCGACCGGATCCGTCCGTCGGCGAGGCGCACCACGCGATCGGCCATCGCGCCGATTGCGGCGTTGTGCGTAATGACCACCGTCGTCGTCCCGAGTTCGCGATTTACCCGTTCGAGCGCCTCCAGCACGACGATGCCTGTGGAGATGTCGAGCGCGCCGGTCGGCTCGTCACAGAGCAGCACGGCCGGGCGCTTGGCAATCGCGCGTGCGATCGCCACGCGCTGCTGCTCGCCGCCCGACATCTGCGCGGGAAAATGTTGACGCCGATCGCCCAGGTTGACGAGTTCCAGCGCCTCTTCCGGACGCATCGGGTCGCGCGCGATGTCGGTCGCGAGGGCGACGTTCTCGAGCGCTGTGAGGCTCGGTATCAGGTTGTAGAACTGGAAGACGAAGCCGACATGATGCCGCCGATACTCGGTGAGGTGGCGGTCGTCGCCGTGCGCGAGATCCTGCCCCCGGTACAGCACGAGCCCGGTGGTCGGGATGTCGAGGCCACCGATGATGTTGAGCAACGTCGATTTCCCCGAACCTGATGGCCCCAGAAGCGCCACGAACTCGCCTTCCGGCAGCGTCAGAGTGACGTCCAAGAGCGCCGGCACTTCGACTTCGCCCATTCGGTAGATCTTCGAAACCCGTCGCAGGTCGAAGACGCACGGAACCGTCTTGTGGCTGTGTTCGTCCACGCCGTCGTCTGTGCAGGACCTGCGCCATGCGGAACCACGGCGCGCATGGCGGCCAACGGCCGGCATCACTTGTTTGTGCGCGCTTTTTCGGCTGCCGGTAGCGGTAGCGCGCCGCAGAAGACATGGATCGCCATGGCTGCGGAAGAATCAACAAAGGACTGGGGATTCTTTCGAACTCGGCTCCGGCGTTTTGACCCGCGCTTCACACATCATGCATCGCGTGCTCGATCGGATTCGGACGAAGACAGCGGGTAGTGCCAGATCGCCGCAAGACACGCTGACGGGTTTCCGGCGAGATCCGACTCGAGCCACGTCATCTGCGGGCCCCTTCCTCGGCAGGAATGTTGCTGTTCAACGAGACGACATGCCAGTTCCCAACGGAGAAGCTGTAGTAGCCGAGTCCCTGTGCCGCACTACCGGCTGGACTTGGAGCGGTCGGACTCGCGAACCGCCACACGTGTCCGCAAGCGCAGCCGTTGCCGCCAGCAAGATCACGTTTCGACTCTGCATGACTCCCGATTGAGGCTCGAGCAATTGCAATGCCCGGCGGCCCGAGTCGGACCGATGCGGCCGCGGCACGCGAGGAGGAGATCATGTGGCGACTTTCCGGCGTTCGACTGACTCTGGCGGCGTGTCTGCTGGCGTTTGTTCACATGGCGCCGCCGTCCATCGCCGCCGCACAGGATACCTCTGGCCTCACCACCGATGATTTCTTCAGTGACGCCGCCGTTCGCGACATCCATCTGACGGCAAAAGCGAGCGACTGGACGACGCTGAAGGAGAACTTCCAGGAAAACACGTACTACCCCTGTGCGTTTTCGTGGAACGGCATCACCATCCCGAACTCCACGATGCGCTCGCGCGGCAGCGGCACCCGCAATCCGCAGAAGCCCGGACTTCGCATCGATTTCAACCGCTACAACACCTCGCAACGGTTCCTTGGGCTGAAGTACTTCGTTCTCGACAACATGTGGACGGACCCCGCGATGATCAAAGAACGGGTCTCGATGCTGTTGTTCGAGCGCCTCGGCCTGCCAGCCCCGCGCGAGACTCACGTACGGCTCTTCATCAACGACGAATATGTCGGTCTCTACGTCCTGGTGGAAGCACTGGACGACGTGTTCATAGAGCGAGTGCTGGGATCGGGCACAGGGTATCTCTTCGAATACAACCACGTCAGCGACTATCGCTTCACGTATCTCGGTCCTGATCTGTCGAACTACGAGATATTCGATCCCAAAACCCACACCAAGGAACCGGCAGCGCTCGTGTGGGGGCCGATCGAAGAAATGATCCGCGTCACCAACGAAGCGCCCGATGCCATCTTCGAGCGCGAGATATCCAGCCACGTGGATCTCGTCGCGTTCACGAAACAGATCGCAGTGGACAACTTCCTCGCCGAGTCCGACGGCATGCTCGGCTTGTGGGGGCTCAATAACTTCTACATGTACCGGGCGGAGGACAGTTCACAGTTCCGGTTTTTCACATGGGACAAGGACGCGACGTTCTTCAGTGTTTCGTTTCCAGTGATGCAAGGTGTCGATTCGAACGTGCTGGCGCGACGAGTGCTGCAGATTCCGTCCTACCTGGCGCTCTATCTCGACACCATCGACGAAGCGGCAAGACTCGTCGCGAGTGTGAATCAAGAACGCGCGTCACCTCAGGGTGCCACCAGCCGCTCCGGCGACGGTGAAACCCGACGCTTGAACGCCTCGTCCGGTGCTGGATGGATGGAACGCGAAATCAGGCGAGAGTCCAATCAGATCCGGGCTGCCGTGATCGACGACCGTTACAAATCAGGCTCCAACCAGGACTTTGAAGACGGGATCCGGCAGATGATCGAGTTTGCGCGAACGCGCCCTACAATCGTTACAGTCGAAACACAACGCATTCGACAGGCGCTTCCGAGATAGGGGCGACAACAGTTCAAGGCTCAGGAAGAGAGTCGACTCTTGGAGCGCGGCTGGCGCCGAAAAACCGGCACTCCCGCAGCCGCGGCGAGTCCATTTCCGAATCCTGCACACGCAACGGGACTGATATGCAATTCCCACCGACGATGACGAGCTGCGGCGCCGAGTGCGCGCACGCCGAAACCTCGGGGCGCTCGCGCCGGCTCGAATCGCATTACGCGCACATTGCCGTTCGCATCGCAGTGCTTGCCACCTGCGGGATCGCGATGACCGGTTGTGCGCATGTGCGCGCAACCGAGTCCTGGCCGGAGCTCGGTCAGCGGCTCTCACCTGGCAAATCAGTCACGGTGACGACCACGTCAGGGCATGAAGTTGCGGGTCGGATAGCTGCGATTTCGGGGGATTCCTTGCAACTGACAGCAAACGGCGCAACGCAGCAGTTCGGTTCCGCTGACCTCCGTGAAGTGCGTCGCAATGGCGATTCCCTCTGGAACGGATTGGCAATTGGCGCGGCGATCGGGGCGACGATGGTGGCCCTCCCTGATTCCAGGTACTACAACTGCGGGGCAACCGCATTGTGCACGGACAGACAAATTCCCGAACGGCTGACGTTCTTCGCAGGCGTGACGGTCGCCGGCATCATCATCGACGCGCTCCATCGCGACCGAACCCTGCTCTATCGTTCTCCGGCCACACCCGTTGGAAAGGGCGTTCGGCATCCACAGACAAAGGCGGCATGCACTGCGGACTGCTGATGATTGTGCTGACGGCGGCGTCCCGCACAACCAAGCAATTCGATCGATTCGCTGCGTGATTTTTCATCGTTCTGCGAAATCTTCCCCGCAAGGTGCGGGTGAGGACCGCGACCGAGCGACGTACTGGCGGTTTGAATGTCGAATAGGCACGCGCCGCTGGCACGTGGTGTGCTCGACCAAGAGTGGATCTGCTCACAAACGGGCGGAGCTTCGGACCAGACAACATTGTTGCCTGGAATGAGTTGTTCGATTTCAGTGTCCATTCTTGTGAAGGAGGCACCCATGGCTTTCCCTGCTGCTGGAACCGCCGATGTCGCACCGGCGCCGAGCGTCAAGGATCGCGTCGTGGACGCGTGCCGTCAGGGAGCACATTTCTCGCACGAGGTCCGGCTGGCGAAATCGATCGCGGCCGATGCGATCGAAGACGGCATCCATGTCGCGCGCCGAGCCGCTGTAACGTCTGTCCGGCGCGGAGTCGAGCAGCTCGAGGATCTCAGGGATGAAGCCGCTCATCGCATCAAGCGGGCGCCGCTGGCGAGCGCGGCAGTGTTGGTCGGGGCCGGCCTTCTTCTCGGTGCCGCACTCGGGTACTTGAGTGGCCACTCGTCAGCGCGACGCAACCTGGAGTAAAGGCCATCAGCCCTGGTCGATCATCCTGGTCGTCGCAGGCCTGGCGTATGGCGCACTGGGAGTGCTCGCCGTCATAGAGCGACGTCTGTCATGACCGTTGAGGCCCAAGCCATTGCCCGGCCGACGCCGGCAGGTGCGGCCACACTTGAGTGGTCAAGTGCGGCTGCGCGCTCGTCGGCCATCGCCGCCTTGGCGATTGTGGGGATCCTGACGCACTTGGTGTTGCGCTGGGGATCTGATGCATCCCCAACGGCGACGGCCCTTCCTCTGTACATCGTGCTCGGCGCCGGCGGCGTACCGCTGGTGCTGACCCTCACGCTCAAGCTCTTTCGTCGCGAGTTCGGCTCCGACCTGCTGGCGGGGATCTCGATCGTCGCCGCCGCACTTCTCCAGGAGTATCTGGCGGGCGCGCTCGTCGTGCTGATGCTCTCGGGTGGAGAGACCCTCGAGGCATTCGCGCTCCGACGCGCGTCGTCGGTCCTGCAGGCACTCGCACGCCGGATGCCGCTCGTCGCACATCGTCGCGTCAACCGTGAGGTTACGGAAGTGCCGCTCGGCGAGGTGCGCATCGGCGACGAATTGATCGTCTACCCGCATGCGATCTGTCCCGTTGATGGCGTGATTATCGACGGCCATGGCGTGATGGACGAGTCATACCTTACGGGTGAGCCGTTCATGATGCCGAAGGCACCCGGATCGGAGGCGTACTCCGGCGCCATCAATGGCGAGAATGCGTTGACCTTGCGGGCGAGCCGATTGGCCGTCGATTCGCGCTATGCCCGCATCATGAGCGTCATGCGTGACTCGGAGCAGCGGCGTCCGCAGCTCCGTCGCTTAGGTGACCAGCTTGGTGCATGGTACACCCCGATCGCAGTGGGGCTCGCCATCATGGCGTGGGCGTGGAGCGGGGATCCGATCAGATTCCTCGCCGTGCTGGTGGTTGCAACTCCGTGTCCGCTGCTTATCGGCATTCCTGTAGCGATCATCGGTGCGATTTCGCTTGCCGCAAAGCGGAGCATCATCATCCGCGACCCGGCCGTTCTCGAGCGCATCGACCGATGCCGCACTATCGTTTTGGACAAGACCGGGACGTTGACCTACGGGGAGCCCACGTTGACCGATCGTTTCACGGCACCAGGTCTGGACGCCACATTGGTGCTGGTGTCGACCGCGAGCCTGGAGCGGTATTCCAAACATCCGCTGGCGCGGCCGATCCGTGAAGCCGCGGAACGGGAACAGCTCGCGCTGATTGACGCGAACCAGGTGCGCGAACGGCAAGGTGAGGGGCTGCAAGGCGAAGTCGGGGGACGGCATGTGCACGTCATCGGCCGCCGCCAGGCCGAAATGATGGGACATGGCAGCGTGCTACCGCCGGTGTCAACGGGCCTGGAGTGCGTGATCCTGCTTGACGGCCAGTATGCGGCGACCTACCGATTCCACGATGCACCACGCGAAGACAGTCGATCCTTTGTTACGCATCTTCGGCCGCAGCACCACATCGAGCGCATTCTGCTCGTCTCAGGCGACCGAGAAGGCGAGGTGCGTTACCTGGCCGATCGTGTCGGGATCGATGAGGTCTATGCAGGACAGACGCCTGAGCAGAAGGTGGCCATCACGCGCGAGGAGACTCGTCGTGCGCCGACCTTGTTCATCGGCGACGGCATCAACGATGCCCCCGCGCTGGTGACGGCAACCGTCGGTATCGCCTTCGGCCATCAGAGTGAGATCACAACCGAAGCGGCGGGAGCGGTGATCATGGACACGTCGCTCAAGCGGATCGACGAACTGTTTCACCTTGCCCGCCGCATGCGACGCGTCGCGCTGCAGAGCGCCGTCGGCGGGATGGCGCTGAGCGTCGTCGGAATGTTCATCGCCTTTGGCGGCTGGCTGCCGCCGGTTGGAGGCGCGGTCTTCCAGGAGTTGATTGATTTGGCGGCTGTGCTCAATGCGCTGCGCGCCGCTGTCCCGCCGGGCGAACTAAGCGACTACTAAACGTCACGCACTGACGATCGCCGTAGATGCCGACCGATCGTGCAGCACGGGCTGCTCTCGAGCGCGAACATAATCGCGAGACTGAACCGCCTCAGCGCTTGACTGCCTCGAAGGACAGCGTTCGGCTGAAAAACGGCATCACGTGTTCCTGAAAACGAACCGCCACATCGCTGGTGTGCGTCCCCGAGTAGACTTCGAAGGTATTCGCGACGCCATACTGATCGAGCGCATCGTGCAGCTTCCCGGCATCGAGGCGTAGTCCGTCCTGATCGCCGACGTCGATCGCGATCGCCCGGTACCGCTTCAACTCGAAGATGTACTGGTCGACGAACGCCAGCGGCGCGTTGGCGGCCCATTTCGCCAGGACCGCCTGCGCCTGATCGCCGGTGGGCAGATCGGGGTACAGCGGCGGGTTCTTCGGGTTTGGCGACCAGGCCGCAGCGGACGCCAATTGCGCCCGGAGACCGAACGGGAGCTTCGCCGAGTCGGCCGGAGTTTTGACCGCAGCGAGCGCCTCGTCGTTCGCCGCCGGAGCGCCGCGACCGCCGCCACTGCCGCGAGCGGACAGGCAGCACGGGCTCATGATGTACAAACTGCCGAAGACGTCGGCGTGCTTCATGCCGATTCGCGCGGCGCCGTAGCCGCCCATTGAGTGGCCGACCAAGCCACGCCTCTCGCGAGTCGCAATGGTTCGATAGTGCGCGTCAACGTATGCCACTACGTCCCGAGCGACGTAATTCTCGAAATCACCCGTCGTCACCGAACTCGAGTACATCGAGCCGTTGTGGACCGTCTTCGAGTCGGGCAGGACGACAATCATCTCGTGCGCGCCTTTGGCGAACGCGCCTTCGATCGTCTGCGGGACGTGGATTTCCTGGGTCCACTGCTCCGCTCCAATCGAGTAACCGTGCAAGGCGTACACGACCGGATAACGGCGCGTGCGGTTCCGGTTGTAGCTGGGAGGCAGGAAGACAATCGCGTCGCGATCGACCGCGTTTCCCTCCAGGTTCCCCTCAAGCGTCTTCCCGTGAATCTTGATGCGCTCGACGATCGCTGGGCCTGCACCCGGGACCGGTTCGGGGACATTCGTCTTCACTTGCGCCGCGACAGCCAAAAGGCCGCCGCTTGCGGCGATTGCCATCGTCAGAACGGCCACGCTTCGTTTTGATCGCTTCGCCTCTGTCATGTCGTCTGTTCTTATCACAGCCTCGCCGAACCGAGAAGAGCCCCAGCCGCCGTAGAACCCAGGAACGGCGCTGCTGATCGTCGTCGCATCAAGCGCGCCGGGCAGTCAGCAGGAGTCCCGCGCCCAACGCAATGGCAACAAGCGACGCGAGGTGCGCTACCGATAGGCCAGCGAACACGCGCACGTCGACGCGCAGAAATTCAATCGTGAACCGGACGCTGCCGGCAAGCACCAGGTAGGCGCCGAGCACGAAGCGATCCGATCGCTGCCGCCGTCGCCAGCGTAGAAGCAGCCACGACACCGGTATCAACGCGATCGCTTCGTAAATCTGAGTCGGATGAACCCTCACCGTCGTCGGCGGGAGACCTTGGGGGAACGCAACACCCCAGGGCAGCTGGGTTGGACGGCCATAGTCGTCGCCGACAAGAAAGCAGCCGATCCTGCCGATGGCTTGTCCAATCGCCAGCGCCGGCGTCGCCGCGGCGAGCACCGCGATTTTAGGTAGCCGCTTCCACTGCATGACCAGCAGGCCCGCAGCAATGCCCCCGGCAAACCCACCGAACCAGCTCATCCCGCCACGGCTCAGGATCAGGTTGATGAGCGCGTCCTCGGAACGGTGCTCGATCACCCAAAGAAGCTTCGCTCCCGCGAGGCCGCCAACGATACCCCCGACAGCCGCATCGACCGCTGACGGATCAATCTGCGAACGCCCCAGCTCACGCTGAAACACCCAGAGGCCGACCAACGCGCCGGCGGCGACCAACACGCCGAAGCTGGTGATCTCAAACGAGCCAATGTGAAACAGAACCGGATACATGTACCAGCTTTGTCGACAGCGACGCTGTCGGCACCGACTCCAGGTCCAGTGTCCTCGAGGTTTTATCCGTGCGGAGCGTGCGCCAGTCCTATCCTATCTTTGCTGCTCGCACGACGCCGTCGAACTTCTGGACACAGTTCTCGCCGCTAAAGGCCCCTTCGATTTGGCGCGCGTTCACCGTCACTGTTCCGGTGAACGAGCCCTGACAGTGAAAGGGACCGTACTCATACCTTACGACGAACTGCATGGTAGTCGGGAATGCGTTTGCGGCGAGCGTGCCAATGAAGGTGCCGGGGACGTTGGTAATTGTGCCCTGAG
>JBPYFA010000124.1:0-14275 GCA_051986585.1 Vicinamibacterales bacterium | reverse complement strand
AAATCGTGCCTGCGCTCGAGCCGGTTGTCAACGCGTGGACCCTGGACGCACGGCTGCGAACGACAGTTCGCACCGCTTTTTGCGGTCGAGGTCTTTGGGCATGCTTTCTGCGAGTCAAGAGCCAGGAGGCAAACATGCGACCTCAGGCATTATTTGCAACCGTGGTCGTTCTGGCGCTCTCGGCGATGTCACCGGCAGTCGCCCGAGCGCAGAACGACGATCCGTGGAGACAGACGCAGGATCGCGGCGCGCAGAATCGCGACACGATGCGGTTCCGTGAAATGGATACAAACCACGACGGCGTCGTGACCAGAAGCGAGTGGCGCGGCAGTGACGAAGCGTTCCGCGCTGCCGACTGGAACGGCGACAACGTGCTCTCGGGGGACGAGGTTTGGGCAGGCGCCGTGCGGCGGCGGCCGGACAACAATGAAGCCTATACGCCTTCGAGTCGGGCGGCGTTCGACGACTGGACGCGGTCAGGCTTCAACCGGCTCGATACGAACGGTGACGGCCGCATCACACGTGACGAGTGGCACTACGACATGCAGTCGTTTCGAAGCGCCGATCGAAATGGCGATGGTGTGCTGAGCCGTCAGGAATTCGTCGGCAACCAACAGTGGCGACAGGCCGATCAGTTCAACAGTCTTGACGTCAACGGCGATCGCCGCATCACCCGCGACGAGTGGCAGGGGTCGCCGCGCAGCTTCGATCGCGCGGATCGTAATAGCGACGGCGTCGTCACTCGCGCGGAGCTGGCGTCGTCCGATAACGGCGTCGGGCCCGTCGGCACGAGCGGTTCGAACAGTACCGAGTTGGTGGTGCCGTCAACCGAGCGCTGGTTCGACACCGGGATCGATGTTCGAGCGGGCGAGGTCATCAACTTCCAGGCCACCGGAACGATTCGGATGTCCACCGGCAACGACAATGACGCCGCAAGCCCTTCGGGAGCATGGAGCGGCCGGCGTGCGGATAACGCGCCGTTCAGCGACCGGCCTGCGGGCGCGCTGATCGGCCGGATCGGGAACGGCGCGCCGCTGTTCCTCGGTGAACGCGGGCAGGTCAGCGTTCCGCGCAGCGGCCGGTTGTATTTGAGCGTCAACGATGACTATTTGCAGGACAACACCGGTGAGTATCGTGTCACCCTCAGCGTTCGGTGAAGAATGAAGTAGAAGGTAGAGACGGAGTCCGGGTCTGGTAGCTTGGCGCCAGACGCCGGACTCCAGCATTCGCACTCCTCTGGGCGGAATCCTCACCGCGGTGTCACACTAGACCGATGGTTCCGTTGTCGGTTCTCGACCTGTCCCCCATCAGCGAAGGCAGCACGCCGGCAGTGTCTTTCCGCAACACGCGCGATTTGGCGCAACATGCCGAACGTTGGGGTTACAAGCGCTACTGGATCGCCGAACACCACAACATGCCGGGCATCGCCAGCGCGGCCACGAGCCTGATCATGGCGCACGTCGCCGCGGGAACGAAGACGATCCGGGTCGGCGCCGGCGGCATCATGCTGCCGAATCACGCCCCGCTCATCATTGCCGAACAGTTCGGCACGCTCGAGTCGCTGTTTCCTGGCCGTATCGACCTCGGTCTCGGCCGCGCGCCGGGCGGGGATCACGCGACCGCTCACGCGCTCCGCCGTACGCTGCACAGCGACCCGGACGCCTTCCCGCACGATGTGCTCGAATTGATGTCGTATTTCCATCCTGAAGACGGCCAGCTAGTACGGGCAGTGCCGGGCAGCGGTTTGGACATTCCGATCTGGATACTCGGCTCGAGCCTGTTCGGTGCACAGGTGGCGGCGCTGATGGGACTCCCATTTGCGTTCGCCTCACACTTTGCTGCGGCGCAGATGTTGCCGGCGATTGCGATCTATCGGGAACGCTTCCGCACATCAGGTGCGATTGAGCGGCCGCACGTGATGCTTGGAGTCAACGTCGTCGCGGCTGAGACGGACGAGGAGGCGAAATGGCTGGCGACATCAGGGCGTCAGGCCGTGGCCAACCTGCGCCGCGGGATGCCGACCACCCTGCCGCCGCCAAACCCGGAATTCGAGAAGGAGATCGTCCCCTTCAAAGCGATACGCTTGGAGGAGGTGCAGTCCGTGTCGATGGTCGGATCCGCGGCCAGCGTGCGCGACGATCTGGAGAATTTCATTGAACGGACGCAGGCCGACGAACTGATCGTCGTGTCGCACATCTACGAGCACGCCGCGAGGCTGCGCTCATACGAAATTCTGGCTGGCCAAAGGTAAAAGGTAGAGTCATTGTGACGGCGCGACTATTCACCCCGTTTCAAGTCAACGGTCTCGAGCTGCGCAATCGAATCGTCATTGCGCCGATGTGTCAGTACTCCGCTGACGAAGGCAAGGCGACCGACTGGCACACCATCCATCTCGGGCATCTGGCGCTGTCCGGTGCGGCGCTGCTCACGATCGAAGCCACGGCGGTGCTGCCGGAGGGGCGAATCTCGTCGCGCGATCTCGGGCTGTGGTCGGACGAAACGGAAGCGGCGCTCGCGCGGACGCTCGAGAGCGTACGGCGGTGGTCCGACATCCCGATTGCGATCCAGCTCGCGCACGCCGGTCGTAAAGCGTCGGTGCGTGTGCCTTGGGAAGGAGGCGCGCAGGTTGCGCCGACTGAGCCCGGGGGGTGGCAGACGGTCGCGCCTTCACCTATTCCGTTCGCTGACGGACAGCATCCGCCGGTCGCGCTCGATGCCTCAGGACTTGCGCGAGTGCGCAATGGGTTCGCAAAGGCGGCCGAGCGCACGGCAAGGCTCGGCGTCGATGCCGTCCAGCTCCACGGCGCGCACGGCTATCTACTGCACGAGTTTCTCTCGCCGTTGTCGAATCAGCGCGAGGACGAGTACGGCGGCAGCCTCGAAAATCGCATGCGGTTTCCGCTCGAAGTGTTCGATGCCGTTCGCCGCGTCTTTCCGTCTGCCCGTCCGGTGACGGTTCGCGTGTCAGGAACGGACTGGGCGCCAGGAGGGTGGGACCTCGATCAGACGATTGTGTTTGCAAAAGCTTTGCAGGCCCACGGCTGCAACGCCATACACGTGTCGAGCGGCGGCCTGACGCCAATCCAGCAGATCCCGATCGGTCCGAACTATCAAGTGCCGCTCGCGCGGGCGGTGAAGCAGGCAACCGGCCTGCCCGTCGTTGCGGTGGGGCTTATCACGGAGTTCGATCAGGCCGAGGCGATCGTCGGCACGGGCGATGCGGACTTTGTCGCGCTCGCCCGTGCCATTCTCTACGACCCACGCTGGCCGTGGCACGCGGCCGCCCATTTCGGCGCGACCGTGACGGCGCCCAACCAGTACTTGCGCTCACAGCCCTCGCGCCACCGCAGTCTGTTCGGTCCACCGAAGACCTGAGACACGGCCGCGACCGAGTCGGCTTCGAGGGCGTTCGACTCACTGCGACGTGTAGCCCGCTCGAAGATCACGAGCTCGATTTCTGCGGCGAGCTTTTCTTCTCTGGCTTTGTCGCATCGGCGGCGCGCGCCGCCACATCTTTCACCTGGGTTGCGGCCGATTGCACGCGATCCGCTGCATCGCTTGCCATTTCCCGGGCCCGGTCGACCACCGTGTCCCGCGCATCGCCGATCCACTCGTTCTCGATCTCGGTGGCCGGAATTGTCGCTCCGATCGCGACACCAACGATCGCGGCGGCAGTGCCCAGCGCGAGCGGGTTATCACGAACGACACGGTTGAAATTGGTTTGCGCACGCCGGGTTTGACGGCGAACTGTGGATCCGATCGTCGGACCTCCAGAATTGCTACGCTTGCGATCGTACGTCTCGTAGACGTCAGAGGCTTCGCCAGCGTCCGCCGAGCGATAGTGCGACGCCGATTCCGCCGTCCGCGTCCTCCAGTCGTATGAGCCGGGGTATTCCTGGTTCGGGAGGTAGCCGTCATCGTAGGCATAGCGCGCGCTGCCCCGCGCTTCCGAGTCGCCACGGCTGCTCAGCCACAGCCAGGCGGCGCCGATGCCAATCATGGCGACCGGCCACGGGTTGTCCCGTACCGTATCGACCAACGTGTTGTGCAGCACGCGATCGGCCGCGTCTCCAGCTGTATTCGCCATCTGCTTCACCTTTTCTGTGGTTCGATTTCTTACGGTCTCGGTGGCGTTTGCCACGATCGTCGAAGGCTTCAGGCGGTCCTGAATTGCATCGATGGTTTCGCTCATGTCGTCCCGCGTTTCGGCGATCTCGTGTCGAATCTCCTGGGCGCGCGCATCGGTTTCAGGCGGCAAGGTCGGATCTGACTGTTCCGGTCGAGGTGCGGCGGTTCTTCGAGTCCTGCTCGTGGCAGCCCGTTCTACGCCCCTTGGCGTGTCGTCCATTTCGCGTCCTCCTTCAGACTCTGAACTGTGTGTGTCGGGACCACGCGCGTCTCGCGCAGCGCAGCCATACCCTTGTGAATCAGCACGTAACCCACCGCCCCAACGATCGCTGCCACGATGAGGGCTGACAGCCACGGCGAAATACCCAGCTGTGACAGGCCGACGACGAAGGCCGCGAGGAGGACGAGCAATGCCGCATGGGCGAGCGCACCGCCGGTGGCCGCCAGCGCGACGTGCGCGCCAGCGGTCCGCGCTTTCGCGGTCATTTCAGTAGTGGCCAGCTCTACTTCCTTTCGGACCAGCACGCTCGTCTCGCGCGACAGTTCCGAGAAGAGCTCGCCAAGCGATCGTTCATCCTTGGGAGGCATTGGAACTGCTCCGTGTAGTGGCTGACGCTGACGTCGTCGACAACGGCCGCGGTCGCGTGCTGTAGTCGGACGACGACCTCGCGTACGAGTTTCGTCCATCGCCGTTGGACTGCCGATCGCGAGAGCTCTTGAAGAAGCGCGCGGCCATCAGGCCCGCGGCGAAAGCCGAACCGATGAAGACGGCAGGCCGCCGCTTCGCGAACCGTTGTGCGTCGCGCACGAGCTCGCCAACGTCTTTGTCGCGAAGCCGGTCCGAGAACCGCTCCAACTGATTGGCGGTTTCGTCGATGTAGTGCGCGATGGTTTCGTGATGCTGATCGCGCAAGCGCTGCGTCGACTGCCGCACTGCCTGCGCGACGCTGCCGATGCCATCGATCGCCCGGTCTTTCTGAGTGCTCAATTGCGAGCTTGCGCCTTGGCGCATTTTGTCCATGAGCCCGGCGCTATTCGTCGAGCTGTTGCCTTGATCCATCAAGTCACCCCCATTTCACGTACGAAGAAAATCAGGGACGCTGTTGGAAGGTTCATGCCACGCCGTGCTTGACGTTAACGAGCGCAGAGCGGCTCATCGGGCGAAGCGACTGCGGAAGCTATCATTTCGGCCCGAGCTGAGCGTGTGGACTGTACGGCGGTTCGATCAGTCTGCGGGTCGCTGACGATGGCGGGCGATGCTGCCGGCGGCGCGCGCGCGTTCGGTGTTCACGGCACCTTTGAACTGCGCGCCTTCCTCAAGCGCGAAGTGCCGAGCGATGACATTGGCCTCGACCGTTGCGGTCGGACCGATGTCCACGCTCTCTGCGGTGATGTGACCTTCAAGGTAGCCGTCAACGGTCACCGTCCGGGCCGTCACCGAGGCACGAACGCGCGATCCAGCACCGGCAACCAGATTGTGTCCCTTCAGCTCTATCGTGCCTTCGAACAGGCCGTCGATGACCACGTCCTCGCTCGCCGAGAGTTCTCCCCGAATCGTGAGTGCCGTGCCGCTGCGCATGGGCTCTACTTTCACTCACTCCTCATCATTTCGGCAAGCTGAGCGGAGAGATAAATCGCGATCGGTATGCGATCCGGAATGAGTGATGCTGGATCGCCGATTTGAATTGAGACGGTTGTGAATATAAACGGCGGGAAATGAATCTTGGGGCGCTCCACGGGGTTCTGTCGCCCTTGTGAGTGGGGCCGCGCGCCCGGATGAAGCATCCGAAAGCCGCGCGGTGCGCGTGCGGCAGAACCCCGGTGACGCCGTTCCTAGTCCGGTGGCGTATCCATGCTGCCTCCGTGAAGAAGGCTGATCGGCATGAGGATCGATCTCTTGTTGGTGAGAGTCAAGCTCATTCGAATCTGGGGAGAACGGAGGAGGTGGAGGCAACGGAGTTCA
Organism: Vicinamibacterales bacterium; assembly: GCA_051986585.1. Classification (GTDB taxonomy): domain Bacteria; phylum Acidobacteriota; class Vicinamibacteria; order Vicinamibacterales; family 2-12-FULL-66-21; genus JALZOC01. The sequence continues at coordinate 8,184 of JBPYFA010000124.1, read as the reverse complement.
CAACGAAGGAACGAAGATAACGAAGGCGAACGAAGCAAAAAAGAGTGGGTCATTCGCCCGCATAGCACATGATGGGAGCGGATGACCGTGGAGTGTCAGACTTTTGTGTTATTCCTTCGCTACCACCAGCGCTGCGACCATACCGTCGAGAACGCAATCGCGTGCTGCCACGTTTGACGGCTGAACGAGGTCGATCCCTGGTAGGCCGCCCGCAGCGTGATCGTTCGATTGACACGGTAGCCGAGCGTTCCCTCGGCGCTCGTTGCGCCGCGTCGGCCCGGGTTGGTGCCCGTGAGGACGGGCGTTGACGCGCGGACGGTGCGGCCGGCCACAAACCAGCGTGGCGACAGCGTTTGAACCGCCAGCAGATTGAAGCCGCGCGAGACTGCAGGAGCGATCATTGTCTCGAAGCGATCGACGATCAGTTCGCCGGTGATCCGCGTGTACCCGAACGCATATTCGCCTTCGACGTTATAGACGCTCGCCGATGCGTCAGGCAGGGCTGTCCCTTTCGCCACGACGCCGTTGCTGGCATACGCCGCGCCATAGCTGTTGACCGGAATCACCATGGCCCGTTGTGAGATGGCATCGATTCGATAGCGGCCAACCGCCATCGCCCCGCCGATGCGAAGGCCAGCCGCGGGGGTCATGCCGCCGCCGATCACCATCTGGGTTGCCGATGGGCCATTCGAGCTGCTGAAAACGCTGCGAGCGCGGGTCGGGGTGGAATCGGTGACACCGCCACGCAGATCCCAATGTGCACCGGACGCGCTCACGATGACGCCAAGCGGATAGCCGCCCGAGATCAGCGTGACCTTGTCGAAGTTGCCGTCGAACGCGGGCATCGGCACGAAGTAGTAGAACGGCGCACTGATGGTCGGGTTGACGTCAGGCCGGAGCTCCAGCGTGGACAGTCCGATCGGCGAACAGATGATCCCGGCGTCCACTCGAATCGGCACGCGAGTCGCCGACGTGTAACGGATCTGGAGTTGGTACATCTCCGCGCCCCAGTCGCCGCCAGGCATGCGGCGGGCCCACGGACGGACGATGACATCCAATCCGCCACCGACGCCGATGGTGCTGGTCTGGTCGAAGATGAGGAATGGATCGCCATCGTCGGCCGACGACACGGAGGCGGACGCAACCGCTTCGACGGCGACGCGCCCGGTCACGTCCTGGGCGTGAGCGTTCTTCGTCGCCACGACGATTTGCAGCGCCATCACGCCAACAACGACTCGCCGAAGGCCGGTCGCGTTCATGCTCGCAGCACCTTCAATGGAACACGAAGGGCGGCCACTCGGGGAAAGACATCGGCCGGCGCTGGGCTGCGATCGAGGTCGGGAAGCGCCTTGGCGAGCGCGTGTACGACCTCGGCATCGAACTGGGCGCCGGCGCAACGCCACAGCTCGCGCAGACCCTCTGCCGCGGCGCGCGCCGGACGATAGGCGCGGGCGCTGGTCATGGCGTCGAACGCGTCAGCGACATGAACGATGCTGGCGACGAGCGGAATCTCCGTGGCGCGCAGCCCATGCGGGTAGCCCTTGCCGTCGGGCCGCTCGTGATGCAACTCGACGATCGGAATGTGCGGCTCGAGAAACGGGACGCTGCGCAGGATTTTGGCGCCGACGACCGGGTGTTGCTTGATGATTTCGTATTCCTCCGCCGTCAGCGGTCCCGGCTTCATCAGGACGTGATCGCTGATTCCGATCTTGCCGATGTCGTGAAGGAGCGCGCCGAGGCGAAGCACTTCGAGTTGGGTGTCGTCGAGCCACATGCAGCGGCCGATGGCGAGAGAAAGCGTGCTGACGCGTTCCGAGTGACCGGCCGTGTATGGATCGCGGGCATCGAGCGCGAGCGCCAGCGCTCGTATGGTCCCGACGTATGCACTGAGCCTCTCGTGTTCAGCCGCTTTCACGGTCTGAATCATCGTGTTGAAGGTGCCGGTCAACGCATCGACTTCGAGAATGTCTCCGGTAAGGGGCAGTGAGTTCTCGAAGTTCCGGGTTTCCGTCATGCTCGCCAGTGAGGCCGAGAGCGTATCGATCGGGCGTGCGATCGTGCGCGAGAGCCAAACGCTGGCGAGAGCGGCGAGCACGAATGCCCCAAGTGCAATCCAGCCCATCGTTCGTAGTGCGGCCGCCATGACGGGGCGCGCCGATGCGTCAATCGAATCGAGCACGTAGACCTGCGCACCACCCTCGTTGAGCAGCGACTTGACCGCGTACTCGGATCCGGCGATGGTGACGACGACCTCTCCGTTGCGCATCGCGTCGACCACCGCCGGTTTGAGTGCGCTCAGCGACTCGGACGGGAGCGTCGATGCCACTACGTGATACTTGGAGAGAATCAGCGTTGGGGCGTGCGAGAGATCCGAGATTTCAGTTGCGTACCGTTCGTCGAGCGCGCTGGCCAGGCTGAGCGTCCCGAGCGTCGTGCCTTGTAGAACGACTGGTACCGAGGCCAGCCGGAAGATGCCTGAAGGCGTCGTCACCCAGGATTGTTCGGCCTCCTGCGGCGCGGCATTGACGCGTGCGGGCCATTCACTGGCGCGACGTCCGGCAATCGCAAGCACTTCTCCGGAGGTGCTGCGGACTTCCAGCACGTCCGGGTGAATGCGCTCCGCCAGTTTGTCCAGTTCGCGCGCAACCGTCGCCAGGAGGTCCTGCCGGCCCGCCGGATTGGTCGTTCGCAACTCACTCTGGTAGGTATCGACCGCGGCTTTGAGCGTGGAGTTCTCCGCGAGCATCTTGACGTCGGTGAGAAGCTCCTGGGCGCGGTTCTTTTCGAGCTCGGCCAGCAGGTCATGGATCGTGTCGAGCTGTTTGACCACGCCAGATCGAGCGCTGGTCTGCGCGTTGATTGTGACGACCAGCAGCACCGCTGACAGCACGAACGCAACGGTAGCCAGCGTCGCCACCAGCGTGCGGATCACGAAACGCGGCGGCGTCCGGTAGGCCATCAACTACTTTTCGATCACCGGCAGTGCGAACTCGGCGCTGGCCTGTTCTCCCGCGACGACTTTGATCGTTTGCGTGGTCTCGCCAATCCGCTCGTGCCATGCACTCAGCTGGTAGGTGCCAGGGGGTACTTCGTCGATCGTGAACGTCCCGTTCGATTCAGGCGTGGCATAGAGCCGATGATCGAACACCAGGATAGTGGCCGACATCTCGGAGTGGATGTGGCAGTAGACCTTGATCACGCCGGCGCGCGTGAACGATCGTTCGCGCTTCTCACCCTTGCGATAGCGCCCGAGGTCGAACGTCGCCGTCCGCGACAGCGAGAACACGTTGTGAAAATAGGGATCGAAGTTCGGAAAGTCGACCGTCGATCCTCGCGTGATCGCGGTCACCCGTGGCACGAATGCTTCGTCACGCTGGCTGATCGAGGCGTGCGTCGAGGGCAGTTCCTGATCGACCGGCGCATCTTTGACGAACACCACGACGTTTGAGATTTCAGCGGCATCGGGTGTCTTCGGGTTGACCCGGCGTGACGGATACGCACCGGAACGCAGCGGCGTGCCAGTCAGTGCAACAAGGTGCACGACACCGGTGATGCGTCCGTACGCACGCGTTGCGCTCACGTCGGGGATGTGCACGACCGCCACGGCGCCAGCGACGAGCAGCGTCGTTATCAATGGCCGAAATGGCACACGCCTCAACATATTTGTAATCGTTTCCCGACTCTCCGGCCGATCCGGCCAACGCACTGCCGATTGCGTGCCACCAGACAACGAGAAAGGAAAAAGGATCAGCGGAAAGGTCGGATATAGTCGTCCGAGTTTTTGCCTTCCGCCGGAGGTAGAGCATGCGCCGAAGCCGTCTGATCTCCCTGATGGTGTCCTTCACGCTCCTTTCGTCGTTCCTCAGCAGCAACGCGTCTGCGGCCGACACCTGGTTGGAGATGCAGAGTGCGCATTTCAAGGCATGGTCGAACGGAGGCGAAGGCGCCACTCGCAGTCTCCTCTGGCAGCTCGAACAGATTCGCAGCGCGATGACGACGCTGTGGCCGTGGATGAAAACCGATCTGGCCAAACCGATGCTGGTCATCGGCGTCAAGGACGAGGCGACGATGAGGCTGCTGGCGCCGCGCTATTGGGAGCAGCGCGGCGCTGTGCATCCGACCAGCGTGTGGGTCACCGGCGCCGATCAACACTACATGGCAATTCGAACCGATCTCCGCGGCGACGACACCCAGACGATCAACCCGTACACGTCGGCATATTTCAGCTACGCCAACCTCGTGTTGGCCTCGAGTTTCGATCGCGATCTGCCGTTGTGGTTCACCCGCGGATTGGCGGGAGTGGTGAGCAACACGATCGTGCGGGACAACTTTCTGCTGCTCGGCCCGCCGATTCCATGGCACCTGGAAACCATACGCACTCGATCCCGCCTGTCCTTGAAAGAGCTGATTGCCGTGAACCGATCGTCGCCCGAGTACACGCGCGAGGACGGCTTGCAACGATTCGATGCTGAAGCGTGGGCGTTCGTGCACCTGCTGATGTTCGGAGAACAAGGAAAGTATCAGTCCTCGATCAATCGTTTTTCCAAGATGCTCGCCAGCGGCACGGACGTCAACGTCGCGTTCAGCGAAGCGATTGGCCGGGCCGACGACCTCGAGTCGCATTTCTCGGCGTACATCAACAGCAGCATTTACAGCTATCGACGCGCCAACGTCGACGCCAACGTGTCCAAAGAGCGGATGCAGTCGCGCGCGCTGGTACCAGCGGAGGTTGCCGCCGGCCGCGCGGCGCTCCATGTGGCGATGGGCCGGCCGACGGAGGCCAGGGCGTCGATCGATGAAGCGCGAAAGCTCGACCCCAACAGTGCCGCCGTGTTTGTCGCCGAAGGCCTGCTCTTCGAGCGGAACGGCGAGCGCGAACAGGCGCGATCCGCTTTCAGCAAAGCCGCGGAGCTTGGGTCGTCGAACGCCTATGCGTACTACCGCAGTGCGGTTCTCAAGTGGCCCGCCGGGCCGCAGCCGGATCAGCAAGTGCTCAAGGAGATGGAAACCGCTCTGACCCGCGCCACCGAACTGAATTCGTCGTACGGCGACGCGTACGCCAGCCTCGCCGAAGTCAAGGCGGCGCTGCGCCAGCCTGCGGCCGAAGTCTTCCCGATCCTGGCTCGGGCTGTGGAACTCGAACCGTCGAGTGTCCGCCATCGATTGACGGCCGCCCGCGTGTTCTGGCGGTACGACAACCTCGCGGATGCACGCAAGGCCGCACAGGTCGCGTTGAGTCTGGCCGACACCGACGCGGAACGTGCCGACGTGCAACGGCTCTTGTCGCAATTGCCGAACGATTCCGCCGGCGGTGCCGCGCCGCGGCAGGCCGCCGGGGCAGCCGTTCCAGCCGCCGACAGCTCGCGCTCCGCACCCGATCCAAACGCGCTCCTTGCCTCCTGCCAACGCGCAGACATGTCCGCCTGCACGACGCTTGCCCCGATAGCGGCAAAGGCGTGCGCCGACGGTCAGAAGCGCGCCTGCGTCGTCGTCGCCATGCTGCAGGCGCGGGGCAGCGGCGTGCCCAAAGATGAAGCGCGCGCTTACGCGGCGTTCGAACAGCTGTGCGATGGTGGCCTGCTCGAAAGCTGTGCCCAATGGGCGATTGTGCTCGCGTCACATCCGGAGAAGCCGGATCTCGCCAAGGCGCGCCAGCTCCTCACCAAGAGTTGCGACGGTGGGCTGGCCCAGGCCTGCGACAGGTTGAAGTCGTTGCCGAAGTGAGGGTTCGTTCCGCGCCGCGCGTCCCGGTAGATCATCCGCCGCGTTCTGAACCATAATTTACGGGCGAAGATTTCCGGTCGAAGGAGCGCGGATGAGGATTCCGATGCGGCTGCTCGTGGCAGCCGCGCTGTTTTTAGGCATAACCAGCAGCGAAGCGGCGGCTCAATCGGTGGTGGTCCGGCACGTCCCTCCCGGCGAAGCAATCGAAGTTTTCCTGAACGCAACCAAAGTCGCGACCGCGACGGCCGAGGCAAACCGGGACACGACGCTTCCGCTCAATCTACGGGAGAACAACGCGGGCAAGCTGGAGATCGACGCCAACATATTCGTTGATACCTGCGATAAGGTCCGGCGTGTCATCGTTGTCGAGCGCGGCCAGCCGGCCGCGACTCAGGAACCGGGCTGCGATCGGCGTGAAATTTCCGGTCTCTACTGGGTTCGTCAAGTGAACACGCTCGTGGTCGACCTCGGCGGTCCGATTCCGACGCTGATGCTGGTGAAGGGATCCTACGACCCGAACCAGACGCAGAGGTGGTCGCCCACTCCGAGCGGACTCATCCTGTTTGGCGGCGTCGGCCGCGCCGATCTCCGTGACGCGGCGCTCATCTCGTGCGGAAACGCGCCGACGTGCGACCCTCACGACGCGGGATGGAGTTTCACTGCCGGATTCGACGTCTGGATCAAGTCGTGGATTGCCGCTGAAGCCAGTTACTTCAAGCCGCCGAACGCGACGGCCAGTGGAAGCGGCACGAATTACTCCTTCAACAGCACGCTCGATCCGCAAGTGATGATCATCGGCGTCCGCGGCGGTATTCCAATCGGTCCGGTGCGAATCTCGGGTCTTGCCGGCACCACTTTCCAGGATTCGACGCTCAAGACTCACCAGACGATCAACGGCGCCTCGCAGGATTTTCTGGTCGAGACGCGCGGGTGGGGATGGGTGTTCGGTCCGGCGCTCGAGATCTGGACGTCGCCGTGGTTGGCGATTTACGGCGAAGCCGGCTTCGGGCAGTTGAAGGGGACGGCAACGACCGGTGGGGAAGTCCGGTTCGATGATCGGCTGCGCTATTTCACCGTCGGAGGCCGGATCAAAATCGGTAAATCGTAAGACCGATGTCGAGCGTCGGCTGGTCGACCGTCAAGGCCCGCTCGTCGCGGGCGGCTGAACGTCGATCAGGGAGATATCGAACACCAGCGTCGCATCAGGCGGAATCGGACCGTACCGAACCGCTCCGTACGCCAGCGATGGCGGGATGACCAGGCGCCGGATCCCGCCGACCTTCATGCCGACGAGACCCTTGTCCCAGCCTTGGATCACCTGGCCGGCGCCAAGCAGAAATGGGAACGCGTCGCCGCCGATCGAGGTATCGAACTGCAGTCCTTTGCCGTCGAGTTTCGCGGCGTCGTACAACCATCCGGTGTAGTTCACCGTGACCATGCTGCCCGATGTCGCTTCGATTCCAGAGCCGGGCAGGATATCCGTCTGCTTGAAGGCCGCCGTGGACGGGGTCGTGGGTGATTCGCCACAGGCTGAAGCTGCGGCCGCGAGCACAATGGTCGCCAGCGTGATTCTGATCCGTCGAGAAATCATATGCGTGTAAACCCGACTCGCCCCCCGGTCCCACTATGATAGATCGAGATTGAGCGGCGCTCAGGTCAGATCGCGCGAGCCTCGGTCAACGCCCGGCGCATCGACGATTCTTTTCAGTTCGCCGTAATCGAGCCACACCAGATCGCAGCCGACGCAACGATCCATGACGACGTCCCCCGGACCGTAGTACCAATCCGTCGCCATCCGGCTGCCGCATTGCGGACAGTTGATGTGCCGTCGCAATTCCACGAGATCGGCCGGCTCGGGCGTGACCGATTGACCCTGGGCCCAGGCGCGGCGGCGGCGAACGATCGCCGCAAAATCGCGCCGCGGAACCAGGAGACCGCGGCACGTCTCGCAGTACTCAACCTGACACTCGTCGAGCAAGGCGGCCACGAGTGTCCCATCGCAGACCGTGCAGTGCAGGCCCTTTTCTCCGGGCCCGAGGATGCGAAGTCCGTCACGGCTGACGGCTTCGGGAAAGGACGTGGTGCCACAATGCGCGCACACGTAATAGCCGCGCGTATTCAGCGCCATCCCGGCACCGCAATTGGGGCAGTTCACCTCAGCATGATCGCACGAACCCGCCGTGCCGGTGAATCACGCGAATCGCTGATCGTCGGCTGACGGTCCATACACCGCAGGCACGGGCACATCGTTCAGCCGCAGATACACCGTCAACTGCCCGCGATGATGCGCCAGGTGATTGATTGAATCCCGCATCATGACGTGTCGTGGTTGCTCTGCGACCGTCTTGCCGGCGACGAGCAGTCGCCACGGTTTCATCAGGTGATCGTCATTGGTGTTCTGAAGCGCCGCGCGTGCGGCCGACACGCCGTTGTCGAGAATCTTCAGCAGGTCGCCGGTGG
>JBPYFA010000123.1:0-20342 GCA_051986585.1 Vicinamibacterales bacterium | reverse complement strand
GCGCATGGCCACCGTCTGCACGCGCTCGGGCAGCTTCGCTTCCGTCACGCGCGATCGCAGCTCCTGGTTCTCGGCGTCTCCCTCGCCGAGCTCGGTCTGGATCGCCTTCATCTGCTGGCGGAGGAGGTACTGGCGCTGCGCGTCGGTCATTTCCTTTTCGGCGGTCGACTCGATCTTGCCCTTGATCTCCAGCACTTCGATCTCTCGCGACAGCACCATCGAGATCGCGTCGAGCTTGACCGCAAGGTCGTTTTCCTCGAGCAGCCGCTGCTTGTCCTCGGCTTTCATGTCGAGCAGGCTGGCAAGCAGGTACACGATCCGCAGCGGATCCTCGATGCTCATCACCAGCGTCTTGATGTCGGGCGACAACCCGGTCGCGAGCGAGAGCGCCTTGTCGACCAGTTCCTGCAGCCGCCGGACCCGTGCGTCGACGTCAATCGATCGCGCGGTGGTCTCGGGCAGCGGCTTGAGCAGCGCACGCAGGAAGCCGCGTTCCGTCTGCAGAAACTCCGCGCGTGCGCGGACGATTCCCTCCACCAGCACGCGCATGCCGGTTGGCGCCTTCGCCATCTGCCGGATGATGGCGACGGTTCCCACCCGATGGAGATCGTCGGCCGACGGCTCCTCCGTCTCGCCGCGCTGCAACAGCAACAACACCATGCGATCGCCGGCCAGCGCTCGATTGATGGCTTCGACCGACACCGGTCGTCCAACACCGAGCGGAGCGACCGTCATGGGCAACACGACGGTCTCGCGCAGCGGCACGACCGGCAGCTCCGACGGGAGCGAGGGAATTTCGGGTACGGGCGTGGAAACTTCAGTGTCAGCCATATCGTCCGTCACTGGGCATGAAATCGCGGCGGCTCGCCTTCGGCTGCCAGCCAGACGAGTCGCGCGGCGAGCCGGGCAATGCGTTCGAGCTTCACAAAATCCAGTCGATCCGTATCGTCGTCCGGGGTGTGATAGTCCGGGTGAAGGCCGGTCGTCAGAAATACGGCCGGAATGCCGTGTTCCAGAAACGGCCAGTTGTCCGAACGCTTCACGAGATTCTGCGACTCGCGATCGTAATCCTGCTTGACGATCAAGTGAATGGAGTCGTTCGCCAGCTCGACTTCACGCGCGAGATCCGGCGCATAGCTGTAGCCAAGCAGATGGACGACGTTGGTGTTGTCCGACGCGCGGGTCCGGGCGAAACCGCGATAGCGCGGATCGTTCGGATCGGGGATGTCCTCATCCCGGCCGATCATGTCGAGATTGATGTTTGCGACGATGCGGCGTGCCGGCTGCGGATGCGCAACGTAGTACGACGCGCCGAGCTCGCCCTTTTCTTCACCGTTCCACAGCGCGAACACGACGGTTCTCGACGGACGTGCTCCCTGCGCCGCGGCGCGGGTGAACGCCGACGCCATCGCCAGGACCGCCGCCGTGCCCGAGGCATTGTCGTCCGCACCGTTGTAGACGCGCCCGGCTTCATCGATCCCATCATGATCGAGGTGTGCGCCGACCACCACCATCTCAGCGGGCGTTTGCGCTCCATCGACGACGCCGAGGATGTTGTCCATAGTGATCGGCGTCGCAATCACATCGGGATTCAGGGTGGCCGTCACTGCATGTCGATTGTCGAGTGCCTCACGGACCGGTTTCGCAGCGCGCTCCGAGATGGCGGCAACCGCCAGCGGCTCGTCCCGCATCGAGCTGTAAAGCCGGTAAGAGGCCGCGCGGACCGATGGGTGCGCCGGCCACGATCCCGCCGCCTCGCCGACATAGCTCCGGATCACGATCAGCCCGGCTGCACCATGGGATCGTGCGTCCTCGGCCTTGCGATCGATCGCGGCAATGTCGGTCTTGTCATCGGTCGAGAGCTGGGGCGATCGCAGCAACGCGTCCGGCGCCCCGTCGACGGCCAGCACGATGGCGCCGTGCACATCGACCCGGGCGTAGTCGTCGTGGCCCAACGCCGGTGCCGAGATACCATGCGCGACAAAGATCAACGGCCCGGTGGCCGTCCGATCGCTCGAGACGGGTTCCGGCAGGAAGTCGACGCCGACGCGAAGGTCAGCGAGGCGAGCGTCGCCGTCGGCGATGAGCAAGCTCGCCCCGGTTCCGAGATGCGGCGAATACACTTCGACGTGCTGCAGGTAATTCGGAACCGCCGGAGAGACCTTTCCGTCGCGCAGCACACCACTGATGTACGCTTCGGCGGCCTGGTTCCCGGCGTGGCCCAGGCCCCGTCCGGCGAACCGATCGCTGGCGAGCACCGCGATGTATTCCCTAAGCTCGGCGGCGGTTACTTGCTCGATCGCGTGGTCGATGGCCGGCGGCAAGACAGTCGCTGCCGGCGGAGCGGCAGCCGCGCCGACCAACCACAACACCAATACCGTAACGAAGCGCGACAACATCGCTGATCTCAAAGTGTACCTTACGAAACGCCCCCAGCGAACCGCGACGACCCGCGTGCGTCACGCTCGAGATTGCGGCGGGTTCTCAGATGTCCGCTCGCGCTTCGGCCGACCGGCGGCGCACGGCGTATGCATAGCCCACTCTGACGCACCGGCCCGACCCAAGGTGGCAATGCGGAATGGCGGGATCGGGAGCGTGGAGATCTATCGAAACCGGTGAGAAGTCGACACTTGTTCCAAGCGTCTGTATCCATGTCGCTCATCCATTGGTGTCCGTCGCGCTTTCAATTTCTGTGTCGTCGATGCGAACCACGTAAATCGACCTGCATGCGGCCGGTATTATAGAGAGATGGCTGGTTCGACGATTCCCCGGGTCGCGATTACCGGCATTGGCGTCGTGTCGCCGTTCGGCGTTGGCCGCGATTGTTTCTGGCGCCACATCCAGCGCGGTTGCAGTGGCACGCGCGCCATCATCGATTTCGACGCCTCTGCGTTCCCGTGCACCGTTGCCGCGCCGGTTCCGCCGGTGACGATCGAGGATGCGATCGCGATCGACGGACGCGTGACCGACGATCGCGGCGAACGAGCCGGGCGTGCAGATCCGCGACGTTACTCGCGCGCGTCGCTGATTGCGGTGATTGCCGCAACCGAGGCGTGGGCCGACGCCGGGCTGCGCTTGAACGAGCCCGGTGCCGGCGTGCTGGTTGGAAGCGGCGCCGGCGGCATCGATGTCGCCGAGCGGCAGTTCTTCGAATTTTTCACGGATGGCAAGCGCGTTACTCCCTATGCCATTCCGGTATCGATTGTCGGCATGATGTCGAGCGAGATCTCGATCGCGCTCGAACTCCATGGTATCAGCCACGTGCTTTCAACTGGCTGCACGAGCTCGACCGATGCCATTTCATACGCCGCAGCACTCATCCGCGCCGGTGATGCGGACGTGATCCTTTCCGGCGGAGCGGACGCCTGCGTAACTCCCGGGATGATCTTCGGCTTTTCCAGGATGCGCGCGGTGTCGACGGCACACAACCACCGGCCGGCTGAAGCGTCGCGCCCTTTCGATCGCGGCCGGGATGGGTTCGTGCTTGGGGAAGGAGCATGGATGATCGTGCTCGAGCGCGAGGATCGCGCGCGTGCCCGAGGTGCTCAGGTCTACGCATTCGTCGAGGGATACGGATCGACCTGCGATGCGTACCACCGCGTGCAGATGGACCCCGACGGCGAACAGATCGTTCGCGCGATGCGATTGGCGATCGAGCGTTCCGGCCGTCACATGGAAGAGATCGGGTACGTGAACTTTCACGGTACGTCGACCGTGCTCAACGACACAGTGGAGTCGCGCTGCGTGCGACGGCTCTTCGGCCGGCTGGCCGATCGCGTCCCGGGTTCGTCGACCAAATCGATGATCGGGCATCCGCAAGGAGCGAGCGGCGCCGCCGGCATCGTGACCGCTGCACTCGCGCTGCGCGAAAACTTCCTCCCGCCGACCATCAATCACACTGAGCCCGATCCCGATTGCGACCTCGACTTCATTCCCAATCGCGGCCGCGACGCTCAGGTTGAAGCGGCGCTCTGCAATTGCCTCGGCTTCGGATCGAAGAACAGTGCAATTGTGCTGGGACGCGCGTGAGAAAAGCGCCTGCGGCCCGAGCGAGGCGCTGCCTTGCCAGCCGGAGCGCCGGCCCACCTTCGCCAAGGCTACGGTGGGCAACCTTCGCAAGACATCGGTGCGAAGGTTGGAAGGAAGCGCCGCGTAGCGGCGCCGCCGAGCGAGAGCGCCTGGAGGTGGGGCCCCACGCGCATTGAAAAATGCGGACAGGAATTCCGACTGGAAACTGGAAAGAACCTCGAAACTGGCAACTGGCAACTGGCAACTGTGATCGACGTCCTCATCGCTGGCGCTGGTCCGGCGGGTACCGTGGCGGCCACGGTGCTGGCCCGCGCGGGGGCACGCGTGCTCGTCCTCGATCGAGCGCAGTTCCCGCGGCCGAAGCTGTGCGGAGATACGCTGAACCCCGGCGCGCTGGCGCTGCTCCAGCGCCTCGGCCTTGGCTGCGCGGCGGCCGCGTCGATCCCGCTCGAAGGGATGATCGTGACCGGCGACGACGGCGTCCGTGTCGTCGGCCGCTACGATTCGGTGAGCGGGCGCGGCATCTCACGGCGCGACCTCGATCTCGCCCTCCTGATTGCCGCCGCCGGCGCCGGCGCGCGAATCGAGCAGGGCGTGCTGGTGCAGGGACCAATCGTTGACGCGTCCGAACGCACTCCCATCGTCAAGGGTTTGAGGGTGACAGGACGGCAAGGAAAGTCGCTCGCCATCCCGGCTCGCATGGTGATCGCTGCCGACGGTCGTTATTCGCGTGTCGCTCGGGCCCTCGGATTATCGCGCGCGGCAAGATGGCCCCGCCGGTGGGCGATTGGCGCGTATTTCGAGAACGTTGCCGGACTGTTGCCGACCTTCGGCGAAATGCACGTACGACGGACCCACTACATGGGCGTGGCCCCGCTCGCAAACGGCGTCACCAATGCCTGCATCGTCACGCCAAACCTGGCCGGGCGATTGCCGGGTGAGCTGCTCGAATCGACGCTCAAGGGCGATCCGCAATTGCGGGAGCGATTTGCCGACGCCCGCAGGATTACGGAGGCGATCTGTCTCGGGCCGTTGTCGGTCGACGCGGGCGCGGCTGGCGCACCCGGCCTCCTGCTCGCGGGCGATGCCGCCGGTTTTGTCGATCCGATCACCGGCGACGGCCTCCGCTTCGCGATCCGTGGCGCTGAGCTCGCCGCGAGACAGGCGCTCGATGCGCTCGAGCACGGCCTGGATGCGGCGCATGTGCAGCTCCTGGCGTCTCGACGTCGCGAGTTTGCGGCGAAATGGCGATTCAATCGCACGATGCGCTGGATCGTGACGTATCCCTCCGCGGTTCGTGCCGCTGAGTATGGCGTCGCCATCATCCCGCAGCTATTGAAGCAGGCCATCCGGTACGCCGGCGACGTCAACGCGGCGTGATGGTTCCGCTCGTCGTGCTGACGCTCGCGTTCCTGCCGATGGCATTTGAAGCACGCCTCGCCGCACGGCACGATCGTGCCCTGCGCGCGGCAGGCGCCTTCGAACCTCCCGACGACGTCTATCCGTGGATGCAGGTTGCGTATCCGGCGTGCTTTCTCGCCATGGCGCTCGAGGCAGCACTCATCGGCGCGGGCGTGAACGCGGTGTTCGGGGTTGGTCTGATCGTGTTCGCGTTAGCCAAGGCGATCAAATACTGGGCGATTGCAACCCTTGGTCCCAGGTGGACATTCCGCGTCCTGGTTCCGCCATCCTCATTGCTGATTCAACACGGACCGTATCGGTTCATGCGCCACCCAAACTATCTGGGTGTGATGGGTGAACTGGCCGGCATGGCGATCATCGCCCGCGCGGTCATTGCCGGGTCGCTCTCGGTGGTCGTTTTTGCCGTGTTGATTGCGATGCGTATTCGCGTCGAGGAGCGCGCTCTCGGCCGAGCCCGTGCGTCGTAGAATGCGGCGACGTGTTTCGGTTGACCAGAATACCTGAGGCCGCACGTGCGGCGCTGGGTCTTACACTCGTGACGGTGACAGCGTTCCAGCAACAGGTCCGCGATCTCTACGCCGTCCCTGACCGCGGCGATCCACTCTTCTCGATGTGGCGCATGGCATGGGTTCGCCATCAACTATGGAGCGATCCTCGTCACCTGTTTGACGCCAACATCTTCTATCCGTTGCGCTCGACGCTGACCTATTCGGACTCGATGATCCTCCCGGCGGTGGCCACGGCGCCGCTCTCATGGCTGCACCTCCACCCTGTAGTGGCGTACAACATCGCGCTGCTCGCGTCGTTCGTGCTTTCCGGTCTCGCGGCGTACGCGCTCGCGCGCCGTCTCGATATCGCTCCGGTCGGGGCATGGATCGCCGCGGTGGCCTTCACCATGGCACCGTTCCGCATGAATCACTTCAGCCACCTTGAGCTGCAGGTGACGATGTGGATGCCGATTGTGTTGTTGTGTGTGCATCGTCTTCTCGTTGACGGCTCGGCCGGCTACGTCATTGGGCTTGCGGTCGGCTTGGTGGCGCAATGGTACTCGTCGATGTACTACGGACTGTTCTTGACGATGTATGCCGCCGTGTTTGCACTCGTGCTGATCATGGTGCGGCAGGTCCGCGGCCGGCGTATCTGGCGGGCAGCGGCTGGCGTAGCGATCGCTGCCGTTCTCGTTGCCCCACTCATCATTGCCTACGCGCGCACCGCACCGGAACGGGGAGAGCGGCCGCTGGAAACCGTCGCCGCGTTCAGCGCCGTACCGTCGGACTACCTGCGGACAAGCAGCCGCAATCCCGTGTACCGCGCCGTTCTGCCTCGAGCCGTCCACGCCGAACGCGCGTTGTTTCCGGGCGCCGTACCGATCGTTCTTGCCACGGTCGGCCTCTGGCCGCCTCTCACCGCCACACGAGCGGCGTTTGCGATTGCCGGCCTCGTGGCTTTTGATGGCTCGCTCGGCGTCCACGGCGTGTTGTATCGGGCGTTCTACGCGATCTTTTCGCCGTTGCATTCCGTTCGCGTTCCGGCGCGTTTCGGCATGCTCGTCGTCCTCACGCTCGCGATGCTGGCTGGCACCGGCGCGGAACGAGTGATGGTGTGGCTTCGGAATCCGGGTACGCGGAGCATCGCGGCGGTCTGCTTGACTGTCGCGTTTGTGGTCGACGTCTGGCCGCACTACGATCGATTGCCGGTCTGGCGATCGCCTCCGTCGATCTACGAGGCGCTGCCACCGAGCGGCTCGGTGCTGTTCGAGTTCCCCGTGCACCAACCGGCGGATCGGTTTTCGGAGAACCTCCCGTACATGTATTTCTCGATGTGGCACTGGCGTCCGATGGTGAATGGCTACAGCGGGTTTATCCCTGCTGCGTACGTTTCGGCCCTTGAACGAACGTCGACGTTTCCGGATGGGAGAGCGCTCGGGTATTTGAATGGACTCGGCGTCACCCATCTCGCCGTGCACTGTCGACTCTGGGAAGCCGACGTCTGTCGAGCCACGCTCAGCCGGCTCGACTCGACGCCGGCCGTGCGCCGTCTTGTGCGTTCCGAGTGGTATGGGGCGCCCTCGGTGCTCTATGAACTTCGTCGGGATCCGGGATCCGCGATTTGGGATCCGCGAATCGGGATCCGCGAACGGGGATCCGAAGCTGAACTCATTGCGGATCGAGATCGGCCCTCCAATCCGCCATTTCGGAGCCCCGCGGCCCAACCTTCCTCCGTGATCCGATGAAGCTCGAGACCGAAACGAAGTTCGTTCAACGCGGTGCCGCTGTGCCCATCCGCCTCGCCGATGGCGCCACGATCGCGCTGCTGGCGATTGCAGCCTGGATGGCTCTTGTCGCGAGACCTCCGGCTTTGTTTTTGGCGATCGGCGAAGTGCTTTCGCCGTTGAGCCTGATCTACATCGCGGGATGCGTCCAGATCGTCCGACATCTGATGTGGCCGAGGCCGAGTGTTCTGTTGAGGCTCAAGCAGCTTCACTCGTCTATAGAGGCCCGGGCGCATCTCGCCGCGGCGCTTCGCGCTTTTTTTCTCACCCGGCCAGCGGTGTTGATTGCCTCGATTATCGCGGTTGTAACAATCGGACTGACATCGACCCCTGGTTTCGTGTTGTCGCGGGATCCGATCGCGAATCTGCCGGCGCGATTCGACGCGGGCTGGTATGGAGGGATTGCGCTCGACGGATATACGTGGGACCACACGTTCCAGCGTCAGCGAAACATCGCGTTCTTTCCGGCCCTGCCGCTGCTGATGCGTCCAGCTGGAGCGGTGCTCGGCATGTATGAAGAAGGTCCGCCACGCGAGCGCCGCATGCTGCGTGGGCTCTGGGCAGGCACGATCATTTCGCTGGCCGCGTTTCTGTGGGCCTTGTCTTACGTCTCGCGATTGGGGGAACTGCTTATCGGCGCCGACCGCGCGGCAACCGCAGCGCTGCTGCTCGCGGCGTATCCGTTCGCGGTGTACTACAGCGCGCCATACACAGAAGCGCTGTTCCTTCTCGGCTCAGCCGGCGCCTCTTACCACTTTCTGCGTCGCGATTGGCGCGCCGCATCCGCCTTTGGACTGCTGGCCGGGCTCTCGCGCCCAAACGGCTGCTTTCTCAGCGTGCCGCTCGCAATCCTTGCTCTGCAAGGGAGTACAAACGCCGCAGGCCCGAGCGAGGCGCGAAGCCGCCAACGAGCCGTACAAAATGTGCACGTGCCACCAGACGTCAAGGGTTTGCTCATCAGGCTTGGTGTTGCGGCAATGCCTGGAATCGGGATGCTGCTGTTCACGGTCTACCTTTATCAGTTGACCGGCGTCTGGTTTGCGTGGGCGCGCAGCCATGAGGCATGGGGACGATCGTACGAAGGGCTCAGTCCCATCGTGTCGTTCGCCGGCCAGCTCAGGACCGAATCGTGGTTCGACCTCATCGTCAACAACCCATTCAATGCGATCAACGCGGCTGGGGTGGTGTTCGCGCTCGCGCTCACCTATCCCGTTTTTCGCAAAGTGGGGTCGGCGTGGGGCGTGTTCGTGCTCGTCAACTTGCTTCCGCCTCTCGTGGCGGGCGGGTTCATCTCGATGGGACGATTGACGTCGACACTCTTTCCCATATTTCTCGCGCTTGCAGCGATGCTGCCCCAGCGCTCCGTGGGTGGCTGGGCGGCGATGTTCGGAATCGGTCAGGGCATTGCGGCGGCCTTGTTCTTTACCTGGCGGCCGCTTTTTTGAGCTGAGCTAACGGAGGAAGCGGAGGGCACGGGACAAGATCAACACGGGGATACGGAGACACGGAGGATCTTTCCGAGTAGGAATCGCCCGACTTGAGCTGCACGCGTGCAGGCGTAAGCAGCGAGGCAAGGTTAAAAGCCCATCCAATCTCCGCGTCTCCGTGTCTCCGTGTTAAAGCTTGTTCCGTGCTCTCCGTCCCCTCCGTTGCGTCCGTGCACTCGGCAGCCGCGGTTCCAAACTCGCCGCACAGCTGTGCCGTCTTAGTCACATCGTCGCGAATAGGATCCCTCTATAATCCAGACAGGAACATGCGGTATTCGATTTTGCGTCCGGCGGTCATTCTCTTTTTTTCGGTGTGTGTGTGGACAGCCGTCACCGCCCGCTCGCACGGCCAGCAGGCGTCTGGTGCGCCGCTGCCATTCCCGGCAAGCGCCTGGCGCGCAATTGCGCATGGGAAGCCGGCGGAGGCCGAATCGCTGGCCCACGCCCGCCCTGCTGACGACCCCGCCGCCGTCGCTGTCCTGGCACACCTGGCGATCGACAAAGGGCATTACAACGATGCGATCACGATGCTGCGCCCGGTCGTCAATCGCGTTCCGCTCAGCGATGCGGCGCTCGAGCTCGCGCTGGTGCTGCAGAAGCTCGGACGGGCGAACGAAGCGTTGCCGCTGCTGAACGTGCTCGAGCGCGCATCGGCCAACGATCAGGCGTCGCTCACGCGCGCCGCGCGTGCCGCCGCGGCGCTCGGCGAGGCGCGCAATGCGAACGCGCTGTTTCGATCGGCCCGTCAATCAGGGTCCAGTCCTGGGCTCGACACGGCGTGGGGCTCGTTGTTTCTCGAGAAGTACAACCGACAAGAGGCGGTGAAGTCGTTCCAGCAGGCACTCGCGCAGGACGCCGACTGGGCGCCGGCGCACGCCGGGCTCGGACGTGCGCTTGCCGAGGACGACCCGCCAGCCGCGGCCGCGGCGGCCAACAAGGCGCTGGAAATCGATCCGCACCTCTCCGACGCGGAGTTGCTGCTGGCTGAGCTCGATCTCGACAATACGCGTTGGGACGCCGCCCGCGAGCGAATTGCGCGCGTGCTCGCGGACAATCCCTCGAATCTGGATGCGCGGGCACTTGCGGCGGCGATCACCTACGTCCGCGGCACTCGCGCCGCGTTCGATGCCGAGGTGAAGGACACGCTCGCCATCAATCCGACGTTCGGCGAGATCTATCGCGTCGCGGCCGAACTGTCGGCGCGGAATTATCGCTTCGAAGAGGCAGTGGGACTCGCGCGAGAGGCGATCGCGCTCGATCCAACCAATGCGCATGCCCACGCCGAGCTCGGCATGCACCTGATGCGAACCGGCGACGAAGCGCAGGCGCGCCAGTCGCTCGAGCGGGCATTCAAGATCGATCCGTTCGACGTCGTCACCTACAACCTGCTCGCGCTGCTCGATACGCTGGATAAATTCGTCGAGATTCGCGAGGGGGATATCATCCTCAAGCTCGATCCGGCGGAAGCGCCGGTGATGCGCGAATACGCGATGCCGCTGGCGCAGGAGGCGTTGAAGACGCTGTCGGCCAAGTACAACTTCAAGCCGACGGGGCCGATTCTGGTCGAGATCTTTCCGAAGCACGACGACTTCGCGGTCCGGACGCTCGGTTTGCCCGGCATGATCGGCGCACTCGGGGCGTGCTTCGGCCGCGTGGTGTCGCTCGATTCACCGCACGCGCGGCCATCGAACCCGTTCTCGTGGCAGGCGACGCTCTGGCACGAGATGACGCACGTCATTACGTTGCAGATGTCGAACCAGCGCATCCCGCGCTGGCTCACCGAAGGGATCTCGGAGTACGAGGAGACGCAGGCGCGGCCCGACTGGGGACGCGAAATGGAAATCCCGTTTGCACTGGCGCTCGAACGCGGAAAGACGTTGAAGGTTGCGGATCTCAATTCCGGTTTCACCCGTCCTGACACGATCGCGCTGGCCTACTACGAGGCCTCACTGCTGGTCGATCACATCGTGAAGACCTACGGTGAGTCGAAGCTTCAGGCGCTGGTGAAATCGTACGGCGAGGGGCTCGAAGGGAACGACGCGATCGAGAAGAAGATCGGCGTCAGCGTGCCCGAGTTGCAGGCGTCGTTCGACAAGGCGCTCGATGCGCACTTCGGGGCGATGCGCGCCGCCCTCCGCGACATTCCTGGGGCGACGGAGGGCCGCGGCCGGCCCGAATCGAACGACATCAACGCCCTTCGACAGGCGGCGCAGGCGCGCCCCGGCAACTACGAAGCGCAGCTCGCCTACGGCCGCGCCCTCGCGGCAGCCGGCGATCGCGCGGCCTTCGAGCCGCTCGAAAAGGCCGCCGCCCTCGTCCCAGGCGCCACCGGCGACGACAGCCCGCACGGGGTGATGGCGCATCTCGCCGAGCAGCTTGGTGATACGTCGCGGGCGATCGCGGAATACCGTGCGCTTCTGGCGCAGGATCACACCGCATTGGATGCGGCGCGGCGGCTGGCGGCACTCGCCGAAAAAACCTCGGCGCAGCCGATCCTGATGCAGGCCTACGAGCGGATCGTCGCGATCGACCCGTTCGATCCGGCGGCGCACCGTGGTCTCGGTCAGCTGGCGCTGAAGAACAGTCAGCCGGAGACCGCGGTCCGCGAATTCAAAGCCGCGCTCGCGATCGGGCCGGCCGATAAGGCGTCGGCGCACTGCGATCTGGGCGAAGCCTATCTGCTCGCGAATCGTCCGGCTGAGGCAAAGGCCGAAGCCCTTGCCGCGCTTGAGATCGCGCCGAGCTTCGACCGTGCTCAGGAACTGCTCCTTCGCTCGATCAAGGGATCTGGCGCGGCGGGTGGCCGCCAATGAAGCGGCTGCTCCCGGTAGCGGCCGCGCTCGGCCTGCTGCTGTGGGCAGGTGCGGCGTGGCTGCCGCAACGTGCGCACGCGCAGAACGCGAATGCACCTGATTCGCGATTTGCCGGACTGCAATGGACGTTCGTGCGCATTCGATACAGTGCCTGGACGGTTCCGCGCGGCGGTTATCTGAATCCCGAAGACGAGCCGTGGTTTATTGACGCGCCGGCCGCCGAACACAATCTGTCGCGGCGCGTGCGCACCGCGACCGCCATCCAGGTCAACGATCCGGTCGTGCTGACGATCGAGGATCCGAACCTGTGGAACTATCCGTGGATCTACATCGTCGAGGGCGGGAACCTTCGGCTGAAGGATGCGGAAGTTCCGATTCTGCGCGAGTTCCTGCTCCGCGGCGGCACGTTGACCTTTGACGACTTTCACGGGCCGATCGAATGGGCGAACGTCGAGAGCGAGCTGCGCCGGGTATTTCCCGATCGCAAGATCATCGATTTACCGCCCACTCATCCCATCTTTCACTGCTTCTATCAGTTCGACAGCTTTCCGCAGACACCAGGTCTCGGCTCCTTCCTGCAGGGACGTACATGGGAGAAAGGCGGATACGTTGCTCACCTTCGCGCGATCGAAGATGACAACGGCCGCGCCATGGTCCTCATCAACTGGAACGTCGACATGGGCGACGGCTGGGAGTGGTCGAACGCCTCGGATTTTCCCGGCTACGTGAAATACACCGCCGTGGCTTATCGGATGGAAATCAACGAAATCGTCTACTCGCTGACACATTGATGGCCACGACAGATATCGCCGCCGTCGCCGAGCGCGTCGCGCAGGGGCGCGAACGCATTCTCACCGAAATTCGCAAGGTCATCGTCGGCCAGGACGAGGTGATCGATCAGGTCCTGATCGCGATCTTTACCGGCGGGCATTGCCTGATCACCGGCGTGCCTGGTCTGGCCAAGACGCTGCTGATCAAGACGCTGGCGCAAATCCTCGACCTGTCGTTCAAGCGGATTCAATTCACTCCCGACCTGATGCCGGCCGATATCACCGGCACGGAAGTGCTGGACGAGGAGGCAGGTCATCGATCGCTCCGCTTCGTCAAGGGACCGATCTTCGCGCAGATCCTGCTGGCCGACGAGATTAATCGCACGCCGCCAAAGACTCAGGCGGCTTTGCTGGAAGCGATGCAGGAGTACCACGTCACGGCTGCGGGCCGGACGTATCCGCTGGAACCGCCGTTTTTCGTGCTGGCGACGCAAAACCCGATTGAGCTCGAAGGCACCTACCCATTGCCCGAGGCACAGCTCGATCGGTTCATGTTCAACATCGTGATGACGTACTTGTCGGAAGACGAGGAAGTCCGAGTCGTCACCGCCACGACGGGGGTCGAACGGTTCGCGCCGACGAGGATTTTCGGCGGCGCCGACATTCTCGAGATTCAACAGCTCGTGCGGGAAGTGATCGTCGCGGAAGATGTGGCGCGTTATGCGGTCCGCCTCGTCGACGCATCGCGTCCCGGCCGGCAGAGCGATTTGCCGTTCATTCGCGACTGGGTCAAGTGGGGCGCCGGTTTAAGGGCGTCGCAGGCGCTGATCCTTGCGGGAAAGGCGCGCGCGCTGATTCTCGGGCGATACCATGTCTCAGTCTCCGACATTCAATCGCTCGCCCGGCCCGTACTCCGCCACCGAGTCATCCCGAACTTCTACGCCGAATCCGAGCGCGTGACCGCCGACAACCTGGTCGAGCGGCTGCTCGAGGCCGTGCCGCTCCCGCGCAGCGGAATGTAGCCATGCCCGCGACGTCGCCACGCGACCTCAGGTTTCTCGACCCCGCTGTGATTGTGAAGCTGGGGACCATGGAGCTGAAGGCGCGGACGGTGGTCGAGGGATTCCTGTCCGGCCTCCATCGCAGCCCGTTCAAAGGCTTCAGCGTCGAGTTCGCGGAGTATCGCCAGTATCTGCCCGGCGATGATCTGTCGACGCTGGACTGGAAGGTCTACGCTCGCAGCGATCGGCACTACGTCAAAAAGTTCGAGCAGGAAACCAACGTCGAATGTCACGTGCTTGTCGACGTCAGCGCGTCGATGGGATACCGGGGCGGCGCCCCGATGAGCAAACTCGAGTACGGATCGGTGCTCGCGGCGTCGCTCGCGTTCCTGATGAATCGCCAGCGCGATGCCACAGGACTCATCGCCTTCGACGATCGGATCGCGTTTCGAATGCCGGCCAGCGCCAGGCCCGGGCACCTCCACGCGCTGCTGCTGGCGCTCGAGCAACTTCAGCCCGGCACCCGTTCGGATGTCGCGCGGCCGTTGCATCAATTGGCGGAAGCGCTGGTCAAGCGAAGCCTCATCGTGCTCATCTCGGATCTGCTCGACGACCCTGAACCGGCAATCAAGGGACTTCGACACCTGAAGTTTCGCGGCACCGACGTTGTGGTCTTCCAGGTGCTGGACCCGAATGAGCTGACCTTTCCCTTCCGTGGCGCCTCTCGATTCCGCGACCTGGAGAGTGCCGACGAGGTGACGGCCGATCCCGCAACGATTCGTGCCGCGTATCTGCGCGAGCTCGCTAACCTGACGCTGCGATACGACCGTGAGCTTCGCGGCGCGGGCATCGACTACGTGCAGCTCGACACATCGCAGCCGCTCGATTTCGCGTTGGTGTCGTACCTGGCTGCACGCGCGCGGCGGAAATAGCGCATGAACTTCCTGTATCCGGTATTTCTGCTTGGCGGACTGGCCATCGCGGTGCCGATCGTGCTGCACTTCCTGCGGCGCGACGTGGCTCCGACGGTGCCGTTCAGCGCGGTGCGGTTGCTGCACCGCTCTCCCGTAGCACGTTCGAAACGACTGCGACTTCGCGATCTGCTTCTGCTGGCGGCCCGCGTCATGGCGCTCTTGTTGCTGGCGGCCGCATTTGCCCGGCCGTACCTCGCGGATGCGTCGCACGGTCCGAGCTTGCGCATCGTCGCCATCGATCGATCGTTCAGCATGAACGCTCCTGGCCGCTTCGCGCACGCGATCGACCTGGCCCGCCGTGCTATCGACGAGGCGTCAGTCGGCGAACGTGTGGCGGTCGTCGCCTTCGACGATCACGCTGAGACCATCGCGCCTCCAGGACCGGCCGGCGCCGCGCGAACGTCGTTGGCCAGCTTGGCCCCGACGTTTGGCAGTACCCGCTTTGGAGAGGTGTTCACCAAGGCAGCCGAGATAGCGTCGGGCGATGACGCACGGCTTGTGCTAATCACCGACCTGCAGCGCTCCGGGTGGGAGGGTGATGACCGAGGCATGCTGCCTCAAGCGGTGGCTGTCGATGTTCGTGATGCGGGCGCACCGCCCGCCAACCTTGCAGTCGTTTCGCTGATGCCATTTGGTGATCGCGTCGTTGCCGGCGTTCGCAATACGGGCAACGAAGCTCGCACCGGTCAGATTCGAATCGAGCACGACGCTCGTGTTGTTGCATCGGGGACATACAGAGTTGGACCGGACTCGACCGCTGACGTCGTGATTCCGTTCCGCGTTCCCACGTCGGGATCGATTGCGGCGGTGATTGACGATGTTAGTGGTTTGCCCGCTGACAATTCGCGCTTTGCTGTGTTGGACCCCATTCCGCCCCAATCGGTGCTGCTCGTCGCCGGTCCCGGAGATTCTGGATACTACGTGAGTCGTGCCCTTGCGGCAGTCGGAGGGCCTCCAGAAGACCGAGTTGCGGCGCGGAGTGTGCCGGCACAATCGCTCGGACGTGAAAATCTCGCCCCGTTTTCAGCAATCCTGCTGCTTTCGACGCATGGGCTCGACCAGCGCGGCCGTGAATCGCTCGCCGGCTTCGTGCGGGGCGGAGGCGGCCTGCTGATTGGAGGTGCGCCTGAGGTGGAGTCGGCGGTTGTGTCGGCGGTTTTCGGCTGGCCACCAGTCATGACCGGCTCGATTGAATTGTCCGGCTCGACGGCGCTGTCTCCGACCGATGTTCGCCACCCGATTTTTCGCCCGTTTGGTGCGCTGACCGCCAATTTCGGCCAGGTGCGATTCACGACCGCGTGGCGCCTGACTGGGGAAGAGTGGGACGTTGTGGCGCGCTTCACCGACGGCAACCCGGCGGTCGTCGAACGCCGTGAGGGGCAGGGCCGCGTCGTGCTGTTTGCATCGGACCTCGATCGGCAGTGGAATGATTTTCCACTGCACCCGGCGTTTGTGCCATTCACGGTCGAGGCCGTTCGTTATGTGGGCGGCACGCGCGATCGTCGTCGGGATTATGTCGTCGGAACTGCTCCGGCGGCGGCTGCTGCGCGTCCTGGAATTTATCGCGTCGGATCCGACAACCACGCGATTTCGGTCAACGTCGATCCTCGTGAGAGTGCCACCGCCGTGATCGGCCGTCCAGAGTTCGCCGGCATGATTGAACACGTGCAGGGCAATCAGACGTCTGCCGCCGATACTCGCGCCGCTCATCTCGAAGCGAGGCAGAGCTACTGGCAGTACGGGTTGATGTTGATGTTGGCGGCACTGGTTGCCGAATCGTTTGTGGGACGGGCATGAGCACCACGAAGCTGCATCAGGAGCTACGCGCATTTCTCGATGGCGTCCGACGGCGCTGGACGCGAGTCGTGTCCCTTCGCGCGGCCTCCTGGGCAACCGGCCTCGCCTCGCTCACCCTCGCCACTGCTGCCGGCATCGATCGGGTCCTTCGGCCGCAGGGCTCGCTGCTTGTTGCGCTTATGACGGCGGCCGCAGTGCTCGGTGTGGTAGCGCTATGGGTTTCGATTCGCAGGCGGCCAGCGACGCCATCCGATCGACAGGTCGCGCGATTCATCGAAGAGCGAACGCGCCACGCCGACGTTGCGGCGCTCGATGATTCGCTCGTGAGCGCGGTGGATGCCGCGGAACGGCCCGTCGCTGCGCAGCCGGTGTTCACGAGCCAGCTCCTCCAACACGCGCTCGACAGACTCCGAGGTGTTGATGCTTCGCTCGTGATCCCCGCGAGTCAGCTGCGGCGTGAAGCCATACGCGCTGGAGCCGGCGTGGCGGCGCTCCTGATTGCCGCGATCATCAGCCTGCCGTCATTCGAGCGCGCCGCGGCTACCGCTCGTCTCCGTTGGTTTCCAAGCTCGGTCGGGCTTCGAGTGCTGCCCGGCAACGTCAGGATTCCGATCGGCACACCGGTTCATATCCGGGCATCGTTCCACCGCGGCAGCGGTTCGTTGACGCAGCTGGCGCCGACGCTCAACGTGTTTGCCAACGGCCAGAGCCGCACCGTTGCGATGGCAAATGCGGCAGACGGTTTCGAGTACGTGATCGAGTCGGTCGACCGGACGTTCTCCTATGAAGTGACGGCCGGAGCGACACGCTCGGAGCGGTATACGGTGACGATGGTGCGGCCTCCCCGCGTGGAGCGGATCGACTTGCATTACGTCTATCCCTCGTTTGCCGGTCTGGCGCCTCGAGACGAGCAGGATGGCGGCGACATCTACGCGCCTGTGGGGACGCGCGTCCAGCTTCGGATTCAGGCCGACAAGCCAATCGCGCATGGAGAGCTGGCGCTCGGCCGTTCGCCGCGTGTGGAGATGCGGCCGCTTGGCGATCGGACCTTCGAAACAGAGCTGGTCCTCGCCAAGGACGATTCCTATCGCATTCGGATCGCCGACACCGACGGACTCGCATCGCGTGACGAGGCGGAGTACTTCATCCGCCTGATGGACGATCGTCCTCCCGACGTGCGAATTCTCCGACCCTCCGCCGATCAGTCGATCACGCCGCTCGAAGAGGTGCCGATCGAAGCGCGCGCCGACGACGACTACGGGATTGGACGGTTCGAGCTGGTGTATGCCGTGGCGGGCGGCGCGGAACACATCGTCCCGTTCGATCGGGTCACGGGAACGGACATTCAAAAGGTCGGGACGAGACTGTTGCCGGCGGAAGATCTGCACGTCAAGCCCGGCGACGTCATTACCTATTACGCGCGAGCGACCGACATCGGCCGCGGCAAGCGACCCACTCAGGCGACAAGCGACATCTTCTTTCTCGAGGTCAAGCCGTTCAACGAAGAGTTCATCGCCGCGGAGAGTTATGCATCGGGCGCCTCGGATCCGCAGATCGACAGCCTGATCCAGGGACAGAAGGAGATCATCTCGTCCACCTGGAACGTCGAGCGCCGCGCGCAGGCGGCGCGGTCTTCGGATGATGTGAAGGCAATTGCTGCCGCTCAGGCCGAGCTCAAGTCGCGAGCCGAGGCGCAGTTGATGTCGCGAACCACGCGCGGCCGCGCCAGACAGCCCGCCCCCCAGCAGATATTTCAGCCGCCATCGCAGCCGCGCAGCAGTGACAGCGATCCGGCGGCGACGGCGGTCGGTGCGATGGGCAAGGCGGTCGATCAGCTTGCGTCCGAGCGTACGAAAGACGCGCTGACGCACGAGATGACGGCGCTCAATGGCTTGCTGCAGCTTCAAGCCGAAGTCCGTCGGCAACAGGTGTCCCAGGGAGCGGCCGGAAGCGGCTATGGCGGAAACCGCGCCGGCCAGGATCTCACCGCGCTCTTCGACAAGGAGCTGCAGCGGCAGCAGCGGACGAACTACGAGACGCGATCGGCAGCCGAGATCCGGCCGGATCAACCGTCCGACTCGACCAGCGCACTCGACCGAATTCGAGATCTGGCGAAGCGTCAGGAGGATCTGAACCGGCGGCAGCGAGAACTCGCGTCCTCGGCTCTCAGTGCCGAGGAAATGAAGCGGCAGCTGGAGAAATTGACCCGCGAACAGAGTGAACTGCGTGAACAGACGGAGGAGCTGCTGAGCCGATCGGGTCGAGATGGGTCGCAGCAGAACCGCCCGCGGCAAACGGGAACGCCCGATCGCGCGAACAGTTCCACCAGCGGCGATCTTCGCGGTGTTGCGGACGACATGCGGACGGCGACCGGCGATTTGCGGCGCGAGTCTCCGGGAGAGGCCGCACGGAGCGGGGAGCGTGCCGCCAACCAGCTGCGGCGTCTCGAGCGGCAGCTGTCGAATGACGAAGATCGGGGGGCCGCGGGCAGTGGCGGATCCGAGCTGAAACTCGAGGCACAGCAGATCGCGCAGGAGCAGCATCGCATTGCCGGCGAAGCGGCGCGGCTCGGGTCGAGTACAGAGAGCTCGACTGCCGATGCCCGGCGGCGTCTCGCCGACGACAAGGAGCGATTGGCAGCGCGGCTCGATGAAGTAACGCGGAAGGCGAAGGAGCTATCGCCTGGCCCGTCGCGCTCGGACGTCCGCGTGTTCGAAGAGGCGGCGCGTTCACTCGAGCGTGACAAGGTTTCGCAGCGCATGCGCACCACGGCTGACGCGATGCGTCGATCGCCCGGAAGCGATGGTGCCGGTGCCGAGCAGGATCTTGCGCGCACGCTGGATCAGTTCGCTGAGAAACTTGGCGGCGATCGCTCGCCGTTGACCAGTCAGCTCGAACAGACACGCGCGATCCGCGAGAGGGTCCAACGTGCCGAACAGCAGCTGCACGAAGCGGAGGCGCGTGCGCGCGAATCGGCTGCCAGCTCGGGATCGCCGCCGAACGGATCGCAACGATCCGGGAGCGGGAAGCCAGCCGCCGGTGGCAGCGTAGCCAATGCTGACGTGCAACGGCTGCGGGATCAGTATCAACGCGAGCTGCAGCGCGCCGAAGACGCGCTGCGCCGATTGAACAATGGCGAGAACACCGGCATGGCCGGATACACGCCCGAGGAGCAGGAGTTCAGTCACTCGGCGCCAGGAACCGAAGCTTTCAAGCAAGACCGATCGGACTGGGACTCGCTGCGCAGTCATCTCGACACTGCGCTTGAAAAATACGAGGCCTCGGTTTCGGCCCGTCTCACGAAGACCGAGTCGAAGGATCGGTTCAGCGCCGGCGGCAGCGATCGCGTTCCCGACGCCTACAGCCAGCTGATCTCGCGCTATTTCGAGTCCCTCGCCAAAAAGACCAAGTGATGGCGCACCTCGCTTTCACGAGCCCGCTGCCCTGGTGGGGCGTGACGCTGGTGTTTGCCGCACTTGCCGTCGTCGCGTGGCTCGCCTACGCGCGCAGCATCGTGCCGCGTCCGCGCCGCGACGTGCTGATCGCGCTGCGTTTTATCACGTTGGCGACGCTGGTGATTTTTCTCATGCGCCCCGTTCGTATCACCGACGACGGGCTCCGGAATGTGTTCGTGCCGATACTGGTCGACGCCTCGCGCAGCATGGGGATAGAGGATGCCGGTGGCGGGCGCAGGATCGATCGCGCGCGCGACTTGGTGAAGGGCGAACTTCTGCCGGCACTGGCAGGCCAGTTTCACGTCGAGGTCCTCAGTTTCGG
>JBPYFA010000122.1:0-3732 GCA_051986585.1 Vicinamibacterales bacterium | reverse complement strand
GTAAGCCAGGTTGTTCGTGTACGTCAACTGCTGGACCGCGTAGTTGGCCGTGCGCGGTGCGGGTGCACCTGCGTTCCAGACCGTGCCTACGTAGAACACCATCAGCGTCGAGCCATTCATGATGGTGTTGTGATCGATGACCATCGGTCCGATCTCTCCGCCCATCTGGAATCCAATGCCTGTGGTCTGCAGCAGATTGTTGCGGATGGTGATGCGCGTCGCACGTCCGGACGGATAGTTGTAGTCGTTGCCCATCACGTTGAAGCCGTTCTCCGTGTCGCGGACGACGTTGTTCTCAAACAGAACGTCTTCGAGAGCGGACCACGGAGCAGTCCCGTCCTGGTCGACGGCTTTCATCAGGATGCCGTATCCGGTTTGTGCATCGGCCCAGTTGCGTTCGAAGAGGTTGCCTCGGATTGTGACTCTCTTTGCAGACTTCAGTTCGAAGAGGTTCTTGACCGCGACGCCGGCCCCTTTCCACTCCAATCGTTTCGTGAAGTAGTTGCCTTGGATGAGGATATCGGAGGGGATGCGATCGGCAGACAAGCTGTCGGCACCGCCGAACATCACGTTCTCGCTCGCGGCCTCGAGGTAATTGTCGACGAGCGAATACGGACCCGCGCCGTCCCACGCACAGAACGCCTGGCTGTCCTGTCCGCTGCGCCAGATGTTGGCGATATAGGAACGGGTCAACGTGATTTGCTGGCCGTTGCCACGGATGCCGCGCTTCTGCCCATTAACTCCGGCCACGATCAGAATGCGATCGAGGTAGATGTTCGTGGAATTCTGCAGAACGATCACTTCGCCCTGGCCGTTCGACACCGACTCGAGCTTGATGCCATCCAGTTTCCAGTTTGCCGCACCGGTTCCGTCGAGGATGGCGGCAATCACACCGGACGTCAGCGTAGGAAGAAGGCTCGCATCCTGCGGCCCGATCCTGCGTTCGGGAAGGACGGCACTCGACCGAATCGTGATGACCGGCCCGGCCGCCTTCGCCGGAAGCGCGAATGGCCCGACGTATCGCGCCCCTGCCTGGAGCACGATCACGTCGCCCGGCTGGGCAGCGTTCAACGCTGCCTGGAGATCACCTGACGCCGCGACGGTGATCGTCGCCGCTGACGCGTGTGCAGTCAGGCAGGTTTCGAGGAGAACTGCAAAGGAGACGGCTTTCAGCGCGAGCCAACACACTCGTCGAATAGACAGAGGACCCATCGTGATTTCCATTAAGCGGGGAGCGTCGCAGCTCTGCGGAGCAAGAAAAATGCCTCGCGGCAGAGCTGGATTGGTTCATGGAATTCACGTGGAAATCGCCTGATTGTCGCAAGAATTGCGCGCCGGGTGGTCGACGCGTGATTACAAATTTGCGGGGCGACTCACTTAGAGCGCGGGGGCACGCGAGGCTGACGCTCCGGCGGCGTTCGACGCGACAGCTCATCCATATTGGCGCCCAGGGGGGAACCGTCCGTCGCGGCAGACCGGTACTTGCTGGTTTCGCGAAGGCGGTAGTTATTCTGTGAGCTGTCGACGAACTGCGACATCAACTCCGAAACGCTCGGGAACAGATTGTCGCCGGGATAACGCGAGGGGTCCCCGCCAGCAAGCACGTTCCGGCGCACTTCTTCATGTGAGAGGTAAGCGGCGATGGCGCTGTTTCCGAACCCCGCAGCATCGCCAATGATCCCGTACTCGTTGTGAAGGGTGAGGTTATTGGTCAGGTGGAAGTTGTCGATCACGTGCGGTCGCCCATCCGGGTTGGTCCCGTACAACTGAAGCACGCTGCCGCTCTGGATCGCCGTATTGTGGTCGACGATGATGTCGACGGGACCGTCGCCAACCTTGAGGAATCGTCCTTCCCCACCCCAGCGTCCGGCGTCGATATCGAAAAAGAGATTGTTGCGGATCTGCAGCCGACGCAACACGCCGCTGGGGTACTGGTAATCGGTGCCGTTGATGCTGACGGCTGACGACGAATGACGAACGATGTTGTATTGAAACGTTACGTCAGTGACCTCGACCCAGGGCGCATGGCCGTCCTGATTCGTCGGCTTGAATAACAGCGCATAGCCGGTCTGCGCCGCGACCCAGTTGTTCTCGAAGATGTTTGCTTCGATCAGGACGCGTCGCGCGTTTTTCAGTTCCAGCAGATTCTTCACCGTCCAGGGCGAATTGCGCCAATCGAGCGACTTGGTCACGAAGTTGCGGCGGATGGTGATATCACTCGGAACCAGGTCGCGAATCGGTGGATCGGCGCCGCCGAACATCACGTTCTCGCCCGCGGCTTCAAGATAGTTGTTGTCGATGACAAATGGGCCCGGTCCG
Source organism: Vicinamibacterales bacterium (assembly GCA_051986585.1). GTDB lineage: Bacteria > Acidobacteriota > Vicinamibacteria > Vicinamibacterales > 2-12-FULL-66-21 > JALZOC01. Next base: position 1,413 of record JBPYFA010000122.1, on the reverse strand, counting down.
TTCCACCCGCAGATCGCCTGGCTGTCCTGACCGTCGGCCTTTATGTCGCGTATATCCGAATTTCTGATCGTGGTTTCCGCGCTGTTCAGCCCGATTCCGCGTTTCTGTCCTTTCGACGGGTCGCCTCTGAGGATGAGACCGTCGAGTTGAAGATGATGCGGGACAGTGGCGAGGTCGCGTTGGCCGTCTCCCCCATCTCCCAGACTGATGATGTTTCCGGCCCCCTCGGTGTTGGCCTGAAACGCCAGCCACTGCAGACGCCAATGATGCGCGCCCGGCTTCGTTGAGAGCGCCGACTCGCCGTTCGGCGAGCGCACGATTGGCATCCACTGAATGTGCTCAGGGCCGACGCGTCCCCCGGCGGGAAAGTGCGAGTCGTCCGCCGCGGAGCGGATCGTGATGAACTGGGCGGCGACGTTCGCCGGCTGCTCTGGTAGAGCCGGGAGGACGAAATTCCCGACGTAAGTGGCACCGGGTTCGAGCAACAGGACGTCGCCAGGCCGCGCCCTATTGATGTAACCCTGCAGATCCGCCCCGGCGGGGACCGTCGTCTGAACGGACTCGCCGCGAGCGCTCACTGCCTGCAATCCAGCCGCACGGCCGTTCTGCCCGATTGGTACGGTAACGGATCCGCAGATGGTTGCGAGCGCCACCGCAACGCAGAGACGCCATGAGTTGAGCATGGCGATCGGCCATCAAATGCTGTGCCAGAGGATCAACAATCTTCAAAGCTCAATGCAATGCTCAATGATGAGCTGGTCAAGCTAGGCGCAATTGCGGCAGCCCTTCAAGCTTCAACATTGAGCATTGAACATTGAACATCGGACTCACTTCGGCCCGGTGACGGTGATGTAGTTGAAGTTGCCAACCGCGCCGGTCGCGCCGTTCGTGTCCATCACGAGCCGCCAGACTTGCGGCCCTGCCGCAAGCGCCACGGCCGTTCGTCGAACCGTAGACCATGATTGCCAGCTGCTTGTATTGGGAACAGGGAGCGGACCGGTCTTGTCGACGCCATTCACTTCGATATGGAACGTGCCACCGGTGCCGGCAGACGCGACCCGGATATCCAGATCGTAGTTCCCCGCCGACGCCACGTTGACCGTGTAATTCAGCCACTCGCCGGCGAACGCCCAGCCGACGTCGTAACCGCCGCCGGAATCCGATGTCGATTCGATGTCCACATCGGTCGAGCGATACTGGCCGCCGTCATTTCCCGACGTCGTATCGGAATACCCGCGACCGGCACCGCCGTCGTCGAAATTCTCAGCCTGGATCGTGCCCGGCAGCGCGAGCGGCGTCCCGCCAAATGGCGTGCTCGCTGATCCCGCGTTCAGTTTGAAGTAATTGAAATTTCCGACCGCGGTCGTCTGGCCGTTGCTATCCATCACGACCCGCCAGACCTGCGGTCCTGCG
>JBPYFA010000121.1:0-5557 GCA_051986585.1 Vicinamibacterales bacterium | reverse complement strand
TTCGGCTTCATCGTCTGTCCTTCTCCTCTATCGGATGTCGTCAGCACAGTATGGATCCGTGGGCGCCGCTGCTCCACCTCTGCCGCCCGTCTCGGATCTCACCGGCGATTCGTGCTTCGTCGCCGTCTGGCGGCGCTCCCTGACTTCTTCCGTTTTGTCGCGACATGCTCAGGGAGCTTTTTGCTCCCGGTTTCACGATTCCATTCTTCGAACGTGTCGTTCGAGATCTTGCCTTCGACCAGAAGCTGGGCGAACTTGCGCCGTTGTGCCTGACTCTTGAATGGCATGCTGCAGTCCAACCATCGTCTGCACGTACCTTGCCGTGTGCAGCGCCGGCGGCCCGCCTTCCTTGGTTAGTCGAACAGGCTACTTCGGAATCGACACCGCGGGACCACACGGCCTTTCGGCTGTTTTTTGAGTAAGATCCAACCACAAAAAATGTGACGGGGCCGCCCGGGTCTGTCGAGACAGCGGCGAGCCGTTCGACTACTGTCTGAAAGGCACTACGAGGGCCCATGACGGGCCCCCGCATGAGCACTATGAGCTGGATCACCGACCTGCGTTTTGCCCTTCGGTCGCTCGCCCGAGCAAAGGGCCTGGCCATCACCGTCGTCCTGACGCTCGCGCTGGGGATCGGCGCCAACGCAGCGATCTTCAGCGTCGTGCGGGGCGTGCTGCTGAGGCCGCTCGTCAACCGCGAAGCAGACCGGCTCATCTACATTCGGCAGAGCGCGCCGGGCATCGGGGTTACGAACGCGGCCTTCTCGATCCCGGAGCTGAGAGATCTGCGCGAGTCGGTGAAATCGCTCAGCGCCTTCGGCGATTTTTCGACCATCGAGTTCACGATGATCGGCCTCGGCGAGCCGCGCACCGTTCGCGCGGGCGTCGTCGGCGGCTCGTATTTCGAGGTAATGGGACTCAAGCCGGTGATGGGGCGACTGCTCGGGCCGTCCGACGATGGGCCGAAGGCGGCCGGGGCAGCGGTGCTGACGTACCGGTTCTGGACCAGCGCGTTCAAGAGCGATCCCAACGTGGTTGGCAAACAGGTCCGGCTCAGCGATCGACCAGCGACGATCGTCGGCGTGCTCCAGCCGTCGGTGCCGTATCCGCAGGAAACCGAAATTATCGCCAACGTCGTGACGAGCCCGCATCATCTCGACGCGACAATGGTCGACGGGCGGGTGCATCGGATGACGGAGCTCTTCGGCCGCCTGGCGCCGGGCGTGACGCTCGACACGGCGCGCGCAGAACTGCGCGTCGCGCACGCCGCGATGGTGAAAGCGCATCCCGAGGCCTACGAGAAGCAGGCCGACTTCCGCATCGATGCCAAGGGGCTGCGGGACGAGATCATCTCGCCGGCGCGAACGATTCTGTTGGTGCTGCTCGCGGCGTCCGGACTCGTGTTCATCGTCGCGTGCTCGAACGTCGCGAATCTGATTCTCGCCCGCTCGGTCCGGCGTGAAGGCGAGCTTGCGATTCGCGCGGCGCTCGGCGCCAGCACCGGCGCGCTGCGACGGACGCTGCTCGCCGAGAGCGTCCTCCTCTGCGCGACCGGAGCCGTGCTCGCGGTGGCGATCGCGCGGCCGATGGTCGCGGTGTTGTCCCTCTATGCGGCGCGTTTCTCCGTGCGCGCACACGACGTCACGGTGGATTCGAGCCTGCTCTGGGTCGGCGGCGTTCTGGCAATCGCCGCCGCGGTGCTGCTGGCGTTCGTTCCGCGGCTACCCTCAGCGGACGCCGCCAACGGGATGGGCCTGTCGGGCCGCGGCGTCCGGTTGACGTCGGGCACGAACCGCCGGCTGCGCGTGTTCGCCGTCGTCCAGATCGGCGCCTCGTTCGTGCTGGTCGCGGGCGCCGGAATGCTGATCACGACGCTTTTCGCGCTGCAACGCCAGCAGAGCGGGTTCCGCGGCAACCTGCTCGCAGTGAACGTCCCGGTCGTGTCCTACACGCGGAAGCCCGCGGACGTCGCGCGTTTCTATCAGGAAGCGATTCGCCGGATCTCCGAGCTGCCCGGCGTCGAGCGGGTCGCGCTCGGGACGGTCGTACCCTGGCGCGATCCGGGCTTCTTCGCTGCGCAGTTCACGGTCGAGGGTTACCGCAAGGCGAACGGCGAAGAAGATCCGCGCGCGCAGTTCCGCACGGTGTCGCCGGACTTCTTCAGCGCGCTTGGGGTAAGGCTGATCGCCGGTCGCGACTTCAACGACGGGGATCGCGCCGACGCCGACAAGGTCGTCATCGTCAGCGAAAGTCTCGCGCGCCGGATGCTCCCAAGCATGGATGCCGTGAACCGTCGGATGATGTGGACGGATCCGGTCACGAAGTTCATCGGCGTCAGCACCGAGCCGCGCCGCATCGTCGGCGTCGTGGCCGACGTGGACGACGTGCATCTGGTGCCCGAGCCGACGATGACGGTGTATCACCCGATCGGGCAGGAGATGAGCGGCGGTCGGCTGTTCATCCACGCGAAGATGGACCCGTATTCGCTCGTGCCGCCGGTGACGAAGGTGATCCGCGAGCTGGCGAGCGACCAACCCGTGGAGCGCGCGGCGACGCTCGACGACATCCGCGCCGAGGTGCTGGCGCCGACGCGGGTCAACGCGCTGGTGTTCGGCGGATTCGCGGGCGTGGCGCTGCTGATCGCGATCGTCGGGGTGGCCGGCGTGCTGGCGTTCTCGGTCAGCGCGCGGACGCGCGAGTTCGGCGTGCGGCTCGCGATCGGGTCGACGCCGACCGACCTGCTCGTGCGCGTCCTGCGCGAGGGCGCCGCGATTGGCATCGGCGGCATCGTCGCCGGGGCAATCGGTGGATTGCTGCTCTCGCGGATCGTCGGCAGCTTCGTGCCCGACGTGCAGATGCCCGGACTCGCGCCCATCGCCGGAGCCGCGTTTGTGCTCATCATCGCTGCGATCGTCGCCTCGGCGACGCCGGCGGCGCGCGCCTCTCGAGTGGATGTCATCGACGCACTCAGAGCGGAGTAGCGCGTACTGAAATCAGGCGACTCCGAGATCCTTCAGCATTGCTCGTTGAGCATTGCGCCGTAACCTCCTCTCAAAATCTGGTCCTAACCAGAAAGACTTTTGGCCGTCACCAGCACACGTCTGGCTGCCTCGGTTGAACCCTCGAGCAACCCGAAGAACATCAGGCACTTACGCCATGACCGTGACTGGCCCCAGGTTTGCGCCAGCAGACAGGCATTGAGAGGGGGCCGATATCCTTCGCAAACCATTGCACTTTGACGGCGAACCAGATCTTTTCACCCGAACGAGAGCACTGTTTGAGACGACGTCACGTCTGCAAGTGCGCTATGCGGCTCCGCATCCAGATCGACACATCTTGCGCAGAGACGCTGGCGACACGACGCTTGCGACGTCCAGAGAAACTGCCGGGCCACTGCCTGCGTTCGCGTCGGACGTCGTGTGGGGTCGATGAAGCATGGCGTCTGAACCAACACCGCCCGAACGGGATCGGCGAACCGGGCCGGATCGTCGCGCAGTCCGGCGTGGCGGGCGACGCCGGGGAGAACGAGACCAAACGGACCGCGACACCATCGTCAATCTTGTAGCGGAAATTGCGGCGCTTCGAGGAGAGAACATCCTGCTCCGTCGCACGGCACTCGCTTTCGGCGGGCTCGCGGAACGTTTGAACACGCTCTTGCGATCGGGGCGTTTGAATCAATCCGAGCATCGCGATTAGCTCGCGCGGAGGTCGCTGCGCGAACAGAGCACCCTCCAAAATCTCTCCGCTTCACTTCACGGGGTGGCAGAAGCTCAGCGGTTGAAAACGAGTTGATTGACTCGGCTCGACGCCGGACGTAGCATCGCGCGCACCTGACCGGAGGTGTCGCAATGTCCTCACCAGCTCGGCGATGTCCGTTCGATGCGTTCGTTGCTCTTGCACTCGCTGCGTACATCTGCGCGGTTCCCACTCGAACAGCCGCACAGGTGCTCTATGGATCGATAGTCGGCGACGTCAAGGACTCTTCAGGCGCCGCTATGCCCGGCGCGACCGTCCTCGTTACCAACAACAACACCGGCTTCAAACGCGAGGCGGTCACCGACGCCGTCGGGCACTTCAACCTGTTCGACTTGCCTGCGGGCTCCTACAGCTTGAAGACCACGCAGCAGGGGTTCAAAACGTTCGAGCAGACGCAGGTCACGGTCAGCATCAACACGGTAACGCGGCTCGATGTGACGATGGAGATTGGCGCCGTGGGTGACAACATCACCGTGACCGCTGAAGCCCCTGCGCTGCAGACGGAAACGGCCGAAGTGCACTCGAACCTGCTCGGCCAGGAGCTGACGACGCTGCCCGTGCCGCTCGGCGGAAACTATCAGCAGGTGTACCGCATGCTGCCAGGTTTCGCACCGCCGGCCAATTCGCATTCGATCCCGACCAACCCGGCACGATCGCTGGAATTTACTGTCAACGGCACGAGCGACGATCAGAACAACACGCGGATCGACGGCGTCAGCACCGCCAACATCCAACTGCCACACGTCGCGTCATACATCCCGACCCTCGAGTCGATTCAGGAAGTCAACGTCGTCACCAGCAGCTTCGGCGCGGAGCAGGGGCTCGCCGGCGGTGCGGCGATCAACGTCCAGACTCGCAGCGGATCGAACGCGACGCACGGATCGGGATTCGAATATTTCACGAACCAGCATCTGAAAGCCTGGCCGATGCGGTTCGACGACGCGGCGCTGAATACTGGACCCAAACCAGACCAGAGCTACAACGAGTTCGGCGGGACCGTCGGCGGGCCGATCCAGAAGAACAAGGCCTTCTATTTCGTCAGCTACGAATCCATTCGGGACCATCGGGAGGTGAGCAGAACGGTGTCTGTGCCGCTGCCGGCGATGCTGAAGGGCGACCTGTCGCTCTCGCCCACTCCCATTTACGACCCGCTTTCTGGAAATCCGGACGGGACGGGACGGACCCAGTTTCAGGTGTTCCCCGGCGATCCGAATTACGCGCTGTGCAACACGGCGACGAACCCGAACTGCCTGAACATCATTCCCGCTGCACGGATGGATCCGATCGCGCGCAAGATCGCGAGCTACTTTCCCGTAAACAATCTGGACCGGGATCGCAACAACTATTTCGCACAGGCGCCCTTCACCTTCGATCGGAACCAGATCGACTCCCGCTTCGACTACAACGCCAACTCCAAGTTCAACATGTCGGGGACGTTCGGCATGCTGCACTATCGCGCGGTCACACCGACGGTGTTCGGCGACGCCGCCGTCGGGCGGCCGATCGGTGGGAGCAGCAACCCCGGCACCGGTTCCGGCAACACCTATCGCGTCACGGTGATGGGCACGTACATCTTCAGTCCGACGTTATTCATGGACGCGCACTACGGTTACGCGCGCCAGGGAACAAGTTCCGAGCAACCCGGCCTCGGACAGAACTTCGGCCGAGACACGCTGGGCATCCCCGGGACGAACGGTACGCGCACGTTCGAAAGCGGGTGGCCGACGTTCTCGTCATCGGACTTCGCAACGATCGGCGTCAACGAAAACTTCATGCCTTATTACCGGCACGACCTGCAGTC
>JBPYFA010000120.1:0-2838 GCA_051986585.1 Vicinamibacterales bacterium | reverse complement strand
CAGCAACACGACTCGATACAGTTGATAGATCCGAGTATGCGACGGCGATCGGCTCGTAACTCAACTCCACGGGCACCCTGCGATGGCGCGCGGGCCAGGCTCGAATAGTGAGCAGTAGGTTAGACTTCCGGCTAGCGTCGCCAGCGTCGAGCATCCGAGAGGCTCTAAGGATGAAATCAGCACCTTACGTGTTCGTCTGCTGCGTGTCGGCGTGCCTCGCGTTATCTTTCGTCGCAGCCGCCTGCGGTTCGACCGCGAAGACGCCAACTGCACCAACCCTCCCCGATCTCTCTGGCACGTGGTCTGGCACTTCGAGCTACCCCAACGCGCCCTTCCAATTGATGCTCATACAAAACGGCGCATCACTGAGCGGTCGCTACAGTGATTCCTCCGAGACCGACACTGCTGTAACCGGCCTGTATCTCGAGCCGATCCCGGGCGGGACGGCGTCCATGAGTGTCCATTCGGGTGACGGCAGGCTGATTATCGACGGATCCGTGCGTCGGCAAAGTCCGATCAGGACGATTGAAGGCAACATCACTTTGTCCCAGAACACGGTCAGTCAAAGCTACCCAGTCACGCTGACGCGCTAGGAATCGTCGACGTTAGGTATCATCCGCGCAAGATTCCACCATCGACGTTCAACTAGTCTTCGACCGCCTCGCGCATCATGACCGACATCCCCAATTGTCGTCGGACGGATTTCAAGCTCCTCCGCGCCGTCCCCACGCGCTGGATGGATAACGACCACTATGGCCACGTCAACAACGTGACCTACTATTCGTACTTCGACACCGCCGTGAACGGGTTCCTGATCGAGGCAAGCGGTATCGACATCCGCGAACTGCCGGCCATTGGCATCGTGGCAGAATCGAGCTGCCAGTTCTTCAGCGCCGCGAGCTTCCCCGAGACCATCTATGCCGGGCTCGCGGTGGAGCGGCTGGGCAGATCGAGCGTCGTCTACCAAATTGCGCTGTTTCGCGATGACAACAAGGCCCCGTGCGCGCTCGGTCGGTTTGTGCACGTCTACGTGGACCGATTGACCCGCCGCCCGACCGCGATCCCCGACGTCATCAGAAACGTCGTCGAACCGCTCACCCGCTGACTCCTCGGGTCAAACCGCGTCCACTGCATATCAGTCAGGAAGACTCGGTCGATTCCAGTTCACCGCACTTTGCTTGCGTACTCCCATGCACCGCGGTGCATCGAACGGTGTGAAGGGTGAGTCGCAGTCTGGCCGTAACCACCAATAAATCTGCCGGTCACCAGAACGTCGCCCGGCTCGCAATCCGCTTCCCCCGTTGCTCCTGGCGCAATCATTGGGGTTTTTCGTACCCCTGCGGTCGGCATCGCGTTTGCGCTAATCGAGCGCATGAAGAAGAGCCAGCGCATGACTCGCATCCTGCGTGCACAGTGGACCGTTCTGCAAAAGTGAGGATATGTGAAAAGCGAAAACTCGGTAGTTATTGGCGGCAAGCGTCTCTGGCTTCGGTAAGCACGGCTCGTTCAAACGCTGACCCGACGTGCTGACGCGTCGGTCGACCTGCGAGGATCTCAGATGGGGATCCGCCACCGCGCGGATCCCGGTACCGCCGCAACGGACTGGAATGCTGTCGACCAGGCGCGACACATCGTCCCTGAACCGAGGCATTCCCGGTATCTAAGAGCCGATGTCGCTCCCGGTTTCCGCGGCCTTGCTCCCTCCTTCACGCCTTCTCTTCAGCAAGCGCAACTTCACCACACCAACGAGAAGCAGAGCTGGCAGAGATCTCCCAAAGCGCAGCCATGGCCAGGGTGTAGACTGGTGCCAGTCATGAGCGACACCGATCTCTTCCGCCAGGCGAGACAGACATTCATCGACGCCAAGGAAGAATTCTGCGAGGCGCACAAGTCGGGGATGGAGGCGTTGGAGCGGCGCGACTTCAGGGCGTTGGGACGGGCGATCGCCGCCGAGTTGGGCGCGATTGAAAAGCAGAAAGCGGCAACCGCGCGGCTCGAGAAAGAACGCTCCGCTGCCTCACCAGAATCACCCTAATCGTCGTTACGATTCCGGCCCGACCCGCGTCATCATTCTGCTGGTGGTCAGGGCCTGCCCGACGTGGCGCTGGGTGTGCTCCGCCGCGTGAAACAGAAGACCAATCACTGTTGACGGCAGCCTCGCTCGGCCGACGTGACGTTCAGCCGTCAGCGTCGCCTCGTCGGTCCCTCGCAGCTGATCGAGCGCGCGATTGACCGCCGCGTCAAACGACGCCAATAGATCGTCGGCCGACAGCGCTGTGTCCGGTTGCGACTCACCCGCCAGTTCCCGACGCTGCTCCTCAGAGAGCATCGCTCCGCGAGCGTAAGTGAACAGGCGATCGAGGCTGCCGATCGCGTGTAACACGTGGAAACCGATCGACGCCGCGTTCGGGTGCACGTGCCAGATCCGTTCTGTCGTCAACCCGGCAAGCACCCCGCCAACCTCTTCGCGGCACTGGAGAAGACTGTGCGCAACCGGCTGCAGATGCGGCGGCACGCCCGCAATCGGTCCTCGCAACCAGACCTCAGGTTCTGACATACCCTCAATTGTAGGTCGACGCGTCGCGACGCGGTCGTCGATGAACCGACGCCCGCGCGCGGCTATCAATCTCGTGAATGGGGAGAAGCTCAAACCGTCACTGTGGGAACACCGACCAGGAGAAGCCGGTGCCGCTGCACGCGTGCCCCGCGGTGTCGCTCATCACGATCGAGCCTGTTCCTTGACCGTCGAGCCCTGCGGTCGTCGCCCCGGCAAAGCCGGCGGCAAACGCGACACCGGTGAGTACGGTCCGCCCGTCGCTCCCGAAGTTCGCACGCGCA
>JBPYFA010000119.1:0-14462 GCA_051986585.1 Vicinamibacterales bacterium | reverse complement strand
TCCTCGAAGGTCAGACGCAGGCCACGGCGGTTGCCGTCGTTGAGGGCCTCGAGGCGCACGGTGCCGCCGCCGCCGTAGATCACCGTGTTGCGGGCCAGCTCGCTGGCCGCGGTGACGATCTTGGTTTGATCGACGAGATTGAAGCCGAGCTCCACCGCGCGCTGCCGAACCGCTTGCCGCACCGCGACGACATCTTCGGAGGTGCCGATTGGCCGATTCTCGCTAAGCGGAACCAGCATCGTCGTGCCCTCTCGCCGCGATCAGCCCGCGCAGCAGTTCCATGCCTCGTTCGATGTTGAGGGCGGTGCGGACGCCGGGGAGCGACAGGCCCAACTCGACGAGGGTGATCGCGACGGCGGGCCGCATGCCGACCACGACCGTTTCGGCGTCGAGCACTCGCGACATCGCCGCAATGTCGCCGAACATCCGGCCAATGAACGAGTCGACCATCTCGAGCGCGGAGATGTCGATCAGGACGCCCTTCGCGCGCGCCGACACAATTTTGGATGTCAGGTCGTCCTGCAGCGCCATGGCCAATCGGTCGTGCATATCGATCTGGATGGTGACGAGCAGGTACTCGCCCATTTTGAGGATCGGAATGCGCTCCACGGTCAGGCCTCGCCGCGTTCGTTGGCCTGGCGTGTGTCGGAGCCGTCGTCGTCCCGGCGCCGTGGAGACGCCTGGATTTTCTGAACGCTCAGGCCGAGCCGCTTCAACGCAATCCCGAAGGCATCGGCGAGCGTCGCCTTGGTCACGACCGTGCCGAGGTTCACACCGAGATGAACGATCGTCTGCGCAATCTGAGGACGGATACCGCTGATGATGCAGTCGGCGCCCATCAGCCGCGCGGCGTCGACGGTCTTCAGCAGATGCTGCGCGGTCACGGTATCGACGGTGGGCACGCCGGTGATGTCGATGATGGCAATCGCCGCGCCGCTGTCGACGATGCGCTGGAGCAGGCTTTCCATGACGACCTGCGTTCTCGCGCTGTCGAGCGTGCCGATCAGCGGGAGCGCGAGCACGCCTTCCCAGAGCGTGACCACCGGCGTCGACAGTTCCATCAACTCCTGCTGCTGGCGGATGATCACCTGCTCGCGTCCGCGCTGGAACACTTCAGTGGTGTAGAGGCCCAGGCGATCGAGAAGAATATTGGTTGGCCACAGTCGATTGAGCGCTTCGCTGCTGCTGCCGAGCGCGTTCTGCAGCCGATCGAACAGCGGCTGTTTCAGCGAGAACACGAACGTCGCCGTCTCGGAGGGGCTGAAGCCTTGTTGGGCGCGAGCGACCGACAAGTCGTCGAGCATTCGCCGAACCTCACTCCACCCAGGGCTCATGATGTCGGTCTGCCCGGATTTCACCGCGTCGCGCAGCAGCGCCAGAAAGCGGCGGGAGTGCTCGGTCAGTTCTTGCCGGGTCGTTCGATCCGGCCGGAAGTTCGACGAGTTCACCTGGTTGTCCACCCAGTTCTGGAGCAGGGCTCCCTCGTCTTTGTGCAGAACGTCATTCAGCGTGCTGAGCGAATCAATAGCCATCAAGTCCTGTCCTCTGTGCGTGTGTTGACCCGCGGCGCCTGTTCGACGGCCTGCCGTATCGCTTCAGGTGCGGAAGTACGCGTCAGGTTGCGCTTCGGCAAAATTCCGTTTGCCTGTTCCAGGAGCGCGCGGGTTTCGTCGGTGTTCAGCTCGAGGCCGGTCGAGATGACGACCGGGATCTCGACGGTTGCCGGGTCACGCCGAAGCGCAGCCAGCGCATCGCGCCCGTCCATGCCCGGCATCACCAGGTCGAGCACGATCACGTCCGGGCGTTCCGATCGCGCACGGTGCAGACCTTCCTCACCTGAAGCGGCTTCGGTCACCTTGAACGCCGGCGGCGGCAGGCAATGGCGGAACAGGTAGCGCGCCATCTGATCGTCGTCGATCACCAGCACTCGAATCGCATCGCGGCTGCGCGCCTGCAGACCGGTAATCGTGTCGACCAATACTCGTCGGTCGAGCGGCTTGACGAGATAGGCGTCGGCCCCGAGCGCGAATCCCTTGTCCTGGTGCGTCAAGACACTGGCGATGACGACCGGGAGGTGACGAGTACGGTCATCGCGCTTCAGTCGAATCAGGAAATCCCAAGCCTCCTGGCCGCCGAGGACAAGGTCCATGATGATCGCCACCGGCTCACAGATGCGGAGTGCTTCCTCCGCTTGCCGCAAGGTGTAGGCGGGATAGACCTGGAATGGCGAGGCGCGGAATATCTTGTCGTAGAAGTACTGATCGTCGGGCGCATCGTCGATCACGAGAAGCGGGGATCGTGCGGGATCCGGCGTCCAATCAACTGTCGGCTCGAAGGTGTCCCATGCTTCATATCTGATCGGTATGGTCAGCGAGAATGTGGAACCCAGTCCTGGCTGGCTGGTGACCGTCAAACCACCGCCGAGTAGTTCGGCGAGCCGACGCGAGAGCGGAAGACCGAGGCCGGTACCTTTGACTTGCCTTTGGAGCCGGTGTTCCAGTTGCGCGAATTCTTCGAAGATCCGCCCCTGGTCCTCAGACGCAATCCCAATCCCGGTATCTTTCACGGTAAATGTGATCCGGCTGCCGGTGGCGTCGATCCCCGCTCCAACACGCACTTCGCCGCGCTCGGTGAACTTCAACGCGTTCGACAACAGATTTCGCAATATCTGCGACACCTTCGATTCATCGGTATGCAGCGTCGGCACATCCGAGACATCGTCGAAGACAAGCGTCACCGATTGATTGAGCAGAACCGGTTTCAGCAGGCCGCGCAACGCACCGAAGAGCGACTGCACTTCGAAGTCGGCCGGGCGGATCACCGTCTTTCCGGCTTCCACTTTCGCGAGGTCCAGCAGGTCGTTGACCAGATCGGACAATTGGTCTGCGGCCTTGCGAATGTAATCGAGCTCCGGCTCCGGTGCGCGCCCTTCCTGTTCGCGATCGTCAATGAGCAGGTTGCAGAGGCCGATGATGGCATTCACCGGCGTCCGGAACTCGTGCGTCATGTTCGAGAGGAAGCGCGATTTCAGCTCGTCGGCACGGCGCAAGTGATCCGCCTTTTCGTCGAGCTCCGCGTAGAGCGCGACGACGCCACGGTTGGTGTCCTCGAGCTCCCGATTCAGGCGCGCCAGTTCCTGCTGCCGGCGGTGCAGTTCGTCCAGCGTGCGCAGTAACTCCTGGTTCTGGACCTGGATCTCTTCGACCAGTCCCTGCGGCCGTCGCTGGCGAACCGCGTCGACGACCTGCTCGATGCGCTTTGCCGTCGCGACCGGCGCGCGCGCCGGAAGATATTTCTCCATCGCGACGCGGGTTCCGCTGCTGTCGGACTCGATTGTGAACTGGTCCATCAGCCGGCGAGCACCGACGATCCCCATGCCCATGCCGGTGGAGGATTGATAGCGACCGGCGAGCACATCTTCCAGCTTCGCGATGCCCGGCCCGGTATCCTCGACGCGGATCACCAGCCGCTGCGGACGAGCCTCCGTATCCAGATCGAAACGAACCGAGCCATGGCCGGCATAGCGGAACGCATTACGAACGATCTCTGAAACGGCGGTCGCGACGCGGGTCTGTTCGGAGGTGTCGAAGTCGAGCAGACGTGCGATCTGGGCGGCCCGTTGCCGGGCGATGACGACGTCTTGATCGTGATGCAGGTTTAAAGCAAGCAGTGTGTGCACGGCGAATCGCAGAGGCCAACGGCGCCGTTCGCGACGAGGAACGGAGCTGCAGATTATAGCGCTCGAACCGCCGCTCTTCGTCGGCGAAGTTTTTCCAGTCGTCGCCGAACGGATGAGCCGGATGGGCCGGTTCGCAGTTTGCATTGTCCAAGGTCAGGAGTCGTGTCTGCGGCAAGTGTCTCGGAACGCGTAACCAGTTGAATTCGCACACCCCCGACGTTTCTTCGGGCAATTTCACCCTTTCGCATGTGCCGCTTCGGCGGCATCAGGATCTTGTTTCGTTGCGGCGCGAGACCAGGGCTGCCGCAGAACAATGCGGTTTGGACGATCGGAGTGTCGGGAGTCTATCCGCTGCCGCTTATGAAGCGGCACGGCTGCTGTTCTCGGAAACTGCCGACGCGACTGCCGATATCTCGGTCACGCCGGCCGGGGACTTTCAGATCGTCATTCGCATTGGTGCCATGGACGGGGAGGCGCGGCAGTCGGTTGGCCGATCGGTGGCCGCGCTGGCCAGCGTTCTCCATCGCGTGTCGATCCAGGATCAATCGGAGGCGCTCCTCGTGACGCTCTCTGCCCGGCTGCCCTTCGACGAAGGTCGAGCGCTGAGAACGCGGCCCCCCGCCGTTTCGGAATCCGATGAGGCCGGACAATCAGCGGAGCTGGTCGAAGAAAATGTGCGGCTGCGCCGCAACCTGATCGAGCTCCAGGACGAACTCACCGAAACCAACCGCGGCGTCGTCGCGCTCTATGCCGAGCTCGACAACCAGACGGAACGGTTGCGGCAGGCGGAAGAGCGGCTGCGGATTCTCCTCGACAGCGTGCACGACTATGCGATCTGCATGCTCGATACGAGCGGCGACGTCGTCAGCTGGAACCACGGAGCCGAGCGGGTGTTCGGTTACCAGGCCGATACGATCATCGGCCGCAACATCGGGGTGTTCTACACCGCGGCCGAGCGCGATGCGAACGTGCCGGCCGAGCACTTGCGGATTGCGCTCGATCAAGGACGATTCGAGCGCGACGCGCTGTGCGTCCGCCACGGCGGATCCGCGTTCGATGCGCTGGTGCTGCTGATGCCGATGCGCGCCGCTGACGGGACGCCGCGCGGATTTGCGCTCGTCGTGCGCGACATCACCGAGCGCAAGCGGCTCGAAGACAGCCTGCGGAGCCGGGCCGAAGATCTTGCCGCCGCGAATCGGGCGAAAGAGGACTTTCTCGCCACGCTGTCGCACGAGTTGAGAACGCCGCTGAACGCGATGCTCGGATGGACGAGGCTGCTGCGAATGGGGAGGCTCGATGCCGCCGGCACCACTCGGGCGCTGGAGACGATCGAGCGCAACGCGCACGTGCAGGAGCAGCTGATCGCCGACATCCTCGACGTGTCGAGAATCGTGACGGGGCGCCTGCGGCTGGATCTGCGTCCGATCGAGCTGGCACCGGTGGTGGACGCCGCCATCGAAACGCTCCAGCCGTCGGCGGCGGCGAAGGGCGTCGATCTGTCGTGCACGCTGGCGCGTACTGGCAAGGTCCTCGGCGACCCCGATCGGCTTCAACAGGTGGTCTGGAACCTGCTCGCCAACTCGATCAAGTTCACGCCCGCTGGCGGCCGCGTGTCGGTGACGCTCGCGAGAGCGGGCGCGTCCGCGGTGATTTCCGTGACCGACACCGGCGAAGGCATACCGCCCTCGCTCTTGCCATACGTCTTCGACCGCTTCACCCAAGGGGATGCCTCGGTGACGCGGATGCACGGCGGCCTCGGGCTTGGCCTGTCGATCGTGCGCCATCTGGTCGAGTTGCATGGCGGTGACGTGGCGGCCCGAAGTAAGGGACTTGGCTTCGGCTCGACATTCTCGGTCACGCTTCCGCTACGAACGATGCCGGCGCTCGACGACCCGATCGAAGAAACGACCGTGACCGAGTCCGAACCGACCCCGGTTGAAGAGCACCCCGAAGGGGGGCCTTAGGTTTTCGACAAGGACTCGTGCTGACGGCGTGCAGCCTCGAGCGCGCGTGCCGTCTCCTTTGCACGCAGTCTGGCGGCATCGCGCCGCTGTGTGGCTTCAGTCGTCGCCTCTTCCGCTTCCTGCAGCACTTGTTCTGCGGATCGAAGCGCCTCCCGCGCTCGTTCCACCTGCCTCGTCGCTTTTTCGGCTTCGCGCGCCAGACGCGACGCTTCGAACTCCTCCCGTCGCGCTGCTTGTTCGGCTTCCTTCAGTGCTTTCGTTGCTTCGGCCCGGCGTGCCTCGGCCCGTGCAGCTTCTTCCGGACTGAGCTCCGGTTTCGGCCGAGATGATCGCGATGTCCCTCGCGCCGATTCGATATGGACAGGCGGCGTCGCCTTCGGCTTGAGCACTCCCGCCGCTCCGGCGATAGAGAGCCCCTGCAGCATTTCGAATCCACCAGGCTGCAGTACTTCGGTCAGACGTCCCGCGGTTTGGTTCGACGGCAGCGCGCGCAACGTCGTCAGCACCGACTGGCGGGTTGAATCGGTGGCCGGGTGTCCGGCCTCCTCGATGATGGCCAGCGCTGCCTTGAGCGCGGCGTCGACCGCTTCTTCATGATCACGCGTTGGCTCGCGCAAATCGACGCGGCGTCCCGACAGGATCGTCTTGTGGGTCTGTCGCAGCGCCTGCGACGCCTTGATCAGCGCATCGTAGATCTCGCGGCGTTTCCAGTACAACTGATTGATCGCCCACGCCGCGAGCGGCGGCTTGGCGAGCTGACGGATCTCTGATGCCTCCGCGCCGGCATCGCGCGCGAGGGTGTTGCGCGCCGCCGTGAACTCGGAGAGCGGCAGCTGATAGAGGCGATCGATTTCAGTCTCGAGACGGCGGGATGCCATGCACGGCGAGCGGAGATTGGGCGCCCACGCGAGGCGCCGTTGCTACTTTATCGTATTCAGCCATCCCAGGATGAAGGAGGTGCCGAAGGTGGCGGTGCGGGGGAGAAGCCACGGGGCGTAACGACTTACGTGACGCGTATTTGTCGGCCGACCACACCCGGCGAATGCCGGTTATTGCCGGTATATACTGCGGGGCACGCTGTTTGCTGTCCAGTTCGATGGCTATTTTCAGCAATCGAGTGCCTTACTTACGTCATTTTCTTTTCTCCCTCGCGCTGGCCGCTCTGCCAGCCGTGGCGGCTGCGCAGACCGTTACGTGGACGATTGACCCCGGTCACTCCGCGGCCACGTTCTCGGTGCGTCACATGATCGTGGCGAACGTGAAGGGTGAATTCGCGGGCCCGGTCGGGACCGCAACGTTCGATCCGAAGGATCTCACCACGCTGCGGATCGAGGCGACCATCGACACCCGGACCATCAATACGCGCAACCCCGATCGCGACAAGGATCTGCGGGGCGATCAGTTCTTCGATGTCGCGAAATATCCCCGCATGACCTTCAAATCGCGCAGCGTGACCGTGGATGGCCCAGGCAAGCTCAAAGTGCTTGGCGATCTGACGATCAAAGGGATCACCAAGCCAGTCACGCTCGACGTCGATGGACCGACGGCGGAGATTAAAGACATCTGGGGCCTGCGACGAATCGGCGCGACCGCAACGACCACGATCAATCGCCGCGACTTCAATATCGTCTACAACAACCTGCTCGAGGGAGGGGGCGCTGTCGTCGGCGATCAGGTGTCGATTTCGCTGGATATCGAGTTGACGAGGAATCAATGAGTCGCTTCCGGCTTCCAGCCGGTCGAGAGACGCGAACCCCGAACGTCGATTGAGAGAGCTGGGAGCTGGCAGCTGGGAACTGGTAGCTGACAAGGAGCAGAAGAATGTATCGCATCTTAAAGTCCACCGTATTGGTTGCCGCCGCCGTCGGCGTCGCGCATGTGGGGATCCTGGCAAACGGCTCATCGGCGCCGGCGCCGTCGGGCGGAGGCGGATCGTCGATGCCATCGATGTCGCCCGAGGAGCGGGCGATCGAGGCCTACAAGAGTGGCGACGATCACCGCGTGAAGGGCAAGAAGCTCGAAGAGGAAGCGGGGACCAAGCAGGGCAACGACGTCGAGAAGACGATGGCGAAGGCGAAGACGGAATACTCGAAATCGCTGAAGGATTTCCAGAACGCGGCGAAGCTCAACCCGCAGCTCTTCCAGGCCTACAACGGCATGGGGTTCGCCTATCGGAAGACAGGGGATTACACCAAGGCGCTGGAGATGTACGATCAGGCGATCAAGATGGCGCCCGGCTTTTTTCCTGAGGCGGTTGAATATCGCGCCGAAGCGTATCTGGCGCTGAACCGAATCGACGATGCGCGGCAGGCGTATCTCGATCTGTTCGCGGCGGATCGCAAGCAGGCCGACGCGCTGATGGTTGCGATGAAGAAATGGGTCGCCGCACGCCAGGCCGATCCCGCCGGGGTGGCACCGGATGCGATTTCGGGGTTCGACAAATGGATCGGTGAGCGTGAAGGGCTGGCGAAGCAGACGCAGCTGATGGGGGTCACGACGAAGTACGCCGGATGGTAACAATCGCTAATCGCTAGTCCCGAATCGCTAGTCAGCAGTCGCGAACCCCGAACCCCGAACTGCGAACCGCGAACGGCGAATGGCGAGCCACGAATCGCGAATGGCGAATCGGGAATGACAATGAATGCGCGCGTTCTGTTGGCCGTGGCGCTCGTGGGTGCTGTCGTGGGAGGCTCGCGCGAAAATAGCGCACGGCCGGCGGATGCGTATGCGTGGCATCTGCCGCCGGGCGTTCCTCGCCCCAGGGTTCCTGCCGACAACCCAATGACCGACGCGAAAGTGCGTCTCGGCCGCCGGCTGTTTTACGACCGGCGACTCTCGGGGAACGGCACCTACTCGTGCGCGTCATGCCACCAGCAGGCGCTGGCGTTCACCGATGGGCGGCCGCAGGCGATTGGATCGACCGGCCAGGCGCATGCGCGAAGCGCGATGTCGCTGACCAACGTGGCCTTCAACGCGTCGTACGGGTGGGCGGATGCGCGAGCCCGGACGCTCGAGGCGCAGATGGCCGTGCCGATGTTCAACGAACACCCGATCGAGATGGGGATCAAGGGCAATGAATCGGCGATCGTTGCCCGGATTGCGAACGATCCGGCCGACGCCCGGATGTTCCGCGACGCGTTTCCGTCGGAGCCGATCGCGCTGCCGACGATCGTCAAGGCGATCGCGTCGTTCGAGCGGACGATGATCTCGGCGAACGCTCCGCTCGATCGGTATCTGTATCGCGACGATCGGACGGCGCTCTCGGCGGCGGCGCAGCGCGGCATGGCGCTCTTTTTCTCCGAGCGGTTAGCGTGCGCGCATTGTCATACCGGGTTCAACCTCTCCGGCCCAACCGTTCACGACGGCAGCGAGACCGCGGCACCGACCTTCCACAACACCGGGCTGTACAACGTCGACGGGCACGGCTCGTATCCGTTCATCGATCGCGGGCTCTTCGACACGACGCACGCCGCAGCAGACATGGGCCGTTTCCGTGCTCCGACGCTGCGGAACATTGCGGTCACCGGACCCTACATGCACGACGGCAGCATTCCGACGCTCGGCGAAGTGATCGGCCACTATGCCTCGGGTGGCCTGAACAGCCCCGTGAAGAGTCCCCGGTTGAAAGGGTTCCAGATCTCGACGGCCGAAACGCAGGATCTCATTGCCTTTCTGAACAGCCTGACCGATCAGGAGTTTCTCACCAATCCATCACTGGGGCCGGAGAAGTAGTCTCAAGCTGGGCAGTTGCCAGTTGCCAGTTGCCAGGTGCCAGTTGCCAGGTGCCAGTTGCCAGCTGCCAGCTGCCAGCTTCCAGTTTCCAGTTTCCAGTTTCCAGCTTCCAGCTTCCAGTTTCCAGTCCCCAGTTCCCAGTTCACATCGGATCTCGGCTCCCGATTGGTGGCTGGAAATTGCGGAACGTTTTTGTTAGACTCTCCCACCGTGGATATATCCATTGTGGATATATAACGCCGAGATTCCATGGCCGAGCGACGCACAAAGGAAACGACCGCACCGACACCGCTCAAGCCGGCGATCTTTCACATCCTGCTGGCGCTCGCGGCAGGGGACAATTACGGCTATGCGGTCATGCAGTCGGTTCGCAAAACATCTGACGGCGCGGTGCCGCTCAGTCCAGGCTCCTTCTATCGTCATCTCGCCCGGCTGATGAACGAGGGCCTCGTCGTCGAACTCGCGAATCGCCGCGCGAGTGACGACCCTCGCCGTGGCGCGTACTACCGTCTCACCGCTCAAGGCCATCGCGTACTCGCCGACGAGCGCCGCCGCCTTGCCGCCCTGCTCGCCGCCATCGACGGGCTCCGGCTGGCGCCGAGGAGAGGACCGGCATGAGCGGCACCGACATCCGGCGCACGATGGCCGACCGCATCTACGGGCTGCTGCTGCGCGCCTATCCGCCGGCGTTTCGCGATCGGTTCGGTGCCGGCATGCGCTACGCATTTGCTTGCGATCGCGACGCCGCCAGAGCAGCCGGTGCCCGAAACTACGTGCGGTTCTGGATCCTCACCGTTGTCGACACGCTCCGCTCCGGATTCGCGGAGCGATCCGATTCGCCATCCGGCCGTCCGCGGGAGAAGAGACCGATGAAATCCTGGTTTGTGATTGATTGGCGCGACGGCTGGCGCTCGCTTCGCGCGACGCCGGCCATCACCACGCTCGCCGTGGTATCGCTCGCGCTCGGCATCGGCGCCAACTCGGCGCTCTTTTCCATCTACAACGGCTTGATGCTCCGATCATTGCCGGTCCCGGCCGCGGACCGGTTGGTGCTCCTCACCGGGGAATGGACCAACCCGATCTGGGAAGCGATCCGCGCACGGCAGGATCAGCTCGGCGATGGCGCGTTTGCCTGGTCGGCCGAGCGGTTCGATCTCTCCGCCGGCGGGGAAACCGATCCGGTCGATGGCATGTTCGCAAGCGGCCGGATGTTCGAGGTCCTGGGTGTCTCCGCCTTCCGCGGCCGCACGTTCACCCCGGCTGACGACGATCGGCGCGGCAACCCGAATGCGTCGGTCGCCGTCATCAGTTACGGATTGTGGCAGCAACGATTCGGTGGTGCCGACGACGTGCTTGGGCGCACCCTCTCGATCGATCGCAAATTCTTCACCATCGTCGGGGTCATGCCGAAGGGCTTCTTTGGTCCCGACGTCGGCCGATCGGCCGACATCATTCTGCCGCTCAGCACCGAAGCGATCATCAATGGCGCGGAAAGCTCGCTCGATGGCCGTTTGAGCTGGTGGCTCAACATCATGCTCCGCCTTCGGCCCGATCAGAACCTGGCGCAAATGACCGGACAGCTGCGAGGCGTGCAGAGCCAGATTCGCGACGCCACGCTGCCGGATGCGAAGCGCATGCAGGCTGAGTATTTGACGGACCCGTTCACGCTCGAACCGGCGTCGGCCGGTCGATCGACGCTTCGGACGCGATACGAACGGCCGCTAGAGGCGCTGATGGCCGTCGTCGGCCTGGTGCTTTTGATCGCGTGCGCCAATATCGCCAACCTGCTGCTGGCCCGCGCGACCGCGCGCCGCCACGAACTCGGCGTCCGTCTCGCGCTCGGCGCCTCGAGACTTCGGCTGTCGCGGCAACTGCTGGCGGAAAGCCTGTTGCTCGCTGTGGCGGGTGCCGGACTAGGGTTGCTGTTTGCGCAGTGGGGAAGCCGCGTGCTGGTGGCACAGCTCGCCAGCGTCGGCAATTCCGTGTATCTCGATATGCCGCTCGATTCGCGGGTGCTGGCATTTACGATCGCGATCGCCGCGGCAACCGCGATGCTGTTTGGCATCGCCCCGGCGCTCAGCGTCAGTGGCCTTTCTCCGTTCGAAGCGTTGAAAGAGCAGGGCCGTGGCGCATCCGGCGAACGTCGCGTCGGTCTTCGCCAGCTCCTCGTCGTGCTGCAGGTCACGCTCTCGCTGATGCTGGTCGTCACGGCGAGCCTGTTCATCAGGACTTTGTCCTCGTTGACCAGCCGCGATGTCGGATTCGATCGACAGCCGGTGCTGATTGCGGCGGTTTCGCTGAACCAACCGAGCGAACGCCGGCAGGACGCGTTCGAACGCCTTCGGGAGGCCGCGGCAGCGGTGCCAGGCGTTTCGAGCGCGGCGGTCTCGTTCACCACGCCGACAGGACGGGCCGGATGGAACACGCGGATTGTTGTTCCGCCGGACTCGCCGCTGAAGGGGCGCGAGCGCGCATCCTGGATCAACGCGGTTACGCCGGGATGGTTCAAGACCTACGGCATGCGCCTGACTGGCGGTCGCGATTTCGACTCGCGAGATCGGGAGGGAGCGCCGCGCGTCGCCGTCGTCAATCGCGCGTTCGTTCGTCGATTCCTCAAGGACGGCGACCCGATCGGTCAGCGGTTCGCAGACGAGGGGCCCTCGGGCAGGGGTGACAGCTTCGAAGTCGTCGGCATCGTCGAAGATTCGATCTATCGATCGATGCGCGCCGCGATGGAGCCGACGATGTTTCTGCCGATGGCGCAATGGTCGAAACCATCCGGGAACGTCTCACTCGGGATCCGATCCGCCGGAGCGCCGGCGCAATCGTTGACGCCGAGTGTCAGCGCCGCGCTGGTCAAGGTCGAGCCTCAGGCAGCACTCACGTTCTTCACGCTTTCGAGTCAGGTGGACAGCACACTGATCCAGGAACGGCTGCTCGCAAGGCTGTCGACCTTTTTTGGCGGGCTGGCCCTGTTGCTCGCGAGCCTTGGGCTCTATGGCGTGACGGCCTACTCGGTGAACCGGCGCCGCGGCGAAATCGGCATCCGCATGGCACTCGGCGCGAATGCCGCCGCGATCGTCCGGATGGTGTTGACCCGCGTCGGCGCGCTGCTCGTCTGTGGCATCGCGATTGGAACGGGCGTCTCCCTCTGGGGCTCGCGGTTTGTAGCGTCATTCCTCTATGGTTTTGATCCGTCAGATCCCACAACCTTCGTCGTCGCGGCGTTCGTCTTGAGCCTGGTCGCCACCGCGGCCGCATGGCTGCCCGCCCGCCGCGCGTCGCGCATCGACCCAGCGGAAGTACTGAGGCTGAATTAGCTTCCAGCTTCCAGCTTCCAGCTTCCAGTTTCCAGTTTCCAGTTTCCAGTTTCCAGTTCCCAGTTTCCAGTTGCCAGTTGCCAGTGGCCAGTGGTCCGTGTTGCCGGTCAGCGTTCCTATTGCATTCCCATATGAGCTGTGTTCATATGGGTAACCAATATGGGCGACGTCTGGCAAGGGACATTGGCGCTGATGGTGCTCAAGACGCTCGACACGATGGGGCCGATGCATGGCTATGGCCTGGCGCGAAGGATCGAGCAGACCAGTGGGGGACACCTGTCGGTCAACTACGGCACCATCTATCCTGCGCTGCTGAAGCTCGAACAGGAGGGCTTCATCACCTCGTCATGGGGCGTATCCGACAACAACCGCAAGGCCAAGTTCTATCGCCTTACCCGCGCCGGTCAGAAACAACTGCAACTAGAAGCGCGTGAATGGGAGCGGACGACTGGCATCATCGCCCGCTTCTTCTCGCCGGAGTCGTCGTCATGAGGCCAATACGTGCGTTCATGTCGCGCCTCGCCGCCACGGTCGGATTCAACCGGCACGAGCGCGAGATGCAGCTGGAACTCGAGAGCCACCTACAAATGCACATCGACGACAACCTCCGCGCCGGTATGACCGCCGAGCAGGCGCGCCGCGATGCGCTGGTCCGTCTCGGTGGTCTGGAGCAGGCGAAGGAGCGCCACCGTGAGCGTCGAGGATTGCCATGGCTCGAGCATCTGATCCAGGACGTTCGTTTTGGACTTCGAGTCCTCGGGAAAAGACCGGGGTTCACGTGCGCGGCGATCCTGACGCTCGGGCTCGGCATCGGCGCCAACGACGCAATTTTTAGCGTCGTCAACGCCGTGCTGCTTCGACCGCTGCCGTTTGCGCATGCGGATCGACTGATGTTTGTCTGGGCCACCAACACCAAGAGTGGCGATGTCGAGGATGTCGCCTCGTACCCGGACTTCGAAGCGTGGAAAGGGCAGTCGACGAGCTTCGACACGATGGCGGCGTTTACCGCGCGCGGCGTGACGTTGACCGGTGGCGCACTGCCGGATCTCGTGCCTTCGCTCCAGGTGACGCCGGGGTTCTTCGAGCTGCTCGACGTGCCGGTGGCGCTCGGGCGTTCGTTCGTCTCGGGCGATGATCTGCCCGACGCGCCGCCGGTGGTGATCCTGAGCGACAGCGCGTGGAAGGAGCTCTTCGGCCGCAGCCCGGACGCGATTGGACGCAGCATTCGTGCAGACGAACGATCGCGAACCATCGTCGGCATTCTTCCGCCTGGCTTCAGGTTCCTGCCGATCGATCGCGAACAGATTTATCTGCCACTTACGCGCGAGGAGAACCGCAATCACGGATTTCTTCAAGTCATCGGGCGGCTGCGCGAACACGCCGATCGCGGTTCGGCGCAGGCCGAGATGAACGTGATTGCCGGCCGTATCGCCGCGCAATACCCAAAGTCCAACGCCAACGTGGGCGTCAACATTGTTCCGCTGCTCGATGCGCGAGTGGGCAGTGCCACGCGAAACAGCCTGCTCGTCTTCCTCGGTGTCGTGGCGCTCGTCTTGCTCATCGCCTGCACGAACGTGGCAAATCTGATGCTCGCCAGAAACGCAACGCGCGAGCGCGAATTTTCACTGCGTCTCGCGCTGGGCGCCGGGCGCTGGCGGATCGTGCAGCAGTTGCTGACCGAAAGCATGCTCGTCGCGATGGCTGGCGGAGTGCTCGGTCTGATGATCGCCAAGTGGGGAAACACGTTTCTCGTCACCATCCTGTCGC
>JBPYFA010000118.1:0-15350 GCA_051986585.1 Vicinamibacterales bacterium | reverse complement strand
ACAATGGTGTTCGGATTCATCATCGCGACGACCTCGTCCTATCTCGGTTTCAACACAGACTCTGGCACGGAAGGGGTTGGCCGCGCGTCCACTCGAGCCGTGGTTCTGTCATCTATCCTGATCATCGTCACCAACGTGCTCCTGGTGCGATTGATCTTTTTCATCTTTCCCAAGGCTGCGGGCGGATGAAGGCCGCGGTTCGTATGGATCATGTGACCAAGACGTTCGGAACGAGAAAAGTGCTCGACGACGTGAGCTTCGATGTGCAGAGCGGGGAAGGATTCGTGATTCTGGGCCGGAGCGGAACCGGCAAGAGCGTCACTCTCAAGCACATGGTCGGCCTTCTGCGTCCGGATCGCGGACGCGTCTTCATTGGCGACGACGAAATCAGCGCGCTCGCAGGCCCGCCCTTGTCGCGGGTGCGGCAGAGGATCGGATTCCTGTTTCAGAACGCCGCGCTGTTCGACTCGATCTCGGTCGGCGAGAACGTGGCGTTTCCCATGCGCCGCCACACGCAGCTCAGCGATGGTGAAATCCGCCAGCGCGCCAGAGAACGGCTCGCCGCCGTGGGTCTCGAACCCGACTACGACAAGATGCCGAGCGAACTCTCAGGTGGGATGAAGAAACGGGCCGGCCTCGCACGCGCGCTCGCACTCGATCCGCAGCTTCTGCTGGTCGACGAGCCGAGCGCCGGTCTCGATCCGATTACGTCGGACGAAATCGACGCGCTGCTCGCCGACATGAAACAGAGCCGCGGCGTCACCCTGGTAGTGGTCACCCACAACATCCCGAGCGCGCGTCGGCTGGGCGATCAGCTGCTGATGCTGCACGAGGGACGTGTGATTGCTCGCGGCACGGCGGACGATCTCGATCGCGATCCGAACGAGCTCGTGCGTGCGTTCATGGCGTCGCAGCACGCCGGATGAATGATGGCGATGGAACGTAATCGACTCGCCGCCGTCGGCACCTTCGTCATCGCGGGCGTCCTGCTGTTTGCCGTCGGGCTGTTTCTCATCGGCGATCGCCGGATGCTGTTCAACCGCACTGTCGCGATCTATGCCGAATTCGCCAATATCGCCGGCCTGGAAGACGGTGCCAAAGTCCGGGTCGGCGGCATGGACGCCGGAGAAGTGGACTCGATTCAGGTCCCCGTGAACCCGTCGGCAAAGTTTCGCGTCAAGATGCGAATTCGTGAAGATCTGCATCGGCTCGTTCGTGTCGATTCGGTCGCAACCATCCAGACCGATGGGCTGGTCGGCAACAAATTCGTGCAGATTGAAGCAGGCACCGACCAGGCGGGGATCGTGGCGCCGCTTGGAACCGTCCCAAGCCGGGAAGCGTTCGAACTCTCCGCCATGCTTCAGCGTATGAGCGATACCGTCGACATGATTCGAACCACCATCGTGGATTTGAAGGCGGGAGTCGAGGATGCGCTCACATCGATCACCGATACGGCCAACGACGCGCAGGAGCTGATGAACGATGTTGGTGGTGACGCGCGCGCCATCATGGCCTCCACCCAGAAGGTCAGCGACGATGTGAAGACGATCGTCTCCGGCATTCGCGACGGCAAAGGGACCGTCGGGAAGCTGTTGACCGATGACGCGTTGTACGTGAGCACGAAGAACATCGCGGCTGATGCGGAGAAAGCGGTAGCCAGCCTGCGTCAGGCCAGCGAACAGGCGAAAGATGCGATCGCGGATCTGCGCGGCGCCAACGGACCGCTGAAGGGGGTGACCGGCTCGCTCCAGGAAACACTGTCGGCAGCGAGAGACGCCATGCAGGATCTGGCGGACAACACCGAAGCGCTGAAACGGAACTTCCTGTTTCGCGGCTATTTCAACCGCCGCGGCTTCTTCGATCTCAACGAAATCAGCGTCCAGCAGTATCGGCAAGGCGCGCTCGAGGGGAAGGATCGTCACGCGCTTCGGATATGGATTGGCGCGCCGGTTCTTTTCGAGAAGGACGAGAATGGCCGTGAGCGGCTGTCCGAAAGCGGCCGGATCCGTCTTGATTCGGCGATGTCGCATTTCGTCCGATATCCGAAGAACAGCCCCTTCATCATCGAGGGATATGCGCAGAGGCCGACAAACGACGAGCGGTTCCTTGTCAGCCGCGAGCGGGCCAAGCTCGTGCGTGACTACGTCGTCGGCAAGTTTGGACTCGACCCGACATTTGTCGGGACGATGGCGATGGGTGAGGAAGCCGTCGACAGCCCGAGTGGCAATCAGTGGGACGGTGTGGCACTCGCGTTGTTCGTGTCCACCTCTGCCATGTAGCGTGCGACGACGCACGAACCAGGCAAAAGCCAAGGATCGGGCTTGAATGCGAGCGGCGAGCATGGCATGTGCTTTGATAGATGATGACATGGATTGCTGCAAGCAATCCGAGTGGCAATGCAAGGAGGAACTGTGGACGAGCGATCGCGAGTCTTGATGGCGACCTTCCTCGGCGCTGTTCTTGGAGGTGTCTGGGGCTGGCTTTACATGACCGAAAACGGCCGGCGCGTCCGTGATCAGATCGAGCCCAAGCTCGATGACGTGATGCGCGAGCTGACACGCGTGCGGGGGACGGTCGAAAAGGCCCGACATGTGGCGAACGAGGGCTGGCGATCGCTGAACGACGTGACCGGCGGAGGGTCCCAGGGACGCTGGTCGGCGTAGGAGGATCGATGGGAAACCTCGACACAACGAACGTTCTGCTCGGCATCATGGCCGGAGTGAGCGTGCTTGAGGCACTGGTGCTCATTGGCATCGCCGTCGGCGGGTTCATGATCTACCGCCGCGTGATGCAACTCGTGGGAGAGCTGGAAACGCGGCAGATCGCTCCGCTGCGTGAGAAGGCGGATGCCATATTGGCTGATGTGAAGACCGTCACCGCTCGTGTCAGTCAGCAGACCGAGCGCGTGGATCACGCGATCTCGGGGACCATTCATCGTGTGGACGAAACGGCCGATCGAGTGAAGGGATCGGTTCGCGATAAGGTCAATCAGGCGGCTGGAGTGGTACGCGGCATCCGGGCGGTCATCCTGTCATTGCTGAACGCTGATGGCACGCAGGAACAGGCCGCGTCGGCCAGTGGGCGCGTGTAGAACACGAGCAGCACACGATCAACCGATCGAGCTGTTCTCACCAGAGATCGAACAGGAGGGTGCATGGCGTACGAATACGATCGTTTCGAAAAAGAAGAAGGCGGCGGATCGTTCCTGATGGGACTGCTGGCCGGCACGGTGCTCGGCGCGGGACTCGGGATGCTGTTCGCGCCGAAGGCCGGATCGGAGCTTCGGAACCAGCTCGGTGAGCAGGCGGGACGTCTTCGCAATCAGGCGACCGACAGCTACCAGCAGGCATCCGAGAAGGTCAGTCAGATCGTCGACCGCGGCAAAGAGGCGTACGAGCGCGCGCGATCGGGCTCGAGCAGCGGCATGGGCAACACTGGTTCGACCGGGACGGGCACGTCCGGCTCGTCGATCGGCGGGAACCAGAGCGGCTCGATGTCGGGGGCCGGAACGGGCAGCTATTCCAACCGCGGCTGACGGCGCGAGGCGGACCGCGGTGCGACGTCTCCCGCGTCGCACCGTCGGTCGGACCTCGGCCTGGCCGCTCATCCCAACCTACGCTCATGACTCAAGCGTCGGCCGAACGAATCACCAACATCATTCTTGGAGTCGCGGCGACCGGAGCCGCGTATTACGTGCTCAAGACGCCGCGGTTGCGTCGTCTTGCCTGGCAACTAAGCGTAGCGGCGATCACGGGGACGCTGCCGGCCTGGTTTGAAGAACAAATCAGAGCGGGTTGGGAAGCATCGGCGCACCAGCCGGCTCGTCCGGCGGGCTACCGCGTCGAGTCGCGAGCCGTCTAAGCGGGTAGACGTACAGGCGGCCGGGATATGATGGCGCGGTGAATGCGCGAGCGATGCGGGAAGCCGAGCAGCCGACTCGGATTCCGTGGCTTCGCCGCGCCTGGTCGCGGGCGCACGCCGACGTACGCCTCACGGCGCTGGCGATCTGGCGAGGCGTCACCGGCATCTACCACAGCAACGATCTCACCTTCGCGTCTTCGATCGCGTACTATTCGCTGCTCTCCTTGTTTCCATTCTTCCTGTTGGTATTGTCGATTCTCGCCAGCGTAACCGACAACGACATCGACCGTGCGTCGGTGCTGAATTTCGTGCTCAAGTACTTCCCCCGCCAGTTCGATTTCGTCAACGCGCAGCTCAGAGCCATGCAGTCGGCGGGGGTGCGGCTCGGAGTGTTCGGCAGCGTGCTGATGGTCTGGGCGGCGATGGGAGTCTTCGGCGCGATTACCTCGGCGGTCAATCACGCGTGGGGAGTCGAGAAGCAGCCAAGCTATCTGAAACACAAGCTGATTTCGTTCATCATGCTGATCACGGCGAGCTTGCTCCTGCTCGCCGGTCTGCTTCTCGTCAGCGCGATCAATGTCGCCGAGGCGCGCTGGTTCGAGGTGATCATCACACACGCACCGGCCTTGCTCGTGCTCCAGAGTTGGGCCGTGAAGTCGGCGAGCACCATCATCTTCATTCTCCTGGTCGGTCTGATCTTCTACTTCGTCCCGAATGCCGCGGTTCGCTTTCGCGATGTGTGGGTGGGTGCGGTCGTGACCGGCCTTCTCTGGCGTGGCGCGCTCGCCGGTTTTTCACGGTACGTGCGCGATCTGCATCACTTCAGCGTGCACGGCTCGATCGCCGCGGTGGTCGTATTTCTGGTGTGGATCTACATCTCCGCCGTGATCTTTCTTTACGGCGTCGAAGTCACCGCCGCCTACGCGCGCCTTCGCCGTCGTCGTCCCGAAGAGATCCCGGCGGCGCCGGCGCCGAGGACGACGATCTAGGCGGCCAGTCTCCAGTTTCCAGTTTCCAGTCTCCAGTTTCCAGTTTCCAGTCTCCAGTTTCCAGTCTCCAGTTTCGGTTTCGACGGGCACTGGCAACTGGCAACTGGCAACTGGCAACTGGCAACTGGCAACTGAAGATCAGCGACTGTACATGGCGGGGCAGGGAGTGCCTTTCGACTCTCCCTGCAGCCAGGCAGGTAATTGTTGGTAGGGCGGATGCTCCAGCGGAACACCGGAGCGGCTGGCCGGGCCGCTGTAGCCGCCCGACACCCTCTACTAGAGCAACCGCGGTGCCAGCTGCGGGCGCGAAAAACCCCACGAATTTCGCTGAAATCTACTGTTCACGTCGAACCGAGGTCGACCGTATGCTGTCGAGTTGGAAGACGATGACCCACGTGCGAGTGGAGTGTGGGTACTCAGCGACATACTCGGCTGAAATGCAGTGTAGCTACGGTGCGAGGTTCGCTGGCGGATCAGGACGGCGCGCCGGCGGCGTCCACCGAGCGCGTCCGTTGTGCTCGGCGCGCCGCGACATCAGCCAGTAGTTCAGCAGCGACGCAGCACCGAGGCTGATCCACGCGCCACCAATACCCCAGCCGACTTCGGGGGCGCCAGCGGCCACGCCGATCACGAAGATCAACCCGAACCCAAAACCGATGAGCAGCACTCCGGCGGTTCGATAGCGTCGGCTCCTGTCGCTGTCGTCTTTGGGCGGCTCGCTGAAGCCGGCTGCCGCTTCGAACGCGGCGGGGTTGCTTTCCGGAGATGGAACGACGCCCCGCTCAATCATCGCCAGCCGTTCGCGATGTTCCATTTCGCGAATTGCCCGCCGGTTGTTCATCGCGACGGTCATCAGCACGACACCGGCGATGATCGTCAACACCAGGAAAATAATGAGCCCACCGTCTCCCATGAATGCCTCCTGCCGCGTTCAGGACGATTAGACCGGCCCCTCAGGTAAATTGTTTCAGCCGCGACGCTGAAACAAACCGCACCTCGTGGGACTCTAATAAGGCTGGCGGATGGCCGACTTCGACGAACAGGGCCTCATCGAGCGGTGTCGGACCGGCGATGACATCGCATTCGGCGAGCTCGTCGAGCGGTACAAACACCTCGTGTACGGGATGGTTTGGCGGCTGACGACCGACCGATCGCAAGCCGATGATCTCGCCCAGGAGGTGTTTCTGAAGATCTATCGTGGGCTGCCGTATTTTCGCGGGGAGGCACGTCTGTCGACGTGGATTTTCCGGATCGTGTCGAATGTCTGCTCGCAGGCCCGCGCCCGCCGGCCGGGGGAAAGTATCGGGATGACGGCGATCGCCGAGCCGGGCCGTCATGACACCGCATTTGCGGATCTCGAGCTTCGCGATCGCCTCAGCAAAGCGATTGCGCAGCTTCCGGAGAAGTACCGCCTGCTGATTGCCGCTCACTATCTCGACGGCGTTCAGTACGAAGCGCTCGCCGAGACATTGGACATCCCTGTCGGGACCGTCAAGACGCACCTGTATCGTGCGAAGCGTCGGCTGCGGGAGCTGCTCCAATGACCTGCAAGGACGTCATCGATCTGATCGAACCCATTGCCGCCGGTGACATGCAGCCGACCGACGAGATACGCACGCATTTCGAGACCTGTCCTGCTTGCGCCGGCGCGCTGGCGATGGCGCGCCGCCTGGAGCTCGCCCTCGCCGCAGATCGGCCACCCGCCGCGCCCGCCACGTTCGTTCCCATGGTCCTGCAGCGCGTCCGCCGGGAGCGATGGCGGATGGAGCAGAACGTCGACCGGCTGTTCAACGTCGCCATCATTCTCGCGTTTGTCATCGTCGCGATTGGCGCGCTCGCATTGATGAACCTGAGCGGCGTCCTCTCCGCAGCAGCCGGCGCCTCGTCAACACTGTCGGAATTGAGCGGCCAGCTCGCGCATCAGATGGAACCGGCCCTCAACACCTACATTGCTGCCGCTGGACTGCTCCTCACCGCTCTCGGCATGTGGTGGTGGGCGGAGCGCAGAACTTCGTTCTGAATCCCTTATCCCTAATCGCTGATCCCGAATCGCTAATCGCGAATCGCTAATCCTCGAATCGCTAATCCTCGAATCCGCGAATCGTCGAATCCGCTAATCGTCGAATCGCATCCGGCCGAACTGCGAACTGCGAACCGCGAACGGCGAATCGCGAATTGCGACTGGCCTGTCTCGCCGAAGCGCTTGCGCGAAGGCGGACGAACCACGAACCACGAACCACGAACCGCGAACCGCGAACCGCGAACCGCGAACCGCGAACTGCGAACTGCGAACTGCGAACCGCGAACTGCGAACTGCGAACCGCGAACGGCGAATCGCGAACCGCGAATCACCGTTCGCTTCACAACAACATTGCGAGGTTTTCGCGGCGACGCGCGAAGATGCGGCGTGCCAGGATGAACAGCGCCTGGCCGATTCCGTAGCTCACCGCACACCAGGCGAGGAGGAGCGTGAGCGCGAGCGCGGGCTGGTGCAGCCAGCTCGCAGCGGCGAGAGCGATGAAGACGGCTGGCGCCGCTCCGGCCACAAAGCTGAGCATGCCGAGAAGACCGGCCAGTCCATGCGCGTTGCTGCCGCGGCCGATGCTGTTGAGATCGACGACGCGCGGAAAGAGTGCTGAGAAGATTGCGGCGGCTGGCGCGACCAGAAAGTAAGTCGCGACCAGCCCCAGCGGGATCGAGAGCCACAGTGCCGCCGATCCTCCGGGCAGGACTAATGCGCACAACAGGAGCGATACCGCGATCGGCATGGCGGCGATCAGACCGTTGCCGACGGCCTTTCCGGCGAGGTATTCGCGATCGCTCAGTGGTGACAGGAGCGCGAGCGTCAGGCCGGCTTTGTCGATGGCGAACTGATTCATCGCGATTGGCAGGACGGCCATCAGGCCAACGAACGACGCGAATCCGGCCAGGGACAGGCCACTGTGGAACGACATCGGTCCCGCGTCGAAGCTTCCCATCGGCTGACGGATGACAAACGCGAAAATACCGGTGACCATCACCGGCGACAACAGTGTCGAACGGCCGCGTGGCGTGCGAAGCGCGAGCCGTACTTGTGCGAGAGCCACCGCAGACGCACCGGCCGAAAGACCAGGTAAGGTCCGGCCCCACGCCGCGCGGGTCGGCACCGCTCGCCGCGCGCCGGTCGACCCTGGAGAGGCCAACACGCGCGCAAACGCGATCATGCCGAGGGCGTGAATCACCAGCATCGCAATAAAAAGTCCCGCGACTGCCGTGGCCGCAGGCGCAACATTGCCCGAGGCCGCCGCTCGCGTCGAGGCCACGTACAGCTTTGGCGGATAGAACGTGAATGCCCGCGCACCAGCCGTCTTCGCCCACTCCGGTATCTTCGAGGCGATGACCGACGGCTGGCGCTCGGCCCCAGGCAGGTGCCGCGCGCCGTGCAAGAGCCCAGGCAGCATGCTGGCGGCAGGAATGATCACGATAAAGAGCAGCGCGAGCAGTTCCCCCCGGCGCCGGTTGCGGACGAGGAGATGCAGCACGCTGGTGGCCAGCGACGTAATACCCACGACAACCAGCACGAGCAGAGCTCCCGCGAGCAACGAAAGCAACGCTGCGATGAAGGCGCCTCCCGCCAGCAGGCCAATCGGCACGAACACCACGATCGGCAACATCACGAGCACCCACATGTCGCCGAACGCCGAAGACGACTGCGCGACGTAAAGCGTGCCCCGCGGGATCGGTAGCAGCAGCAGCCGGATCGGATTCGTGCGATCCGCGGCTGGCAGCAGCAAGGGTCCGAAGATGCTGATCACCGGGATGATGAGGAGCAGATATTCCGCCGCGACGAAGATCAGAGGATGCTCGCCGCGCGCAAGCGCGAACCCAGCGGCGACGGCAGCCGCAGCAAGCACCAGCGCCGAGGGCACCATCAAGACGGCCGCCATGATCGGCCCCAGTTTCTCGATGGCAATGGAGAACCGCTCGACCGTGTCGCGCGCGGTCGTGTTTTCGAGTGAGTTGATCAGCATGCGCCATCGCAGCCAGACGAAGGCGCGAAGAATCCTCGGCATGTTCAGATCCAGCTGAGCTCGTGCGCCTTGGCCTCGCCGCCAACCAGACCGATGAACAGCTCCTCGAGCGTTTTCCCGCTGCCGCTGCCGGAACGAAGCTCGTCGATCCGGCCCTGCGCCACCATCTTGCCGTGTGCGATGACGCCGATATGCGTCGAGAGCCGCTCGACGATTTCGAGGATGTGGGAGGTCAAAAAGATTGTGCCGCCGCGTCCGACAAACGAGAGCAGGAGGTCCTTGATTTGCCGCGAGGCCACCGCATCGATCCCTTCAAACGGCTCATCGAGAAAGAGCAGCTTCGGCGCCGGCAGGAGGGCGGCCGCGAGCGACAGTTTTTTGCGCATCCCGTGCGAGAAATCGGTGACGAGCGTCGTCCCTGCCGATTTCAAGTCCATGACGTCGAGCAGATCGGCCGATCGCTGTTTTGCCGTCGCCGCGTCGATGCCGTGCACCTGCGCCACGAACGTGAGCGTTTCTTCCGCCGTCAGCCGATCGAACAGCGCCAGATCCTCGGGCACGACGCCAATCCGCCGCTTGACTGAAACCGCATCCACCAGGGGATCGATGCCGAGAATCGTCATCGTCCCTGACGTCGGCCGCAAGAGACCAGTGAGGCACTTGATGGTGGTCGACTTACCCGCACCGTTTGGTCCGAGAAACCCATAGAAGCTGCCCGACGGCACGGCCAGATCGATGCCGTCGACCGCTCGAAAGTTTCCGAAGTTTCGCGTCAACCCGTGCGTCTGTACGGCGAGGTCGCCCTGCATGGGCACCGATTGTAACGTTGCCGCGGGCTCAGTGCGAGCGGCGGACTCGCCGGAGAATGGCGTCGACGAAAGCGCTCGCATCTTCGCCCTTCCGGGCGGTGATGACGCCGCGGTCGTCGACCACCGGCCGATCGACGTAGAGGCCTCCGGCATTGGTGACATCGATCGCGATCGATGGCCAGCAGGTGATGGTCCGGCCCTTGATCGCAGCGGCCGAGATCAGCACCTGCGGCCCGTGACCCATCGCCGCGACGGGGATGTTCTGGGCCATTGCCTCGCGAACCAGGTCCAGAACGACGTGCCGCATCCGCAAGCGGTCGGCGGCGTACCCACCCGGGATGACAATGGCGGCGAACAGGTGGGCACGGGCGAGCCGCGCCGGCAGATCGCAACTGACGTTGATACGTCCTTCGCGGCCTGTGTACAACCGCCCCGGATAGGGTGCGACGTAGGTGACTGGAGCACCGGCTTTTTCGAGAAGGTCGCTCACGCTGGTCAGCTCATCGTCGTCGAATCCCTCCTCGACGAGCATCGCGACCCGGGGTTGCTCATCCGCCATGACACGATTTTACCGGCACCCGCGTGGTACGATGCGGCGATGACACTGCTTGCGGCTCTTCCAACCGGCGCGCGGTGATGAATCGCCTCGCGCGCGAGCGCAGTCCCTACTTGCTTCAGCACGCGAACAACCCGGTTGATTGGTACGCCTGGGGGGAGGAGGCGTTCGCGCGGGCCCGCAGCGAGGACAAGCCCATCTTCCTCTCGATCGGCTACTCGACGTGCCACTGGTGTCACGTCATGGAGCACGAGTCGTTCGAGAATCAGGCGATCGCCGATCAGCTCAATCGCGACTTCGTTTCCATCAAAGTGGACCGTGAGGAACGGCCGGACGTCGATCGCGTCTATATGTCGTTCGTGCAGTCGACGACTGGTTCCGGCGGTTGGCCGATGACCGTATTCCTGACGCCGGAGTTGAAGCCGTTTTTCGGGGGGACATACTTTCCGCCGGCATCGAAATGGGGGCGTCCTGGTTTCTCGGATCTACTCGCGGAGCTGGCCCGCGTTTGGAAAAGCGATCGCAGCCGCGTCGAGGACGCAGCGACGGAGCTGTTGCAGCGCCTTCGCACCGTCACCGCGACCGACGGAAACTCGCGAGCCGAATCGGAGCTCGCACCGGCAACGTCGCTCGATGTTGCGGTCGATCAGTTTCAACGCTCGTTCGATCGACGACGTGGCGGCTTCGGCGACGCACCGAAGTTCCCGCGGCCATCCGAGCTGCTGTTCCTGCTTCGGGAGCATGCGCGCCGGAGTGCGGGTGGGCACAGCTCATCGATCCCGCTGCAGATGGCGGCCGAAACGCTTCGCGCGATGGCGCTCGGCGGCATCCGCGATCACGTCGGTGGTGGATTCCACCGGTATTCGGTCGATGGCGATTGGCGCGTGCCGCACTTCGAAAAGATGTTGTACGACCAATCACAGCTCGTGCTCGCGTACCTAGAAGCGGCACAGGCCACGGGCGACGAGTTCTACGCCACTGTTGCCGAAGACACGCTGGCCTACGTCCGGCGTGAGATGACCGACCCGGCCGGCGGCTTCTATTCAGCCGAAGATGCCGACAGCATTCCACCCGAGCATGCGCACGACCCTCACGCGCACAAGTCGGAAGGCGCGTTCTATATCTGGGCCGATAGCGAGATCGGAGCCGTATTGGGAGATGATGCCGACGTCGCGCGCCGGCGTTTTGGCATCGAGCCCGACGGAAACGCGCCCCAGGATCCTCAAGGGGAGTTCACCGGGAAGAACCTGCTCTACACCGCGCAATCGATCGAGGACATCTCGATTCGAAGCGGTCGCAGTGCGGCGGACATCGTCGCAGCACTGAGCCGGATTCGAACCCGCTTGATGGAGGTTCGATCCACGCGGCCGCGTCCGCACCTCGACGACAAGATCCTGACGGCCTGGAACGGGTTGATGATTGCCGCCTTTTCGCGCGCCGCGCGGGTGCTGTCGCATCTGCCCGCGGCGACCGAATATCTCGAGACTGCGGTCCGCGCCGCAGCATTTGTCAAAGACCGGTTGTGGTCGAGTCGTGGCCTGCTTCGCCGTTATCGCGACGGCGAAGCGGCGATTCCAGCGTACGCAGAGGACTACGCCTGCTTGATCTGGGGTCTCATCGAGCTGTTTCAAGCGAGCGGCAACGTCGAGTGGCTCGAATGGGCATTGACCCTGCAATCCGAACAGGACGAGAGATTCTGGGACGAGAAGGAAGCCGGTTGGTTCAGCACGACAGGCGAGGATCCCACCGTGCTTCTGCGGCTGAAGGAAGACTACGACGGGGCCGAACCCGCAGCGAGTTCGGTATCGGCGCTGAACACGCTGACGATCGCGAACTTGACCGGAGACGACACCATGCGCCGCCGGGCCGAGCGAACGCTGGCGAGATATGGGCCGCGTATCGGTGCCGCCGGCCGATCGATTCCGATGATGCTGTGCGCGCTGTCGGCGTGGTACGCGGGCTACTCGCAGATCGTCATCGTCGGCGACGGTGATCTCGCTCGAGCGCTCGAGGCGGAAGTCGGCCGCCATTACCTTCCCTCCGCCATTGTGATTCCGATTCGCTCGAATTCTGCGCGGGACGCGCTGTCAGCGCAACTCCCGTTTACCGCCGGCATGACCGACAGAGGCGGCGCCGCCGCGTACGTGTGCCGTGATTTCACCTGCCGGCAGCCGGTGGCCACGGTCGAGGCGCTCGCCCACGAACTATTTGAGAGAGAATAGGCGCATGTTCTTCAACGTTGAAATCGTCCTTCGCGGCCACGATAGCGCCGTCGTCGAACGGCTCGAGCACGACGGCCGGGACCCACGCAACTGGACCGAGATGGATGTGCAGGACGTGTTGAAGTCGATGCTCCTCGCAATCGATCGGGCGAAGAATCCAGGATCCGACGAACGGTACGTCGCCCTTCGCGGCTTCAGCTGGATTGTCGAGCCGACCGACGGCGGTGTCGTGATCGCGCTGGAGATTCCAATGGGTGCAGCGGTCGCCGGGCCATTCGACATCCCTCAACAGCGCCTCGATTCCCTGATCAAGACGGCTCTTGTAAGCGCCACCCCCTCTCCAGTGGTGCATTGACGATTTCAGAGTTTTCCGATCAGTTACAGATTCGGGCCTGCGCCTTCAGAAACAGCTGCCAAAAAGCCCCATTTGGCGTAGAGTTGCTACTACCGGTTCATCGGCATCTGGTTTGCGCGGAATTTCGCAGTCCCGGTGTGTCTGCCTCGTGGCGGAAGCCCATGAAGTTGCCCTATAAGATCCTGGTCCTCGACGACGACGATTCCGCGCTGGACGGCATCGTCGAGATGCTGCGCGACATGGGGTACTTGGTTGCCCCGGCGACCACCTACGATGCCGCGAAGGCGATGCTGGCGGCTGACACGTACGACCTCCTGATTACCGACATTCGGCTTCGCGGTTTCAACGGGTTGAATCTCGTTCGACAGGCTTACCGCGACCGGCCGGAAATGGGCCTGATCATCATTTCCGGTTACGAGGAAACGATGATGGAGGTCGAGGCCGGGCGATACGGTGCGGAGTTCGTTCGAAAGCCGATCAAGCCGGTCGAGTTTCTGAAAACCGTCGCTCGCTGCCTCGGCGACGTTCGCCGTCAGCGGCGCTGGCCGCGTAAGCGCGTCGTCGGGGGATTCCGCGTGACCGCGGACGGCCGTCCAGCGGCGGTCGTTGATGTCTGCTACGGCGGACTGCGGCTGGAACTGCCCGACGGCGGGCGGCTTCCGCAAACATTTCAAGTCGAGATTTCGGGGATCGGGCTGCAGCTGCCGGTGGAAAACGTCTGGTGCCATCCCGAAGCGGACGGCGTCGTGATGTGCGGGGCGACGCTGACGGCCGACAGTACGCCTGCGGCGCGTACGTGGCGCGCAATTGTCGATCGCTTGAGCGCGTAAACAGCTGCCAGCTGCCAGTTCCCAGTTTCCAGTTGCCAGTTTCCAGTTTCCAGTTTCCAGTTTCCAGTTCCCAGCTTCCACTTCCCAGTTGCCAGCGCCCGGTTTCCTATAGCGCCACCTACTGGCGGCCTTCGCTCCATCTGCCTACGCGGAAGGCGGGCGAATTGCGAGTTGGTTACAATTCGCTGCATGCTCCGCCCACTACTTTCTATCGCTCTAATCATCCTTTTCGGTGCTGTGACGTCTCGCGGCCAAGCGCCCGGATCCTTCCCGCTCGATGAGCTCACCGTCGCACAGCTTCAGGACGCGATGGCGACGGGCAAGTACACGGCGCGACGGCTGGTTGAACTGTATACGGAGCGGATCGATGCGATCGATCGCAATGGTCCTACGCTTCGCGCCGTCATCGAGCTGAACCCTGACGCACTCTCCATTGCGGACACGCTTGACGCAGAGAGAAAGAGCGGTAGACTCCGCGGTCCGCTGCACGGCATTCCCGTTCTCATCAAGGACAACATCGATACCGGCGATCGCATGATGACGACCGCCGGGTCGCTGGCGCTTGAAGGTGGATCCGCGCCACGCGACGCGTTCGTCGTCGAGAAGCTGCGTGCGGCGGGTGCCGTCATCCTCGGGAAAACGAACCTCAGTGAGTGGGCGAACTTCCGTTCGATGAAAGCGACGAGCGGCTGGAGCGGTCGCGGCGGTCAGGTGAAGAACCCGTATGCGCTCGATCGCAATCCCTGTGGATCCAGTTCCGGAACTGGCGCCGCAATCGCCGCGAACCTTGCGGCCGTCGGGGTTGGCACGGAGACGGACGGATCGATCGTGTGTCCATCGGGCGCGAACGCGCTGGTGGGAATCAAGCCGACGGTTGGGCTGATCAGCCGGACCGGGATCATTCCGATTTCACACACTCAGGACACCGCCGGGCCAATGGCGCGAACCGTGGCCGATGCCGCCATGCTGCTTGGAGCCATGACGGGTGTTGATCCAGCCGACGCGGCGAGCGTCAGCTCGCGTGACCATGCCTCCGCCGACTACCGAACCGCGCTCAAGCCGGAAGCGCTGAAAGGTGCGCGGATCGGCGTGGCGCGCAAGCGATACTTCGGCTACAGCCCCGCAACCGACACGCTGATCGATGCTGCGATTGCGACCATGAAATCCGGCGGTGCCGTCATCGTCGATCCCGCGGATATCCCGACCGCCGCGCGTCTGGACGATTGCGAATTCGAGGTCCTTCTGTACGAGTTCAAGGCGGACCTGAACAAGTATCTCGCGCATCGCGTCGCATCGGCGCCGATTCACTCGTTGAAGGATCTGATCGACTTCAACACTCGCGAGAAGGAGCGCGAGCTGCCGTACTTCGGGCAGGAGATTCTTGTCAGCGCGCAAAAGAAGGGTCCGCTGACGTCCGAGGCCTACCGGAAAGCGTTGACGACGTGCGGTACGCGCGCGCGCACGCTGGGAATCGACGCGGTGATGACAAAATTCCGGCTTGATGCGCTGGTTGCACCAACCGGCAGTCCTGCGTGGCCGACCGATCTCGTCAACGGCGATCACTTTCTCGGTGCGAGCTCGACACCTGCGGCGGTTGCCGGGTATCCGAGCATCACGGTGCCTGCCGGTATGGTTTACGGCTTACCGGTCGGGCTGTCGTTCATCGGCCGACGATGGAGCGAGGCGAAACTGATCGGGTATGCGTACGCCTATGAGCA
>JBPYFA010000117.1:0-4144 GCA_051986585.1 Vicinamibacterales bacterium | reverse complement strand
ACCGGTCACGCATAGAACCGCCTTTTCAGCAACTCCGTCGCGGCAACGTAGAGAGCGGTGATCCCGGCGATAACGGCCAGCAGCGAGGCGGGCAGCGGCACAAAGCCAAATACGGGCGCAAACGGCGCATACGGGATCGCGAATGCAATCGGGATCAGGATCATTGTCGACGTCAGTAACACCGTTCCTGGACGACTACGGAAGAATGGACGACGCGTGCGAACGACGAGCGCGATCACCAGTTCGGTTAGAAGCGATTCGACGAACCAGCCGGTTCGGAACACCTCGGGCGATGCGTGCAGAATCCACAGCAAGGTGCCGAACGTCAGAAAATCGAATGCCGAGCTGACCAGGCCGAACTCGATCATGAACCGGCCGATGAATCTCATCTCCCACCGGCGCGGACGATCGACCCACTCGCTATCCACGCTGTCGTCGGCGATGCCGACCGCCGGAATGTCGGAGATAAAGTTGTTGAGCAGAATCTGACCCGCGGTCAGCGGCAGAAATGGAAGGAACAGGGAAGCCACCGCCATGCTCACCATGTTGCCAAGATTCGCACTGGTCGTGATCAGCACATACTTCAACGTATTGGCGAATGTCTTTCGACCCTCTTCGATGCCACGGCGAATCACATCCAACCCGCGTTCGAGCAGCACGAAATCCGCTGCCGCCCTCGCGACATCGACTGCCTGTTCGACCGAGAGGCTGGTGTCGGCCGCGTGCATCGCCGGCGCGTCGTTGACGCCGTCCCCCAGGAATCCGACGACATGCCCCATCTTCTTGAGCGAGAGGATGATTCGCTCCTTCTGATTGGGGTCGACTTCGACGAAGAGGTCGGTGCGTTCCGCGGTCCGCCACAACGCTTCATCGTGCAGGTCGTCGATCTGACGACCGGTCAACACCCGATCGGAGCGCAGGCCGACCATCGTTGCGATGTGTCTGGCGACCAGACCGCTGTCGCCGGTGATGACTTTGACCGAGACGCCGAGTCGGGCCAGCGCCGCGATTGCCTCGGCGACGCCGTCCTTCGGGCGATCGATGAACGTGAGAAAGCCGACGAACGTCATCTCGCGCTCATCATCGCGGCTGAACTGTGCCTTCGACTCGACCGACTTCGCCGCGACGGCAAGGACGCGGATGCCGCGTGCACTCCATTCGTCGTAGCGGCGCTCCAGCGCCGCTCGAGCCTGATCGTCAAGCGGCGTTCCGTCCGCGCCGGTGGAGCACACCTCCAGGACGTGATGAAAAGCGCCTTTCATCACCAGCCGTACGCCGGCCGTCGTGTCGATCGCGACGGTGACTCGTTTGCGCATGAAGTCAAACGGAATTTCTGCGAGCTTGCGGACGCCGCTCAGGTCGGGTGTGCACGCCGTCGCGATCGCCTCGTCGAGCACGCTCGCGAGTCCGGTCTCGAGGGCGGCGTTACAGGCGCCGAGTTGCAGCACCGCATCGCTGGCCTGGCCCGAAGGGTCGTAGGCGCCTTCGAGTTGGACCACGCCCTCCGTGATCGTGCCGGTCTTGTCGGTGCACAGCACGTTCATGCTGCCGAGGTTCTCGATCGCGTTCAAGCGTCGAACGAGCACGCCACGCTGGGCCATCGCCTGAGCGCCGCGGGCGAGGTTGACGTTGAGAATGGCGGGCAAAAGCTCGGGACTGAGTCCAACCGCAAGGGCAACCGAAAACAGCAGCGTCTCGACCGGTTCGCGGCCGGCAAAGGTGTGCGCCACGAAGACGGCGAGCACCATGATCAACATCGCGCTGGTCAGCAAGTAGCCGAAGTGACGGACGCCGCGATCGAATTCTGTCTCGGGCGGCCGCAGCGTCAGCCGATGCGCGATTCTGCCGAACTCGGTTGCCATCCCGGTCGCCACCACCAGGCAGGTCGCGGTGCCGCTGCGTACGTTGGTGGCAAGGAAGACGGTGTTGCTGCGCTCGCGAAGTGGTACGGCGGCGCCGAGCACGGCGCACGACTTTTGCACCGGGAAGCTCTCCCCCGTCAGCACCGCCTCGCTGATGTAGAAATCGGCGCTCTCGACGATCACCGCATCCGCCGGGACCAGGCTTCCAGCCGAGAGCCGGACGACATCACCGGGCACAACGTCCTCGATTGGCACCTGCTCATCCCGGCCGTCGCGGATCGCCGTAGTGCGCGTGCGGAGGCGCGCCCGGAGCGCCGCAGCCGCTGCCTCCGCGCTGTACTCCTTCAGATATCCGATGACGACTGTGGCGATGACGATTGTCATCACAATCGACGCGTCGAGCCACTCGCCAGTCAACCCGGATGCCGTGGCGGCAAAGACGAGCAGCAAGAGCAACGGACTCCGCAGTTGGCGTCCGAAGACACCAAACCGCGACAATCGTTGCCGCTCTCGCACCTGGTTCGGACCATACACGGCCAGACGGCGGCTCGCCTCTCCTTGGGTGAGACCGACGAGCGAGGAACCGAGGCGTCGGGCGGTTTCTGCAACGTCGAGCGCCCAGTAGTCGTGCACCACCTCGGTCGCATTCGATGCCACAGGTGCAAGCGCCCGCCGCGTGAACCAATAGCCCGGCAACATTGGGAGCCAGAAGCTCAAACCGCGGAACAGGAGTGTCGCTGACAACGCGACGGCCAGATCGACTCCCATCGCGCGCAGCATGATCACCGATGTCGCTTCGAAGGTTCCAAGCCCGCCCGGCACGATGCCCATCGTCCTGAACAGGCTGGCGATCATGAAACTGGCGAACACGCCGGGGAACGGCGTCCGCTGTCCGAGTGCGAGAATAAGTACCCACACCGTGGTCGCGTCGAAGAGGATGATCGCCGCTTGGAGACCGATCGTTTCGGCGAGCAGGCGCGGGCTCCGCACCAAACGGCCATCGGCATGGGCGAGATAGTCGACTCCCGCGTGCAGCCGAAATCGGCGAACCGACCGCGCCAGTCGATCGTGAGGACGACCGGCGAGCGCCAGGACGGCGCCACTCAAGACGGCGGAGAACAGGAGAAACAGGATGGACGTGATCGCGATCAGCGGATTGTTGTCGCCGCGGGCCGCGACGAAGGCGAACGCGGCCAATAGCGCGCCGGCGTAGGCCAGGTGGTACGACGCCAGGTTGATGAGGACCGCCGCCTTCACCGCCGGGGCAGGCAGCTCACGCAGATCGAGCGCCTTCGCGATCAGGACGCTGCTGCTCAGACCGGCTGAAGGGAGTGCCTGATCGGCAAAGAGCTTGGCAAGACTCAGCTCGAACGCCGTCCTGCGCCCCAGCCGATAGTCGCAACGGTCAGTAACACACCGCCAGATGCCGCCTTGGGCAAGGTAAGTGCCGGCCTGCAGCAGAACCGCAAGCGCCAGCCACCACGGTTCCGCTCGTTTCGCGATTTCAACGAAGGCTTGCTGCTCGGAAAAATGGAGGCCCGCGACGACGACCGCGACGAGTAACGATCCCCCAAGCAGCCAGGAAATCCAGGCCGTATCGTGATGGACCCGCGCGTCGACGGCCATTGTGCTCATGGTCGTCACCATCCACCGACACAGGGTGTGCCATCGGCGTCACCACACGACTGCCGGACTCTTCGCTTTGCGATGGGGTGCGCGGTGCTTCAGCGTCCATCGCCTGGCCGCGGTGGCTCCGCGCTCGATACCGCGCCCGATCAGTTCCAGCAGATCCGAGACGGTCACGATGCCAACCACATGGTCGGCCTTCACTACCACGACGCAGCCGATCGAGCGGCCTCGCATCAGATTCGCCGCCTGACGCACGGTTGTCGTCGGTTCCACGGTAACCGCGGGTGTGGTCATGAGATCTGCGACAGAGTGCACCATTCGAGTGGCTCCGCCGCGTCGGCCGCCGGCGTCACGTTCCGAAAGCACGCCGATGACGCGGTTCTGAGTGCTGACGACCAGATGATGGATGCCGTGTAACCGCATCAGAGTCCAGGCGTCTTCCGCACCGGCTGTGGGCGCGATCGTTTTCACGTTGGTGGTCATCACGTCCTGAACGCGCATCGGTGCCTCCGGGTGGTTGAAGAGGTCGAGGCACGCCCACGTCTCCATGGCGGATGGCCACTCGGATGTTCGTTCGCGATCTCGTGTCGACGCGCTCGGCGCCTCGAGCATCTCGAACGAGCGGTCCGCGAAGCCCCATGGAGTCGGGTTCG
>JBPYFA010000116.1:0-9671 GCA_051986585.1 Vicinamibacterales bacterium | reverse complement strand
TCGCGTTTCTCGTAGGTGCACAGGAGTGCCGAATATGGCCGAGTTCAAAACGCTGCTGAGGTAGGAATCAGTACATTTTTCCCGCTTTGTCGCTCAGCAATAAGCCCTTAGCTATGTAAGATTTGCGCTTGACTGGAATCCGATTCGGTCTTACAGTCCTTGTATCCCGGCAACTCGTCTCTGACAGTCCAAGCGAAAAAGGCCAGCCCTTAGTGGGGCACGGCAAAGCTGTAAGCTCCGTCAGCGCGGGGTGATTTAGCTGCC
Source organism: Vicinamibacterales bacterium (assembly GCA_051986585.1). GTDB lineage: Bacteria > Acidobacteriota > Vicinamibacteria > Vicinamibacterales > 2-12-FULL-66-21 > JALZOC01. The sequence goes on along the minus strand of JBPYFA010000116.1, from coordinate 9,407 downwards.
GAACTTGGAGTTCGTATGTACACGCGTCTTCGAGCCATCCCAGTCTTCGTCGTTATCGTCTTCGCTTTCATCTTCTTCGGGTTGGTGAACTACCTCGCGGCCCGCCAGAACGCGACCAGCGAAGAAAGCATTGCCGCTCTTCGAGCGGAAGTGCGATTTCTCCGGCAGCGTGAGGCGGAAACGGCAACCGGCACGACCGGCCGCCGGCTCGCGAGTACGACTTCCATGATGGACGACGAGAGCCGCGCTGCGATCATCGAGGATGTGAAGCGTGAACTGTCGGCTGAGATGGGGTTGCTGCCGCTGACGTTGCTCCGCGAGCGACGAAACAGTTTCGTCGAGTTGAATTCCTACGACGATCGCGGTGCAAGCAATTACGGCACAGCCGGCTATCTGGGCAAAGGCTACTTCATCACGGTGAAGCACGCCGTCGTCGCGCTCGGACAGGAAGGGCTGTCGGATCCACGACGGATCGAGTCGATCAAGATCAATTACAAGGGACGGGCAATTGCCGCACGCATCGTCGATGCGGGTGACGCGAAGGCTGAGGTCGATCCCGGTGACTGGGCGATCGTGCGCGTCAATGAGCCAATCGATCTTCCCGCCCTCAACGTCGATCTCAACTACTCATTCGATTTTGCCGATCCAATCTTCCGCCTTGGCAACGACTATTCGAAGGGCATCATTCTTTCGACCGGCTACGTCGGGCAGCGCACGGATCGCAACCTCGTGACCTGTCTCACGGATGGCCATCCTGGCGTGTCGGGCGGCGGCGTCTTGAATCGCGACGGCGATCTCGTTGGTATCCCGATCGGACGGATGCAGGGGGATTATCGCTTCTCGTTCATCCTGCCGCTGCGTCCGGAGATGCTGCGGAAGGTGAAGTAAGCGGAGGGTACGGAGGAAACGGCGTTCACAACGAAGCAACGAAGTTAGCGAAGACGAACGGAGATTTTTCTTCGTTCGTCTCCGTTATCTTCGTTCCTTCGTTTTGATCTCAGTTCCCTCTGTTCCCTCCGTTCCCTCCCGGACTCTCTTCCGCCGAAGCTCTTCCACCTTCTTCTTAATCTCCGCTTCCAGTCCTCGATCGGTCGGCTCGTAGAAGTGCCGCCCTTCGTGCGCCGGCGGTAGACAGACCATATCGGCCGCGACACCTTCGTCCTCGTCGTGCGCGTACCGATATCCCTTTCCGTAGTCCAATTGCTTCATCAGGCGGGTGGGGGCATTGCGCAGGTGCAGCGGCACCGGTTCGGCGATTTCCTTTGCCGCAGCATCGGCGGCCTGCAGATAGGCGCGATAGACGGCATTGCTCTTCGCCGCGACCGCCATGTAAATGGCCGCCTGCGCGAGCGCGGTGTTGCCCTCGGGCATCCCCATGAAGTGGACCGCATCCTTCGCGGCGATCGCGAGTGAAAGAGCCCGCGGATCGGCGTTGCCGATGTCTTCGGATGCAAACCGAACGATTCGCCGGGCGATGTACAAGGGATCCTCACCGGACTCAATCATCCGCGCGAGCCAGTACACGGTCGCATCGGGATCGCTGTTGCGCATGGATTTGTGCAACGACGAGATGAGGTTGTAGTGTTCCTCGCCGGTCTTGTCGTACAGCAGCGCACGGTTCTGCGCGAGATCGGCGACGAGCGGCATGTCGATGCGCTTGCTGTTGGCGGCGGCCGCCGCAGCGGTTTCGAGCAGGTTGAGCGCGACCCGCGCGTCGCCGTTTGCATACCGGGCGATTCCTCGTAAGGCGTCGTCTTCGGCGGCAAACCCCAGCTGCCCGAGTCCTCGTTCGCGATCGTCCAGGGCACGGCGGAGAATCGCCACGATGGCTTCGCTGTCGAGCGGCCGCAGAACATACACCTTCGAGCGCGACAACAGCGCGGAGTTCACCTCGAACGACGGATTCTCAGTGGTTGCGCCGATGAGGACAATGTCGCCGGCTTCGACTCGGGGGAGGAACGCATCCTGTTGCGCCTTGTTGAATCGGTGAATCTCGTCGACGAACAAAATCGTGCGCCGGCCGAGCCGCCGGCGCGCTTCCTCCGCCTCGGTCATCACCGCGCGGATCTCTTTGATTCCTGAGAGCACGGCGCTGAACGAGATGAAGTGCGCGCGCGTCACCGTCGCAATCAATCTCGCGAGCGTCGTCTTGCCGGTGCCGGGCGGCCCCCACAGGATGATGGACTGCAGCTGATCGCGATCGATGGCCAGCCGAAGCGGCCGTCCCGGCCCAATCAATGCCTCCTGGCCGACGAATTCGTCGAGCGTGCGAGGGCGCATCCGTTCGGCGAGCGGGGCGGGTGCCGCCGAGGCGCGGTTTTCAGGCTGTGGATCGTCAAAGAGCGACATGCGCGCGATCCTTGGAACGTTGTCGCATTGCTTCGTACATCACCAGCGCTGCCGCAACCGACACGTTCAATGACTCGACCGGCGGCAGCATCGGGATGCTCAGCCGCTCGTCGGCTTCTTCGATCAGGGATGACGGAAGTCCGCCGCCTTCGCCGCCAAGGAGGATCGCGGCCGCCTCGCGCAGATTGCAGGCTGGTAGGGGAGTGCCGCCCTGCGCGACCGTGGCAAATACTCGAAGGCCCGTGCCGCGGGTCAGCGCCAACGCGTCGGTCAGCGGCTGTTTCACCGCCAGCGGCACGCGGAACGCGCTTCCCATTGAACCCCGAAGTGCCTTCCATCCAAACGGATCGGCGGTGCGCTCGCTGCAGACGATCCCGGTCGCGCCGCACGCCTCCGCTGCGCGCACAATCGCGCCGACATTGCCTGGATCCTGCAGTTCGTGGAGCATCAAAATCAGCTGCGGGCTAGCGGCGAATACGTCCTCGAGAATGGCCTGCGGCCGCCTGGCAATAGCCACCGCACCAGAGGGGGACTGCACCGGACTGATGGCATCGAGGACCGTGCTGGACACGATCACCGCCTTGGTGATCCCGCCCTCCAGGCGATGTGCGAGGTTCGACGTCGCGAGCCGTTCGCCAAACGCGACAACGTCGAGTGCGACTCCAGAGGTCAACGCTTCTTCTATCAAGTGCTCGCCATCGAGGAGCATGGCACCTGCCACTCTTCCCTGTGCGACTTCACGAAAGTACCGGACGAGCGGATTCTGCCGGCTGGTGATGCGATCCATGGCTCAAGAGGATTGTAATTGCTGATTGCTGATTGCTGAATGACCAACGCGCGCCCGGTAATCAGCGATCAGCGATCCACAATCAGCAATGCTTTTCTGTTACCATGCCCTCAATGAAGGATCGTCTGCTCAAGAAATTCGAGGATGAGATCCAGGCGCTCGATCGGGAGCTGAAGACCGAACTGCCGAAGGAAATCAAGCGCGCGCGCGAGCTTGGCGACTTGCGCGAAAACGCCGAGTACCAAGCTGCCAAAGAGCGGCAGCGTCTCGTCGAGTCACGCATCAGCATGCTGCAGAAGCGCGTCAGCGAGATCTCGCTGATGAATCTCGACAAGATTCCGCACGACCGGGTCGGGTTCGGATCGACGGTCCACTTGAAGGATGCCAACGGTCAGACGATCGTCTACCAGCTCGTGATGCCGGAAGATGCTGACGTCGAGCACGGGTTGATCTCGACCGCCTCGCCGATTGGGCGCGGGCTGCTCGGCAAAGAGGAAGGGGACGAGGTGACGATCGCCACGCCCAACGGCACGAAGCGCTTCGAACTCGTCAAGCTCCTGACGATTCACGACGAAGGCTGATTCATCCTCGCTTGTGATTACACCCGACGCGCCGGATCGTCAGTACTCGACGAGGTTGCGAACCGCGGTCGTCCTGACCGGTTCGGGTACTGCCGGCGCCTACCACGCCGGCGTTCTGCGAGCGCTGCACGAAGCCGGGGTCAAGATCGATCTTGCAGCCGGTCGCGGTGTCGGCGCGGTCGGCGCGTTCTTTGCCGCCGTCGATGGCGGCGTCAGACTCTGGGATGCCAATGGATTGTGGCGGTCGTCGTCAGTAGCCGGCTTCTATCGCTGGCGTCTGCCGCTGCGGATCGCCGGCTGGACGCTGGCGATTGCGGGAATCGTGTTTGCGGCGCCGCTGACCCTGTTGGCGATAGCGGTTCTCGTCGGCCTTGCCGGGCTGCTGCTGACGCTGGTCGGCTTGGATGCACCGGCATCGACGCTTCGCTCCACTTACACCGGCTGGATTGATGCGCTGTTCAGTCCGGCCGCGCTCCCGACGACGATCCCGCGGCTGGTGTTGTTTGTGTTGCTCGTCGGCCTTGCCGCGCTCGGGACCAGCCTCGCATGGTCGAGACTTCGGGTGCGGCCGAGTCGTCGTTCGCGCCAGTCGTTCATGTGGCGCCTGCTTGGTTCTCCACTGACATCGTCGCAACTCTTCGATCGATCGCTCGCCGAGCTGTGGAATCTGATTCGCGGCGCTGCCCCGATCGCGGCGCCAGAGGCGAACGAGCTGGCGCGACGGTACGTCGAGCTGCTGTCCGACAATCTTGGACAGCCTGGCTTCAGAGAACTGCTCGTCGCGGTGCACGACGTCGATGCGCGACGTGACGTGGTATTCGCGCTGCTCGGTCACGCGTATCGGCCGCGATTCTTCGGCCGACCAGGAACTCTCGACAGTGCCGATCGCTATCTCGAAGCCTTTGACCTCGGGGGCGTTTCACGGGATCACGCGTTCGACGCACTCGCGGCAGCACTGGCACTACCGGTCGCGACCGAGCCGCACCTGACAACGTTTTCCGCCGAGGGCGCGTGGCGGGGCGAGACCCACCGGCTCTGCGACCGGCCGGCAGCCCTCGAACGGCTGCTCCGGGAAGTCGCCGCCGCTGGTTCGGAGCAGGTGATTCTGGTGAGCGCGTCCGCGCCCGAGGCCAGCGCTCACGAATTGAGTGCCGGCCGGGTCGAGCTGCGTGGGCGTGCAGGCGAGTATCTGTCCGCCTTCGAAGCAGCCGGTCTTCGCGACGTGCTCGAACAATTCGACGGCCGATTTGCCGGTCTGTTTGTCATCCGTCCGGCGCATAACCCGCTGGGCCCGCTCGATTTCTCCGGTGTCTACGATGAGCGCTCCGATCGGGTCCAGGCCCTGGCGGAGCTGGTGGATCGCGGCTACGAGGACGCGTATCGTCAGTTCATCGAGCCGATCGTCGGCGCCGGCGGCGAGCGAATCGAGGTCCATCAGGGGAATGGCAGCAGCGGGAAAAGAACAAAGCTGTCAAAGTAAATGGTGAATGCCGAATTCTGAATGCTGAATGGCTGGCGCAACGATCGCGTTCTGCACAGATCGGTCATCGTCAGCTGCCGTCGTCAGACCGCGTTCGTTCAGCATTCAACATTCACCATTCAGCATTTTCACAGAGACACCCATGAAGCCGGCAACTGAACTCATTCATCATTCCGACGGCGTCAACCGCCACGCCGATCCGTTGACCACGCCGATCTACGAAACCACCACGTTCGTCTTCCAGGACGCCGCGGAAGTCGTCGCCTACAACGAAGGCCGGTCGGCCAAATACCTGTATTCGCGCTATGCGAATCCGACCGTGACTCCGGTCGAACAGAAGATCGCGGCGCTCGAGGGAGCCGAAACGGCGCTCGTGCTGTCGAGCGGCCAGGCGGCGACAACGACGGCGCTGATGGGGCTGACGGCGTCGGGCGACGAAGTGGTCTGCAGCTCGGCGATCTACGGCGGGACGCTGCACCTGCTTGCGGATCTGCTTCTGAAGTTCGGGATCAAGCCTCGCTTTGTCTCGCTTGAAGAACTGGCCCGGCCGGAATCGATCTTTTCGGATCGGACCAAGCTGCTGTGGTTCGAGTCGCCGATCAACCCGACCCTGCGCTGCGTGGACGTTGCGGCGGTGGCCCGCGCGTGCCGCGCTCGCGGAATCATCTCGGTCGTCGACAATACATTCGCCAGCCCGATCAATCAGCAGCCGATCGCGCTGGGCGTCGATCTGGTCATGCACAGCGCGACGAAGTATCTGAACGGCCACAGCGACGTGACCGCCGGTGCCCTCGCCGGGCCGGCCCGTCTGATGGATCCGATCCTCGACGCTCGGAAGAAGCTCGGCACCGTGCTGGATCCCTATGCGGCGTACGCACTCGGTCGCGGACTCAAGACGCTGTCGGTGCGCATGGAGCGGCACAACGCCAACGCGATGGCCGTGGCGCGATGGCTCTCCACCGATCGTCGAGTGAAGGCCGTCTACTATCCGGGCCTGGAGCAGCACCCGGATCATGCGATTGCGTCGAAGCAGATGCGCGGCTTTGGCGGAATGGTCTGCCTCGATGTCGGCGGCGGCTACGATACGGCGGCGAGGTTCTTCGATCGGCTGAAGGTCTTCAAACGCGCCGCCAGCCTCGGCGGCGTCGAAAGTCTCTGCAGCCTGCCGGTTCTGACATCGCAGTGGGGACACACGGAAGAGGAACTCGAACGCGCCGGTGTGACGCACAGCATGGCGCGATTGTCGGTGGGATTAGAGGATCCGGAGGATCTGATCGCAGACTTGGATCAGGCGTTGGGGTAGTTCTCGTTATCGGATCACTGGCTCCTTTTTCTTGTCCGCGGCGGGTTCGTGCAGGAACTGCTCGGCCATCTCCGCGATCCGCGCCGTGATCGCCGGCCCGCTCAGCTCTCCGAACTTTTCCCTGAACTTGTCCATCGGCACCACCGCTTTCGCCATCGCGCGGTGGCCGCCGGCGCTGCCGATATCGGCAAACCATCGCTTCACGAATTCGCCGGCGTTTCGCGAGTATCCGAGGTTTCGCACGCTGACGATCAGGCTGCCATGCACGACGCCGGCAAGGATCGTCCACTTCACGTCTTCCAGCTGCAGGAAGAAATCTGCCGTGTAAGGAATGAAGTCTTCCCGCGGCGCCTCGCCGATGAATGCACTGAAGACCTGCTCGCGCATGATGCCGCCCTGGCTCGCGCGCGTCACGTAATCGAGCCGCTCGAGAGTGATTTCCGCTCCCTCCATCTTGCGGATGAGCGCGGCATCGGCCAGCGGATAGAGAAATGTGAACGCCTCGAGGTCGACGCGGTTGGTATGGCGGGCGAAGAACAGCGTGTCGGACTTGATCGCGTACAGCATGGCGGTCGCCGTCCGCTCCGAGATGTTCACGTCGACCGCGCGCAGGTGCTCGGTCAGGATCGTTGATGTCGAGCCATAGTCGGCCCTGATGTCCTTGTAGGCGGCGATGTAGCCCGTCTGCTCCGGATGATGATCGACGACCAGGTCGACGCGATCGAGCATGCCGCCGAAATAATGCGGCTGCACATCGACGGTTGCAATCCGATCGAACTCCTGGAACGACGCCGGCGTGACCCGCTCGACATGGATGTCGAGCATGTTCGCCATCCGCAGGTTCTCCGGCCGCGTCACCCCCTGAACGGCGCCGATGATCGCGGTGTTCTTGTTCCGGCGGAGCAGGTTTCTCAGCGCCAGCCCGCTGGCCATCGCGTCCGGATCCGGATCGTTGTGCAGCAGGATCAATACTTTGTCGGCGTCAGCGAAGTAGCGTTGATACTGCTGCACGCGGGCGCGTGTCATCGATCGGCTGAGCTCGGTGACCAGGGTCGGACGGATCAGTTCTGGCAGTTCGAGATGCGTGACATCCGGAAATTCCGCGCGCGCCGCCTCCGACGCCTTCGACGGCGTGGTATGTAACACGTAGACCAGCGTGCCGCCTGCATCACGAATCGTCGACAGCACTTTCTTCAGGCTTCGACGGCCGTTGTCTTCGATAATGAAACAGGTGCTGGGGGAGATGTCGGCTTTGAGGTAGGTGTCGATGCGCCGGGGGTCGCCGGCGCTTGCGGCAATTCCGGCATCGTGTAGACGCCGCGCCAGGGGCCGGCTCTCGACAAGAAAATCGACCTCGAAACTAGGCAACAGCACCGAGTCGAGCGATCGAATGACGAGCTCGTCCTGGCAAATTGCAAAGACGCGCATGTCAGGGGCGCTTCCGGAACATGACCAAACGCCCATTATACGCCGCTGTAGAGGCAGCTGCTTCACTCGCCGCGCTGCTCACAGTTTTGCCCGCTTCGGCTCAGGCTGCGGCACCCCAGGCAGCCGTGTGCGCCACCTGCGTGGCGATTGCGATAGAGCCCGAGGCCGCGCGATCGCTGCCCGAGCAGCTGGAACAGATGGATGTCTTCGTCCGGGTTGCCGCCACGGACGCGTCTCTTGCGGTCCCTGCTCTGATCGAAATCGAGCGCAAAGGCGGGCGGCCCTCCCTGCTGGTGACAACGCCGGCGTCAGCAGTCCCGCCGGACGTGGCCGCGCACGTCCGCCGGATCGTCGTCGCCGCCGGGACGCAATCCGCCGGTCAGACCGACGAGCAATTTGCCTTTGCGCTGAAGACTTCGCTGACGGCTCTGCGCGCGACAATTCCGGGCACGGCGCTCTTGGGACTATCCGGGACCGCTGTCCAGCTGTCGTCGCTGGCGACGCGCGATCTCACGTCGTATGTCGACTTCGTTGTCGTCACCGGCGCGACGCCGATCGAGGCTCGTGCTGTGGAACAGTGGCGTCTGGTTCCGTCGAACTCGACTCTGGAAGCAGTGCTCGGGATGACCAGAACGGAGTCGGCCAGTCATTTGATTTGGACGATGCCCGGCGACGCGTCTTCCGCCGGATCGTTGGCCGCTCAGCTCGCGCATGTCATCGCCACGCCGTTATCCGCCAATCCTGCTCTGCCCGGCGGTGGCGAGGCGTTCGCGCAGGACGTGCAGGTCGTCGGCGCTCGATCGTTGACCGTCCAGGAGATCATCGCGCGCCACCAGGCCATGGTTGCGCGGCAAGCGGCCATCGTTCAATCGGTCATCGCGGATGGCACGCTGACCCTCTCATTCGAGGCGCCTGGTTTTCCCGCGCCGATTACGATCAGCTCCAACGTCACGATGTTCACCCTCGATGGCGTCACCGAGATCGAACAGCGGGAAGTTCGCATCAATGGCGTGGCATTTCGCGGTGATTCAATCCCGCGTCTCCCGATCATCGAACCGGAGCGGGTGGCTTCGCCGCCCCTTGCCATTGCGCTGACCGACGTCTATCGGTACCGGCTGGAAGGGCAGGACACGATCGAGCAAACGCGGTGTTACGTCGTGTCGTTCGAGCCGGATCCCGCGCGCGGCGACAAAGCGTCATCGCTCTTCAGGGGAAAAGCCTGGATTGCGACCGACTCGTTCGCGATGCTGAAAGTTGCCGCTACCCAAACCGCCCTTCGCGGTGCGATTGTCGCGTCTGAGCAGGTGGACGAGTTCCGCCAGACTCAGGGCGGCGTCTGGCTCTTGGGGCGTTCGGATGTGCGGCAAATGTATGAAGGCGCAGCCCATCGCACACCTCTCCACCGCTTCCTGGTAATCAATACTCATCAGATCAACGCTGAAGACTTTGCCGCCCGTCGGCAGCGCGCGTACAGCTCTG
>JBPYFA010000115.1:0-6268 GCA_051986585.1 Vicinamibacterales bacterium | reverse complement strand
CCATGGCTTCAAGTGGCGGGAGCGCGAGTGCCGCGACGACCAATGTCGTGTCCCCTCGCAGTGCGGCCGCGCTGATCGGTGCCTGCCCACGGGCCGCGGCGATGGCCGCGAGCGAGCCGGTGACCAGCATCGGCACGACGAGCCATCCGCCGATCGCTCCGGCACGCCGATGCAGCGCCATTCTCCCCGACGCAGCAAGACAAACCTGCAGTAGCAGCAGAAGCATCCATGCGGTGAAGAGCACACCGTGGACGTGGAACAGCAGCGGAAACGACGGGGTTGGGAAGAGGCTTTTCAGGTAGTACGTGCGAGCGAACCCGACAAAGACGGTGAGGGCGGCGGCCACGGACATGCCCATGAAGAACCGGTCACGACGACGCGGCCTTCGGAGCGGGGCGTGGAGAGGCTCGCTGACTGCGACTCGGGGGGATTGCAGAGGCATGCCCGAGACAATAGGGCGGGCCAGTTGGGCGAAGCGATAGCCTGAGCCTTGATTGATCCTTCTTTTTTTGTTCCTTGATAACTGTTGTACTTAGAGGACGTGCGGGCGTGCTCGTCGACGCGCCATCACTGGCGTGCTCGCTCGAGCTGCGGCGCCAGCTGAGGACAACACACGACGCGATGATTCTCTGAAGACGAGGACCAGACGGACGCGGCCGGTCCCCAGTATCTCGCGCGCTGACTATTTCTTCACGTGGTGCATCTCGCCGATGTCTGGCGCCGACCCCGTGACCCAGCCCTTCACCACTTCCAACAGGACGACTGGCTGCGGCTTGTTCACCTCTAGAAATACCGCCGCGTGAACGTCCACGCCGATGAGGACCATGCGGGGATCATCCTTCGTCCCGTGGCGCGGATCCCCTTCCTTCGGAAACCACGCTCTCCAGTCTGACGCGTACAGCTCGTGGATCTTCTCGCGGTCGCTCGTGAGGGTCGCGATGCCGGAGACGGAAACCCATTCGCGCGTTCGATCCTTGTAGTACGACAGGTTCACGTGTGGATCGGCGGCGAGGTCGCGCAGCTTCTGCGTGCCCTCCAGCGTCACGAACCACAAATCTGCGCCTTCCACACGCTTTTGGGTCGCCATCGCGCGCGACTGCAAGTGGCCGTCCGCTCGCCGCGTCGTCATCATCGCAATCTCGATGTCATCGATGTGGCTGTACAGTGTCTCGAGTTCATGTTTCATGCTCGTCCTCCGCCCTGAGATCTTGCCAATCGTGCGCCGCGTTTCGTGATGCTCCTGCCATGTCATCTCTTTTGGCACCGCGCGACGGCCAGTCGAGCTGACCGCCGCGTTCGTCACTATGCTTTGATCCGGTTGTCCAACGAATCGGAGCCGAGCTGTTTCACGAGCTTGTTGTACACGCCCAGGATGAGCAGCGTCGGCGCCCACTGCCCGACGAACACGCTCGCCGGCTTGTTGCCGGTGAAGTGGAGGGCCGCTGAAGCGGCCATTGATATCAGCGATGCCCACAGGAAGGTGTCGGATGGGAGCTTGGCCGTCTGCGCCTCGATGGTCCTGGCGACGGTACCCTCTGTGTGAGCAAAACGCCCTGACGTCGGCATAGTCATTTGATTCCTCCTCCTGCGTGTAGATTCAGGTTTCGAGCCCGCCGAAGCTGCACGAGGCAAGTCGTTTTCACCGACGGAGAATCCGTGTTGGAAATGTGTCTTTTGAGTAAAACGACATTGAGCTCGAGCAGGACGTGCGGCGTGCTTGTCGCACTCGACGGTCGCCATGGAAACCATCTATCAACGGCCGCGCGATTACGACCTCGAGCACGAGGGAGACGATGAGGACGTGGCCTTCTACGTCAAACTGCTTGAAAAGTGGCGCCCCCGGCGCGTGATGGAGCTGGCGTCGGGCAGCGGACGGGTCACGATCCCGCTCGCCCGGGCGGCAGCCCCCTCGGGCGTCGAACTCGTCGGGCTGGAGCGCGAGGCGTCCATGTTGGAAGCCGCTTACCTAAAACGCGCCGCTCTAAGTGACACGGAGCGTAGGTATCTGTCCTTTCTCGAGGCGGACATGCGCGATTGGCAGACCGCTGACCCGTTCGACCTCGTCATCGCGCCCTGCTCGTCGCTGTCCCATCTGCTCACGGTCGACGAGCAAATCTCCACGTGGCAGTGTGCCTACCGCAACCTGCGGACGGGCGGCCGACTGGTCGCGGATCTCACGATGCCGAATCTGGCCACATACGCCGACTCGATGCAGACACCGCCGCGCGCGTTCGTCGAGATCGATGTTGACACGCGGGATCCCGATACGGGCACCAGGCTGCTGCGCTACAAAACGACCAGATACCTGCCACACGAGCAGCGTGCCGAGATTCGGTTTCTTTACGACAGGTTTCCCGACGGCGACCGAGTCGATCGTTACGTCAGTGACTTCGACTGCCACGTTTACTATCCGCGCGAAGTGGAGCTCCTCTTTCGCGTCACGGGGTTTTCGATGGAAGGATGGTTCGGCGACTACGCTCAGCACGCACTTCGTGCCACGAGCCGTCAGTTGATCGGCGTCGGTCGCAAGCCTGTTGAGTAGCCCACCGCGCAACTCCGAGATCGTGGGAACAGATTCCCTGGCTTGGAGTCCCGTTCCTCACGTGAGCCCCGGCAGCGCCACTTACTGGTCACCACGGTGTTTTCTTGCACTCAAAAACCAGACTGATTGCCTGGAATTTGTCCCGAACATGGCCGAAGAAAAGCGTTTCGCCGGTGTTGTCGAAAACGACCTCGCGTACTCGAGTGCCTGGCCAATTTCGTTCTTGCATCCGATCGTCGCCTAGCAGCGTCGCGAATCAAGCGGTTGTGGTCGGTGGCGCTCATCATGCGATGGCCAGCTGCAGCCCAGCTCCCAAGTCGAGCGAATCGGCGTATTCGATGTGTAGTACGCGCCGTCGCTGATCGGTTTCGGCCTTGGACGACGCATGGATAAGGAGCGGACGCATGGCGACGACTCCGCCTGCGGGACAGACACAATCGACGGCATGAACATCGCGAGCGAGTTGCGCGACATCGGCGTCGGACATCACGCCCCGAGTGTGCGTTCCAGGCAGAACACGGAGGGGTCCGTTATCTGGGCCGGAATTGTCGATGTGCAATCGAAGAGCAATCACGCGTGACAACGCGGCAGCTGGCGCGTGAGCATAGGTGATTCCGGCTTTGACGGACCATGGGCCCCATCCCGCAACGTCACGACGTTGCCGCAACGGCAACGCAGTGTCCTGATGCCACACGACGAGCCAGTTGTGGTCTGGCGACTTGTCGAAGAGCGTTGCGCGAAACGGGATCGCGGACGGACCGAGAAATCGAGAGGCGAGAGCAACCAGGCGGGGATCGCGAGCGACCTGCTGGACGATCGAGTGACGCATCAGATGGCGTGCGCCGGCACGGCTCCGCTCGAGTCCTTCCTCTTCGAGTGAACCAGCGACATCTGCGATGTCGCGTTGATCCAGTACGCCCGGCACAATCTCGAAGCCGCTGGTCATGTGATGTGACGATTTGATCAAGGCTGCACTCGGCTGACGATCCGAGGACCCGGTAGACACGAGTTGTTCACAGTGTATCGGTGTTTCGCCGGTCCGCCTTCGCGCCTGCGACGCTACGGCGGGACAGCCTACGCCTGATGATTTTCGCTTCGTGATTCGTCGCCGCGCGAAGCGCGGCGACCGAGCCGAAGCTCGCCGAATGCGAGCGTAGGCTGGCTGGGTGTTCGGACGATTTCCGCAACTGGCTCATAAGTGCGGCGTGATCTCGGGCATCTCCTTCGGAGACTCGGCGACGTCCGCTGCCAATTGCTCGCGAACCTTCGGGAGGACCTTCTTGCCGAGCAGCTCGATGCTCTTCAGGAAGCTCTCTTGCGGCATGCCTCCGAAGTCCATCGGCAGGATCTGCCGCGAGTGCCCGAGGAGCTTGCACGGGTGGACGATGCGAGCGGCGACCTGCTCCGGTCCGGCGGCGAACACCATGCCGCGCTCGAGATCAGCCTCGCGCCCAGACGGAGCACGCATCGGCCGCCCGATCTCGGCTGACCCGGTCTCGAACATCCGAAGTTCGTGCGCGAGGTACGTGGCCCTCGCGTCCCGATCGTCCTCTCCGATGAACCCGTGCACCGCTACCTCGATATCGGCCGGAACGTCCTCGCGCCCGGCGTTCACCCAGGCCTGCCGATACCCACGGCCATACTGCGCCCAATGTTCCGGCGTTCCGCCCAGGATGCCCAGAAACATGGGCAGTCCGAGCTCGGCGGCCCGCAGGACCGATTCGGGACTGCCGCCGGTGCCGAGCCAGTGATGCGCTCGTGGGAACTGAGCGAAGAGCACCAGTTCCCGCTTGGAGCTAAAAGGCGTGTCGTAGTCGGCCGCGTCGAGATCGAAGAGGGAAAACGTGATGTCTGACGAGCCACGGCCGGCGACGATGTCGATGCGGCCCGGGGCGATCGCGGCGGCCGTCGCGAGCTGTTGGAACACACGGATCGGTTCATCGGTGGAGAGCACGCTGACCGTCGCACCAAGCTTGATTTGCGCGTCGGCACCGCTGCTGCGGTGACAAGGGAGGTCGGCGACGACACCGCCATCGAGTGCGTGTGATGCTCGCCAAAGCCCAAGAAGTCGAGGCGCACGTCTTCGGCGACGCGCACTGCTTCCACGGCATTCCGGATCGCTTGTGCCGTGGACCCATATCCGCCGTCTTCAGTACGCGGCGTGTTACCGAACGTGTAGACGCCGAGCTCAAAATGCTTTGGCACTTGCGTCGAGCTCCGCTTAACGACTGCGAATTGGCACTCGGCGGAGTCGTCCCCACGCCACGAAAACGCACAGAGCCACTACCGCGATATGCATCGCGATCACGTTGGCTTCGCCGCGCATGATGTGGAAGGGGATCGCGAGCCCCATGATGATCGCCAACCCGATGGCGGCCAGCGGCGTCAGGCCCGGTATCGTTCGCGTGGCGGCCGGGAGTACGAGACCGATACCCGCCGCCAATTCCGCATACCCGATAAATCGGACGAGTGCGACCGGCAGATCCGCGGCCCACGGCGAGGACTGAATCGTGTCGCTCAGCGGGCGCAAGCTGTGATTCCAGCCAGCCGCGAGCGAGAACAGACTCAGAAGCACCTGCACGACCCAGAGCGCGAGGTTCACTGCGTACCGCCCTTCCTCAACGACGCCGCACGCACAGTTGCCCCACTCACGCCGATCTTCATTGTGATAACCTTTTAATCGCTACGAACAAAATGTTCGTTAATCTACTATGCGCCGTGCTCGGCGGCGGCGCAAGAGTGAACAAGAACGTTCCTAGGGAACACGGATGTTCCTGTCGGTGGACGGTGAGCGATGAAAAAGGTGACGTCAGCGAAGCGAACCGGTCAGTCGCGGACCGTTGATCCCGACCACGCGAATTGCAAGGCGCTGGGGCAAGTGCTGGATCGCATCGGGGACAAGTGGACAGTAATGGTCGTTGGCGCGCTGTCGAAGGGGCCGACGCGCTTCAATGCGCTGCTGCGGCTGATCGATGGCGTGTCACATCGAATGTTGACACTGACCTTGCGCGGACTGGAACAGGATGGTCTCGTGAAGCGGACGGTTTACGCGTCGGTTCCGCCGAAGGTCGAGTACGAGCTCACGGCGGTAGGCGCTTCTCTCGTGAAGCCGCTCAGAGCGCTGTCAGAGTGGGCGCTGACGAATCAGCCCGCTATCCAAGCAGCGCGCGGTTCGAACCGATCCGCGACTGAAGCGGCCGTCGTCGACGCAAACTCGCATGAACGCGCGACGTTACGATCAATCCGCCGGGGGTGAGTTCGATAGTGGAATCACCCTGTGCTGCAAGTTGTTGAAACCACAGAGTAAATTTCGTGGCTGGGAGGCAGGGATTCGAACCCCGATAACGTGCTCCAGAGGCTCGGAGAACGGCCGCACTCTACGATCTGCGGCCGTTTTCTGCGAACTCTGCGATCAGAACTCGCGGTTTGCGAACACTACGATCAGCAGGATTCCCACAAATTGCCACATCACTGTGTGTAGCGATAATCGCAGGCCATTCGCAGGACCTGGACCGAGGAGGGACGGGGAAAGATCACGGTCCCACCGTTGGCGACCTGAAGTGAGCTATCACCTCTTTGTCGAAGCGAACGAGCGGCTCGATCACGGCAAACACTTCCGGGCGCATGTAGTGAACGGGTTGTCGCCATGCCATTCGCAATGGGAAGTCCCTGATCCTTGGGCGCCGCCGAGAGCCAAACCAAAAATTCTTCCAGACCAGCTGCCGA
>JBPYFA010000114.1:0-12387 GCA_051986585.1 Vicinamibacterales bacterium | reverse complement strand
GAATGAAAGTGTGCGCAAGGGCGGACGCACGTACGAGGGAGAGTTCCGCCTGCGCCACAAAGACGGCCACTACGTCGAAGTCCTGTCGAGAGGTTACCCGGTTCGGCGCACACCAGGCGGTCCGGTGGTTCGGATCGTGGGCACGCACTTCGATTTGACCGAGCGGAAAGGCGCCGAGGCTGAACGCGCGCGGACCGAGCTTCTCGGCCGTCTGGTCTTCGCACAGGAGGACGAGCGCCGCCGCATCGCCCGCGAGATGCACGATCAGTTTGGCGAGCACCTGACCGCGCTGGCCCTTCGAATCCGTCTCCTGAAAGATGCCTGTCGCGATCCCGATCTTGCCGGGCATGTGGATGCGATTGAGGGGATCGTGAAGCGCCTGGACCACGACGTCGATCAGCTCGTGTGGCAGCTTCGGCCGACCGCGCTCGACGATCTGGGACTGCGGGCCGCCCTGGCGAACTACGTTCAGGACTGGTCGACGCGCGTCGGCGTGCCGGCGGCGCTGCATTCCTCGGGGCTGATGGACGACCGTCTGCCTGCCGACACGGAAACGGCTCTGTACCGGATCGCACAAGAGGCGCTCACGAACGTCGCGAAGCACGCGGCGGCAACCAACGTCGAGGTCATACTCGAACGGCGCGGCAACAGCGTGCTGCTCGTCGTCGAAGACAACGGCCAGGGATTCGAGCCGGCTGAATCGGACTCGCCGGCGCCGGGTTTCGGCCTTGTCGGCATGCGCGAACGCGCCGCACTGGTGGGGGCGGTATTGGAAATCGAATCATCGCCAGGGATGGGGACGGCGGTGTTCGTTCGCTTGACGACGGGATCCCCTGCCGATCCAGCTTCGAACCATGCCTGAACGTACGGCACCGCTCCGGATTCTGCTCGCCGACGATCACGTCACCGTGCGGCACGGGCTGAAACTGCTGATCGACACGCAGCCCGACATGCAAGTGGTTTCCGAGGCGAGCGACGGGAAGGCGGCGATGCAGAATGCGCTCGCCATCAAGCCGGACGTCGTCGTGATGGACATCTCGATGCCGGGGATGAATGGGCTCGCCGCGACACGCATGCTGAAAGAGAAACAGCCAAACGTCGTGATTGTCACGCTCACGCGTCATGGCGACGATGCGTACGTTCAAGAGCTGCTTCGGGCCGGGGTTGCCGGCTACGTGTTGAAACAGAGCGCGCCGACGGAGCTTCTCCAGGCCATTCGCGCCGCGGCAGCCGGCGGCCAATACCTCGATTCGACCCTCACGGCGCGCGTGACCGCGCGGCTGCTCGGACGGGCCGATCGAGCAGCCAAACCGCTAGCGGACCTGAGCGATCGCGAATCCGGCGTGCTTCGCTTGATTGCGTCCGGCTACAGCAACAAGGAAATCGCGGCGCAGTTGTCTCTCAGCGTCAAAACCGTCGAGGCCCATAAGGCCAACGCCATGCGGAAGCTGGGGTTACGGGGCCGCATCGACATCGTGAAGTACGCCGTTCTTCAAGGCTGGCTCGAAAACCCGTAACTCATTGACCTGTCACTGAGCCCGCCGGGTGGTACTAAGGGATTCTCCCTAGCCTCTTTTCGCCGTTCTCCTGATAGCAGCGCCGCTCGCGCGCCGGTAGAGTCAGCCGGATCTCGCTTACGCGCGCCGCAAGGAGGCCCCATGGAGAACCGCTCAAGTGCCGCCGCCACCGCGAGTCGCCCTGCTGCAGCCCCGCACGTCAAACGACAGATCGTCCGGTCCGTCCCCCGTCGAGATCTTCAGGTCAGCTCGATGCCGCGCACGAACGTGATGGTCGTCGGTAACGCAGAAGCGACCCGCATCGTCGTGGACATGTTGCGTCTGGATCTTCGCGGCCCCGTCGTCAAATGGCGGGCCGGACAGCCGCTCGCGCTTCCCGCGCCGGGAAGCTGTGCCACGCTCTTGCTGGAGAACCTGACCCGTCTCACCGCGGAGGAACAGATCCGCGTGGTCCGGTGGCTGGACGACGTTCGGGGCAAGATCCGCGTCGTCAGCACTGCCGGCGTCCCGGTCTGGCCGCGGGTGCAGACTGGTGAGTTCAACGAGGTGCTGTACTATCGGCTGAACACCGTGTTCGTCGATATGGGAACGGCCTAGCCACATTTCGCCGGCGCGCGCTCACGAAGACAGCGCTGAGCGCGCGCCCCCTCACTCCCCACTTTCATTTTTTCGGCCGACGGTCTCTAATGCGCGGATGCGTGTTCTCAGCATCCAGCTGACCGTCGTGACCTCCGCGATCGCCCTTCTGACCGGCGGCTCGATCGCAGCGTCGAGGCAGCCCGCTCCGTTCGATATCGTGATTCGAGGCGGTACGGTGTACGACGGCACCGGCTCTCCGGGCCTACGGGCTGACGTTGGTCTGCGCGGCGACCGGATCGCGGCGGTGGGCGATCTCGCGTCGCTGCCGGCCGGCTCGGTGATCGACGCGTCGGGTCTCGCGGTGACGCCCGGTTTCATCAACATGCTGTCGTGGTCGACGGAATCGCTCCTGGTGGACGGGAGATCTCAAGGCGAGCTGCGCGAAGGCGTCACGACTCAGATCTTCGGCGAAGGCAGCTCGATGGGACCGATGACGCCTGAGATGAAGCGCCGGGCCATCGAACAAATGGGCGATCTGAAGTACTCGATCACATGGACGAGCCTCTCGGAGTATCTGGAACACCTGGAGGAACAGGGCATCTCACAGAATGTCGCATCGTTCATCGGCGCGACAACCATTCGCGAGCATGTGATCGGGCTCGAAGACAAGCGGCCAACCGCAGCGCAGCTCGACGAGATGCGCGCGCTCGTCGGCCGCGAGATGAAGGCGGGAGCGCTCGGCATCGGTTCATCGCTGATTTATGCGCCCGCGTTCTATGCGTCCACGGAAGAGCTGATCGAACTGTGCAAGGTGGCGGCTCAGTATCGCGGGAAGTACATCTCGCACATGCGCAGCGAAGGAAATCGGCTGCTCGAAGCCGTCGACGAGCTGATCCGGATCAGTCGCGAGGCGAACATTCCCGCGGAGATCTATCACCTCAAGGCGGCCGGGCAGACGAACTGGCCGAAGATGGATCGGGTGATCGCCAGGATCGAAGCGGCGCGAAAGGAAGGCCTGAACGTCACCGCTGACATGTACACCTATACCGCTGGAGCGACCGGACTCGATGCCTCGATGCCGCCATGGGTGCTCGACGGCGGATACGACGCGGCGTACAAACGGCTCTCGGATCCTGACACACGAAAGAAAATCGCGGCTGCGATCCGTACACCTTCAGACGACTGGGAGAATCTGTATCGCGCCGCCGGATCGGCGGATCGCGTGCTGCTCGTGGAATTCAAGTCAGATGCACTCAAACCGCTGACCGGAAAGACGCTCGCGCAGGCCGCGAAGCTTCGCGGAGAGGATCCAATCGATACCATCATGAATCTGGTGCTCGAGGATCGGTCTCGCGTGGGCACGGTGTACTTCATGATGTCGGAAGACAACATCCGGAAGGAAATCGTGTTGCCATGGGTTTCATTCGGATCCGATGCCGCGTCGATGGCGCCGGAACTTCCGTTTACGAAGTCGTCGGCTCATCCTCGCGCGTATGGAAATTTCGCCCGTGTGCTTGGCAAGTACGTGCGCGACGACCACGTGCTGACGCTGCCCGATGCCATCCGGAAGCTCAGTGGACTTCCCGCCACGAATCTCGAGCTCGATCGTCGTGGGTTTTTGAAGGAAGGCATGTTCGCCGACGTGGTGGTGTTCGACCCGGTGACCATTGCCGATCGCGCCACGTTCGAGAACCCGCATCAATACGCGGTTGGCGTGCGGCACGTGTTCGTGAACGGCACGCAGGTCATCAGGAACGGCGAGCACACGGGCGCGAAGCCAGGGCGCGCTCTCTGGGGGCCTGGCAAAACGAATTAGGAGTGGCGTGCGCAGGCTCCATCTTCTCGAACTCGAAGACCAGGCGTGGTTCCCGGCGGTCGTGCGCGATCTCGCAACCGACTACCTGCACTTCGCGCAGACGGCGACGAGCCTCTACAAAGCCATGACGCCGCTGATCGCGGAGGCGCTCGAACAGGCGGGAACGACCCATATCGTCGATCTCTGTTCGGGCGGATCGGGCCCGCTGCCTGCCGTCCTCGATGAGCTGCGCGGCTCCGGCATTCACGCAACCGCGACGCTGACCGATCTCTTCCCGAACCTGGCCGCCTTCGACGAAGCGGCGACCACGTCCCAGGGTGCGATCGATTACGTGTCAACACCGATCGATGCGAGAAAGGTTCCGCGCGAACTTCGAGGACTGCGAACGCTGTTCAACGGCTTCCATCATTTCCGGCCGGCCGATGCAAAAGCCATCCTGGCGGACGCGGCGTCAGCCAGGCAGCCGATCGCGATTTTCGAAGCATCGCGGCGTTCTCTTCGCACGCTGATTCCGGTCGTCTTCATGCCGATTTTTGTCTGGCTCTCGACGCCATTCATGCGCCCGTTCACGTGGAAACGCCTGTTGTTCACGTATCCCATCCCCCTCGTCCCGCTGACGTGCCTCTGGGACGGCGTCGTCTCGCAGCTGCGCGCATACACGGTGGACGAACTGAGAGAACTCGGTCGCGCCGCTGGTACGATGGAATGGCGTGCAGGGCTGCGACCGTTCCCGCGCGGCCCGGGGCAGTTGACGTTTCTCGTCGGCTGGCCTCTGGCAGCGACGACTTCCGCTGCACCGGTAGGGCCAAATACGGACGCTGCCAATCGGAGTATTTCATGAGTGACACGGCGATTCGAGAGCTGGTGGCCAGGCAGCTGGCCTGGGAAGATGCACATGTCGGATTCGATACGGCAGTCGCCGACATCCCGGAACGTCTGCGAGGGGCGCGCGCTGGCGCGCACTCGCCGTGGGAGCTGATCGAGCACATGCGCATCGCGCAGCACGACATTCTCGATTTCAGCGAGAACCCGAACTACAAGGAAATGAATTGGCCGCAGGATTACTGGCCGTCGACGCCGGCACCGCCATCAACGGCGGCATGGGACGAGAGCCTGGCGGCGTTCCGGCGCGATCGCGAGGCGCTCAAGCAGATGGCGCTGGATCCATCACGGGATCTGACCGCAAAGATCCCGCACGGCGAAGGGCAGACCTACTTACGGGAACTGCTGCTCGTGGCCGACCACACCGCCTACCATGTCGGACAGCTGGTGCTGGTCAGGCAGAGTCTTGGAATCTGGAAGAAATAGCCGGCTCTGTGAATCGCGAATCACTAATCGTCAATCACGGAATCACCGAATCCTCGAGATGAACTCCATGCCCAACGATCGATGGTCCGCAGTCGATGACTACATCACCGAGGTTCTGGTCAAGCCGGACGCTGCCCTCGACCGGGCGCTCGAGACCAGCGATGCGGCTGGGTTGCCCGCAATCGCCGTGGCGCCCAGCTACGGCAAACTGCTGCACATCCTCGTACGGCTCGTGAGCGCACGCGCCATCCTCGAAATCGGGACCCTCGGCGGCTACAGCACGATCTGGATGGCGCGGGCGCTGCAGCCGGGTGGACGGCTGATCTCGCTCGAGGCTGAACCGAAACACGCCGAAGTTGCCCGGGCAAACATCGCGCACGCCGGATTGGAGCGTGTGGTCGAGGTGCGCGTCGGTCCTGCGCTCGATGCCCTGCCTCAAATGGCGGCGGACGGCAGTGCTCCATTCGATCTCATCTTCATCGATGCCGACAAGCCAAACACGCCCGAGTATTTCAAGTGGGCCCTGCGCCTGTCGCGCGTCGGCTCGTTGATCGTGGTCGATAACGTGATACGGAACGGAGAAGTGGCCAACGCCGCCAGCACCGACACCGCGGTTCAAGGCATGCGGCGGTTCATGGAAGTCGCGGCGACCGAACCGCGTGTCATCGCGACCGCGCTGCAAACCGTCGGAGCCAAAGGCTACGACGGCTTCTCGGTCTCGATGGTGACGCAGATCGGTTCTTAGTTTTCGGCTTCTTTGTTATCGGTTTTGAGAAACCACTAACCAATAACCGAGAACCAATAACCGATAACCGATAACCAATAACCAAAACTGATAACTGATAACCGAGAACCAAAAACCGATCTGTTATGCACACCCTCCACCAATACTGGCATTCTCCGCGGCTGGGGCACGACATGGGCGTCGCGGTCTTCGGCCATTGGGGACCACCGCTGCTCGCGTTTCCCACCAGTCACGGCGATGAATGGGAACTTCACCGCAACGGCCTGATCGCGGCGGTTGGCGACTTCATCGATGCCGGGCGCGTGAAGGTCTTCTGCGTCGGTTCGAACAATCACGAATCGTTTCTCAACAAACAGGCGCACCCGTTCCATCGCAGCTGGCGCCAGCGGATGTTCGACGAGTACATTCGGGATGAGGTCATCCCGTACATTCACGCGAGCTGTCAGACTCCCGGTATTCCGATCGCCACGGTCGGCGCATCGCTCGGCGCCTACCATGCTGCGAATACGCTGTTTCACTACCCACATCTCGTCAAACGCTGCTACGCGTTGTCGGGAATATTCGACCTGCGCGACTTCATGGGTGGCTTGTACGACGACAACTTCTATTTTCAGAACCCGGTCGACTACATGGCGAATCTGACCGACCCCTGGTTCCTCGAACAGCTGTCGACCTGTGAAATCAGACTGGTCACCGGTTCGGGCCCGTGGGAGAAGAGCGGCTATTCGTACGCGATGTCCTCGGTTCTTGCGAGACGCGGTATTCGGCATTCGCTTGACGACTG
This sequence comes from Vicinamibacterales bacterium, assembly GCA_051986585.1. Taxonomy (GTDB): domain Bacteria; phylum Acidobacteriota; class Vicinamibacteria; order Vicinamibacterales; family 2-12-FULL-66-21; genus JALZOC01. The sequence continues at coordinate 5,638 of JBPYFA010000114.1, read as the reverse complement.
GGGACCGCGTGGCGGCCACGACTGGCCTTACTGGAAAGAACAGCTGCGCGAGTACATTTCACGGTGGTGACAGGGCAAGTCTGAGAGCCGGTGCGGCTAGCGTCGTTGGCCGCAGGCCTCACACCGCGCCGGGAGTTGCGGCGAGGTCAAACTTTTCGAGCAGATACTGACCGTCAGCGATCACCTGCTCATCGTCGATCCACACGTCGCAGTGTCGCGTCAGCACGTCGACGTGGGTCCGTGATTTCCAGTTCGCGTGCGTCTGGCTTCCGTACGGATCGCCGAACGCGAGGTGCACTCCCGGCACTTTCTCGTCCTGGAGCAGGATGCCAATCATCTCGCGCAGTCCGAGATTCGTTCCAAACGCCAGTTCTCCCACGCGATCGCTGTTTTCGTCGGTGTGGCAATAATTCCAGAAATCGCGCTCGAGATCGGCGCGGCCGCAGCGTGCCGACACCAGCCGCCCCTGGCGAATCTCGAGGACGAGCGGCGATCGGTCGAGGCTGCCGTACTTGGCGTTGAAATAGTCACCGGCCGTTCCATCGCAGACGAACGTGCCATCCACCGATCCAGGGGTGGTAAACACCTCGCCGGCCGGCAAATTCGACCAGTAGCGCGGGTTGATGAGACCGCTCGTCTTGACCCAGGCGAGCGATCGATCGAACGTCGCTTGCAGATCGGTACCGTTGGCCGTGCGGACAGTCAGGGATCGCGCGTGCCGCATACGGTCGCACAACTGCGTGCTCAGGCGATCGACCTGCCGGTAATCGGCGCGCATTCCCTGGCACATGATCTGGGGCGTCACTCCGACCATGTGGGCGTAGCGGATCCGGCGCCGCTCGATCACGCCGACGATCGCCATTCGCGCCGGCAGTTCTCCCTGCTGCGGTTGAATGCACAGGATTCCGGCGTTTGCGCCTTCGTATGCCTCCAGCACCTCGGGAGGCGCCACGGTAATCGGCCGGGAAGCGACCGATTCAATCAGTAGACAGTGCGCCGCCGCTCCGGCATCGCGCAATGCGTGCTCCAGACTTGCCGCAACTGCGCGGCTCGCCTCGTCCGCAACCAGCGCGACATCCTCGCCCGGCTGGACCGCAAGACACGTGTTGACGGCATTGTGTGCTCCCGGAAGCAACTCCTCGTCGACCGAACCAAAATGCATCGATTTCATTCTAGCAGTCGAGCGCCGGCCAATCGGCAGTCCGCAATCGATTCAGCGTTCCACGACGAACGCCGGCACCTGCCCTCCGCCAGAGGTCACGTTGGCAAGGCCGGTCGAACTGAGGCGTGTCAGATAGCCCGTCATCCGCCCACGGAACAGGTACGGTGCGAAGTCCACCAGCATGTCGCGCATCGTGACGTGAGCGGAGGCGTCGAACATCGGGAACGTCTCGCGTCGCACCGGAATCCGCTCCTGAATGACCCAGGTCCCTGGAGGTGTGTTCAACGCGTCGTTGAGCGCAGCCTGCCACTCGGTTGGTGTCAGTTCCCATCCGAGCTTCACCCCGCTGCCGCCGTACTCGTCGTTGGGCTTCAGCACCAGAGATTCACGATGGTCCTCAGCCAGCCGCATCAGATTTTGCCGGCGGCCATGCATCACCGTGTCGGCGTCGCCGAGAATCCGCGTCCACGGCACGTGCACCGCGATCACGGCGTGTTCGTCGTCGGAAAACAGCGACGCGTTCCGCTCGTCGGTCAGCACGGCAAAGAAGGCCTTCTTGTGGGCGAGCTTGCAGCGGAACGTGTTCGCGACGCAGACGGCGCGCTTCGCGTACGCGGCGATGAGCGCGGCGCAATCGTCCATGTGCTCCACGATGTCGTTCAACAGCACGCGCCGGTACACGAGGTCGATTCGAGCGTCACTGCTGGAGAGCACGCCGTTCTGGAACGTCAGTTCCCGCGGATCGCACACGATCGTCGGCACGCCGCGTGCCACGAACGTATCGCGCAGGATCTCGAACTCAGTCCAGGTCGGCACATTCTGCCAATCGACAATCGCGATCGTCGGCGGATCAGCCCGGCCGCCCCACTCGCGGTAGCTCGCGATCAGCGCATCGAGCATCGGCTCGATGGTCGCGTTGAACCTTACCCTGCGACCGCGACGGAATTGGTTCATCGTCTCCAGCTGATCGAACAGCTCGCAGAGCCGCTGGGTGTAACCCAAACCCGCCGGGGACTCGGCGTTGTACTCGGCGAAATGCAGCGAATCGGGTAGCAGGAACGCATCGAGCCGTGAAGCGGTGCTGGCGCGGTCGTAGCCAGGATCAATCTGCACCAGTGGTGTTTCTGCTTCGGTCAGGCCCAGCTGATTGAATATCGCCGGCGTCTGGAGCGCTGCGGCGACGACCCGCTCGCCGAGCGCGGCGATCGTTTCGGCCGCCGATCGCATGCGAGCTTCGTCCGCTTCGGTCAGGAAGAATGGGCGCAGGAACGGACAATGGACGCGGTCGCCGAAGGTGAGTCGGCGCATGCGCATTGCCTCGGCCAACTGCTCGGCATAGCGCGGGCTCAGTTCAACGTCCGGACGCAGGAGCGAGTGCCAGTCGTCGATGGCATTCATGTCAGATTCGGGCCGCTTCCCCCCGCGGTACCCCCACGCCTCCTAAAGAGGTTCGAGGCACAAAGCGGAAACGACGACAGAAATCGAAACAGTCGCTCACCCGCTTTGAAACCACTTCTCAGGTAGTGCTCGCCGCCGCGTTGGGGCTGCCGATAAACCCGCCCGGAGAGCCGAGGCCCAGCATTTCTTCCCAACGCGGCCAACTCTGCGTCGGATCCGGATTGAGGGCACGATCGATCACCAGATCGCTCATCTTCTCCAGCACGTGGGAGAAATAGAAATCGGTGATTCGATCGCGTTCGAAATCCGGCGCCGGGTTGAGATAGTCGATCGCGTAGGGAACGTTGTCGCGCACGGCGAACTCGATGGTGTTCATCTCGTATCCGAGCGCCTGATTGATCGTCTGCGCGTCGCGGACGACGCGCGAACCAAGGTCGGACGACAGGTACGCATGATCGATCAGATAGCGTCGCTCGCGGGGATCGTAGCGAACCGGCGTGATATCGGTCTTCCCGAACGTAAAACAGCGAACGTAGGAGTCGAAATTGATGAACTCCTGGAGGGTCATGCAGTATGGCGCCGTGCCATCGTACGCCTCCAGCAGTTCGTGCCGATCGTTGACCTTGTAGACATGCTTCCACCCGCCGCCCGAGTACGGCTTGAGGATGGCCGGCCGGCCGACGTAATCGAGCAGCGCGTCCCAATCGACGGGGTACTGGAGGTTGCGCAGCGACTCCGCCGCCAGATCGATGTCGGGTGGATAGGCCTTCTGTGGCAGCAGCACCGTTTTAGGAATCGCGCAGCCGAGTTTCGACATCACCGAATAGTTGAAGTACTTGTCGTCGGCGGTCCACCAGAACGGATTGTTGATGACGTAGGTGCCGTTGAGAACGGCATGCTTCAGCGCGCCGCGGTAATACTCGACTTCGTGCGAAATCCGATCGACGATGACGGAGTACGCCGCGCCGTCGGTCATCCGCGTGCCGCCCCAGCTCACCATTTCGGCCGTGATGCCGTGGCGGGCTCCCTTGTCATTGACCTTCGCGATGAACGCTGGCGGGAAACTGTACTCACGGCCGACCAGCAGTCCAACCGGCTTCGGCGCGCTGGATGTCGGATTCATATCTCCTTCTGCGTTAGTCCGTGTTTATCCGCGGCACGCTTCGCCGCGTCGGTCGACGCCGGCGCGCGTTTCGTTGACGATATACCGGACGACCGCCTTCAAGTCCCCGGTTTCGCGGAACACTGCCAGCTGTTGATCGGCGCTCGTGCCTTCGCGGAGCACCGTGTGCACGTACTCCACGGCCTCACGGCTCTCCAGCTCGTCGACCACGTCGTCGATGAACTCGAGCAGTTCCAGCGCCAGCTGACGCATCGGCACTTCGGCGCGCTTGCCGAAGTCGATCAGCTTGCCATCGAGCCCCCAGCGCGCCGCGCGCCACTTGTTTTCTTCGATCAACGCGCGCCGATACAGACGGAACCCGAGATTGCGCGTGTACAACTTGTGCAGCTTGACGACAATCGCCTGCACGAGCGCGCCGAGCATCACCGCTACTTCCGGACGGGTCGGCACATCGCAGACGCGGAACTCCAGCGTGCCGAACGTCGGGTGCGGACGCACGTCCCACCAGATCTTCTTCGCATCATCGATGCAGTGCAGCTCGACGAGCAGCCTGATGTAGTTCTCGTATTCGCTCCACGATCCGAAATGGTCGGGAACACCGGTTCGCGGGAACCGCCTGAAGATCGTCGTTCGATAGGACTTCAGCCCGGTGTCGCGTCCCATCCAAAATGGCGAGCTGGTCGAAAGCGCCAGCAGATGCGGGAGAAAGTAGCGCGCCGCGTTCATGATGTCGATCGCCGTCTGATTGTCCGGCACCGCGACATGAACGTGCAGGCCAAAGATTAGGAGCGAGCGCGCCAGCTGTTGAAGCTCCTCGACGATGCTGTCGTAGCGGACCCCGGGAGAGAGGATCTGATCCTTCCAGTGCGAAAAGGGATGGGTGCCGGCGGCCGCCACGGCGAGGCCGACTCGTTCGGCGCCACCGGCCAGCTCGCGGCGGATTCTGAAAATCTCCTCGCGAAGCTCCGGCACATTGCGGCAGATCTTCGTCCCGACCTCGACGATCGACTGGTGGAGCTCGGGTTTGATCTGTTCGCCGAGCGCGGGAGAACTCGACGCCAGCAACTCGGAAACGTGCGACCGGAGCTCCCAGGTCTCCGGATCGACGATCTGAAACTCCTCCTCCACGCCCACCGTGAAGCGGTGTGCCATACAGCGCGATAATACTGCAGGCGGCCGACGAAAGCGGCGTCGACGGTGTCAGCTCTTCACATATTTGGCGGGATCCTGATCAAATTTCGTTTTGCAAATTGTGGCGCAGAAGTAATACGTCTGGCCTTTGTACTCGCTCTTGCCTTTTGCCGTGCTTTCGTCGATGGTCATGCCACACACGGGGTCTTTCACCATGGTGATCTCTCCAGCAGGAAATGGGGATCCGGGTCCGGCAGCCCGGATTCAACGATTCAACGATTAGCGATTCGCGATCAGTGATTAGGGATTAGGGATTCTAATCGTTATGCGATCGGCCGCAGCTGGCGGCGTTCAAGAGTTGCCGGCAGGCAGCTGGCGAACCGCCGCACGGCATCCTCCATCGTCGCCGGCATGACGCTCGAGAAGCACAGCCGCAGCTCCGATTCGCCGGCAGGATCAGGGTAGAACGCATCGCCTGCAATGAATGCGACGCCGGCCCCGAGCGCCCGATCCAACAGCGCGCGAGAACCGATCCCGGACGACAGCCGGCACCAGAGATACAACCCGCCTTGCGGACGCGTAAACCGCAACGCATTGAGCGGGACGTGCCGCTGCAGCGCAGCCACCATTTGTCCACAGCGCCGCGCATGTTCCTCTCTGAGCGTCTTCAAGTGCGCGTCGAAACTGCCCTGCCGAATCAACCGCGCCATGGCGAACTGAACCAGATTCTGCGTGTGCGGGTCCAGCCGCTGCTTGATGATGGCGATTTGATCGACGATCGAAGGCGCCGCCGACAGCCAGCCGAGTCGAAGTCCCGGCGCCAT
>JBPYFA010000113.1:0-20505 GCA_051986585.1 Vicinamibacterales bacterium | reverse complement strand
CGGCGTAGGAGTGGGTCTTGGGCCGGTAGCCGAGCTGATGTCCGCGGAGCGCAACCTGCGGTGTCGAAACCATCGAGAACGCAGCCGGCACGCGCAGCGAGCCGCGGGTCATCTGCAGTTCGCGCAGCAATCTGCCCGCGCCGAACAGAACTCCTCGCGGGTCGGCGCCGAGAACGAGGACGGTTGGCGCGGCACGTCCGGCTGCGCTGACGATGATTCGGTATCCTTCAGCGCCAGGCGCCGTGGCGGGTGCGACGTTGCGCAGTCCGGGCGAAGCCCAGGCTGAAGACGATGCGAGCGGCCCTACCCCGATGACGGGTACCGAATCGGTCGGCCACCGCGACGCCACCGGCAACCGGATCGTCGTGCGCTTTTCTATCTCTTCGACCAGTACGCGCGCTGCGGTCCGTTCGGGACCCGTCATCGCCGATGGCGTCACGATCGTGGCCCGCGTCAGATCCACCAGCGAAGAATCAGTGCCGGTTTGTGCGGAAGCGACGCTCGTGTGTCTCGCTCCGGCACTCAGTACTGCGAGAACGACGAACGTCGCCAGGAATAGGCGCCGGTGCGTTCGACCATTCGTTTCAGCCATCGTTCCTGCTGTAGGGCATCTGGGATTTGAGATAATGCCACACGTCAAACCGGTTAATCCGGGTTGTCGAAGGAGAGACGGATCACACGCCCCCGCTTTCAGGCACTCCTTGTCATCGGCTTGCTGATCAGGCTGGCCGCGATGCCGCTCGATGGCACCGAAGACATGATGGTGTGGAAGACGTGGAGTTACGGTGCCCTTCATCAAGGTGTCACGTCACTCTACGGAGTCGGCGGCAATCCTCCCGTCCGAGGTCTCGTCCACTGGGATAAGAGGTCGACCACGGTCGACTATCCGCCGGTCGCGTTGTATGAGCTCGCCGCGGTCGGATACATCTATCAATTGTGGTTTGCTCAGTTCAACAACACGCGCTGGCTGAACGTCGCCATCAAGGTTCCAGTATTAATCGCAGAAGTCACGCTGAGCTGGCTGCTCTATGCGCTCGCTCTGCGTCGATATGGAGTCGGCGCAGCGCGATGGGCCGCGGTCGCGTACTGGAGTAATCCCGCAAGCGTTCTCAATGGGATGGTGCTGGGTTATCTCGATCCATTGATGGCCTTACCGGCAGTTGCGAGCGTGGCGGCTGCAAGCAGTGCCGAGCCGATTGTCGCGGGCGCATTGATTGCGGTCGCATGCTTGACGAAGGCACAGGCGGTGTTCCTGTTGCCGGTGGTCGTGCTCGCTTCCTGGAACAGTCCGGCACCGGGGCGGGCATCGACGGTCGCGCGGACGATCACTGCCACAGCTATCGCATCGCTTGCGCTGCTGCTGCCTTACCTGGTCGTCGGCGCCGGCCGGAATGTCGTGCAGGGCGTCAGTTCGTTGCTGCGCCACGACATGCTGTCGGCGTACGCGGCAAACCTCTGGTGGGTGTTCACCTACTTCATGCGCGCGTCGTACGCGGTCGCTGATATGGGAGCCTGGGCGGCGTGGACGATGCCGATGCGGATCCTCGGGATCTCGACGGTCGTGCGGCTCGGATATCCAGATCCACGTCCGTTCGCCACCGCCGCCGTCGCACTCGCCGCCGCGTGGGGCCTCTGGCAGGGGCGCCATTCGCGCGATCTGTCGTTGTTCTTCGCCCTCGGCGCCTTGATCATGCACGGGTACTTCGTGCTCGGGATCGCGGTGCACGAGAACCACTTGTATCTGTCACTTCCGCTGCTGGCATCAGCCGCGGCCGCTCGGCCGCCGCTCCGGCGGATTCACCTTGCCATCAGCGCCGTCATCGCGCTGAACCTGTTTCTCTTTTTTGGACTCGGTCGCGACGTCCCGCTGCCGCCGCGCACGTTCACGATCATCGACGCAACCGTGCTCCTGGCAGCGGCGAATTGCGTCGTATTCGTATGGCACGCGAGAGCGTTCCATGCTGAGTGTCGCGCGTTGGAACCGACCAGCCGGCCGATCACGACGAAGTGATCGCTCCGATCACCTTCCCCAAAAATTGATCGAGGCTCTGGTTGGTATCAATCCAGCGAACGACAACGACCAGATCGTGCTCCCAGTCCAGATACACCACGTTGATACCGTTGCCCTGGAACGTCACCGACGAGCGCGGTGTCGAAGGAAACGGAAGGCTGCCTTCGGTGCCATCCGGCCGGGAGTCCGGGTTATTCAGAAACCAGTTGCAGAAACCATAGCCGGGATTGGCTGGACCGGGAGTGCGCGCCATCGCGATCCACTTCGTGGACACCAGCTGCCGGTCTTCCCACCTGCCGTTGTTCAGGAACAGGTAACCAAACCGCGCGAGATCGTAGGCATTGATGAACATGCCGCCACCGAAATGCCCGCCGCCAGTGACCGACTTCATGCGTTTGCCATCGCTCTCCACCCAGGCGTTGTCGTACGCTTCCCAATGCCAGGTAGAGGATGCTCCAATCGGATCCATGATTGACGTCTTCAGCACATCCGGTAACGGCTGTTTCAGAACATAGAGCAACGAGAGCGCCAGGACATTGACCCGCGTGTCGTTGTATTTGAAGAACGTCCCCGGTTCGTGGAGTTCGCGCTTCTCCCATTGCTCCGGCGTCTGACCTCGCGGCGGGCGATCGGCCCAGTCCGGCTTTCCCCACAATGTGCCCGACCAGTCGCTTGTCTGTCGCAGCAGGTGCTCCCATGTGATCGGCGCGTTATGCGCCGACGTGAACAGATCGACGCCGGCCGGCAAGTAAGGAGCGACGCGATCGGTCACGGAACGGATCCTTCCGCGATCGAACGCCAGGCCGGCCACGGTTGAGAGAAACGTCTTGGTGACACTGAAGGTCATGTCGGCTCGGCTGGTGTCTCCCCACTCGGCGGCGACGACGCCGTGGCGGATAATCAGGCCGTTCGATCCTGTCCGCGGCTGCGTCGGGCCAATCAGCGTGTTGTAGGGGGCCTCAGATCTGAACTGGTTGACGGTCGCGACCGCCAGGTCCTTCGTGTTCGGGTTCTCGTGCGCGACGGCAAACGCGATCGCGTTCTCGAGTTTCGCCCTCTCGAGACCGACGGCCGATGGCTCCTTCTTCTGCCACTCTCCTCGCGCGGGAAAGTACGGCCGCTTGGAGGTTTGCTGTCCAGCCGTGGTCGCGGTGGCGGCAGCGATCGTGACCGTGATCATCACTAGCCCGGTGGCACGCCGACTCAATAAGCCTGCACAGATCATGAAGTCCGCCCCTTCTCTGCATTGACTCGTGGTCAAGCCCGAGTTCAGACGCGAGCAGCGAATTGCGAGCAGCAAACGGCGAGTAGCAACCGGCCATATCATGGACCTGCCGTCCAGATTCAGCAAACGTTTCGAGTTGAATAGTCCGATATCGTGGAGGTGCCATGTCCTGTCTCAGCGCTGAACAACTCGAAGTCCTGCGTCAAATCGACAGTCCCACGGTTTCGAATGCGATCGAACAATTCAATGTTCGGTCACTGGTGGAAGGCTACGCCGGGTGGGAGCTGCGCTGCGCGTTTCCCGACATTGGCACGACCCTCGGCTATGCGGTCACGTGCACTGGAGACACGACGACCGTATCGAGGACAGGCGACCGCGGTTTGATGCGATTGTGGGAAGCGCTCGAAGCTGCGCCAAAGCCCGCGGTGATTGTCATCAAAGACATCGGGAACGATCGCAGCCGGTCGTGCCACATGGGCGAGGTCATGGCGACGACAGCGAAAGCGTTGGGGGCGGTCGGTTGCGTGTCTGACGGCGGTCTGCGCGATGTCGCGGAAGTCAGAGCGCTCGGCGGTTTTCAGTATTTCTGTCCCGGCTTCGTCGTGTCCCACGGCTACCCACTCATCTGCGAGGTCAACGTGCCGGTCACGGTCGCGGGACTCAGCGTGAACGCCGGCGATCTCCTGCATGGAGATGTGAATGGACTGTTGACGATTCCGGTGGAAATCGCCGCACAAGTCGCTGATGAAGCAGAACGCATCCGTCGGGCCGAGCGCGATGTGCTCGAGTTCGTTCGTCGTCCGGGCCTCACGGTCGAAAGATTGCGGGCGTTTCAGGCTCGATTCAGGCACTAGACGACGGCCGCGGAGCGACCACGTCGAATCACTGGCCAATGAAGGTATAGTCTGGTGCGACAGTACCTGGATGGCGAGCTCGCTGTTCTCAGCTAATGCGTACAAAGAAGAAGCCGGGTCAAAAAGACCCGGCTTCTATTTATATAAACTGCCGATCGATGCTGATTACCGATCGATCGTCAGATAGATCGTTGCCTCACCGCGGTGCACGAGGAGCAGCGCGGGCTTGCTGCCTTCCTTCAGCGCTGCGCGAAGCGCATCAGGACTGTTGACCGGCTTCCGGTCGACCTCGGTGATAACGTCACCAGGCCGGAGGCCGGCGTCGGCTGCACGCCCGCCGGGCTGGACTTCGGACACGAGGACCCCCGACGCCATCGGAATCCCGAGCTCCTGCGCGCGATCCCGGGTCAGCGGCTCGACACCCATGCCGAAGGCGCCGGAGCCTTCGCCGCGAGCGTTGGGCTCTTCACCCTGCGAACCACTCGCTTGCCGTTCCGCGATCGTCACGTCGAACGTCTGGTCCTTGCCGTCACGGATGACCGTCAGCTTGGCCGTGGTGCCGGGCGCCATCTGCGCGAGATCGTTGCGAAGGTTGTTGCTGTCCTTGATCGCCGCACCGTTGACGGCGGTGATCACGTCGCCCCGGCGGATGCCGGCCTTGTCAGCCGGGCTGCCGGACTGCACAGAGTTCACCAGCGCGCCACGCACCTGCGACAGGCCAAGGCTGCTCGCGATATCGCTCGTCACCGGCTGAATCGTGACGCCGATCATTCCGCGGTGCACCTGACCGTGATCGATCAGCTGGGTCATGACGTTCTTGGCCATGTTCGCGGGAATCGCGAAGCCGATCCCGATGTTGCCGCCCGAGGGCGACAGGATTTGTGAATTGATTCCGACCAGTTCGCCGCGAGTGCTGACGAGCGCGCCGCCGGAGTTCCCCTGGTTGATTGGGGCGTCGGTCTGGATGAAGTCCTCGTAGCTCTTGTCGCCGCCCTCGGTGGCCCGGCCCTTCGCGCTCACGATACCCATCGTGACCGTCTGACCGACGCCGAGGGGGTTGCCGACGGCGAGCACGACATCACCAACTCGAACCGCATCCGAATCGCCAAGCGGCAGCGTCGGGAGCTTCGTGCCATCGATCTTCACGACCGCCAGGTCCGTCGCCGGATCGGTGCCGACGACCTTCGCCTTGAAGCTGCGGCCGTCAGTCAGCTCCACGCTGAGCTGATCGGCGTGGTCGACCACGTGATTGTTGGTCAGAATGTAGCCGTCCGGACGCACGATCACACCCGAACCGAGTCCGCCCTCGCGGCGTTCCGGCTGCTGCCCTCCGCGACCGCCGAAGCCGAACTGGTCGCCAAAGAAGTTGCGCAGCTCATCCGGGATGTCCTGGTCCTGGCTGACATTCCGAACGCGCCGTTCCATGCGAATCGTCACCACCGCCGGCGTGACCTGCTCGACGACTGGCGCATACGAGCCTGCGGCGGGCACTGCCGGCGTGGTCGCGACAGTCGGTGCAGATGCGGCCGAAGCCGTCAGCCCGACCTTTGAAGATGCCGTCCACCCGACAATCGACCCGGTGAGCAGCAGCGCCGCGGCTGCCGCAGTTCCTCCCCTGGACCATACCCCGCCGCCGGCGCGGCGTCGCGGCGTGGAATCCTGATAATCGTTGATGTTCATGTTGGTGCTGTCTCCCAAAAAAGAATTCACTGCAGAGAGGATAAGGAGCCAGCATTACCAGTACATGGCTACTGCATTACATCGGTGAAAGGTTCGGGCGGGGCGCTTCGCCGGGCAGGCGGAGCTCGAAGGTGGATCCTGCTCGAGGCCGGGATTGAACGCTGACCTTGCCGCCATGCGCCGCAACGATGGCCTTCACCAGGCTGAGCCCGAGCCCCAGACCTCGAGTCGAACGGCTCTTGTCGCCGCGATACAGCCGATCCCAAATCCGCGGCAGCTCATCCGCGGGAATTCCGACGCCGGTGTCTGAGACCGACACGACCGCGTCGCCGTTCGTCCGGTTCGCCGCGATTTCGATGACCCCTCCGGCCGGCGTGTACTTGACGGCGTTGTCGATCAGGTTGGCCAGAACCTGCCGCATCCGGTTCCGATCCACCTCGACGAGGAGCTTGGATGGCACATTCGTCCGGATCTCAACGCCTCGCTCATCGGCGAGATCCTCGTACAACGCCACTGACTGAGCGATCAGATCGTTCAGATCGGTCGGTTCACGGTGCAGCGTCATCGTGCCGGTCTCCGCTTCCGAGATATCCATCAGCGTGTTCAGCATTTCGATGACGCGGTCAGACTCCTCGAGACAATCGGCCAGGGCGTCACGAAGCAGGGCGGGATCGCTCGAGCCGATCGCGGTTTCGGCGATGCCGCGCAGCCGGGTCATCGGGGTGCGCAGATCGTGCGCCACGTTGTCGAGCGCGCCCCGCATACCGGCGAGAACGGCGTCGATCCGATCCAGCATCGCGTTCACGAGCGAGCTCAGCTCGTCGAGCGCATCCCCGGTGTTCTGCGTCGGCACGCGGACGTCGGTGCGGCCGGTATGCAGAATCGATCGAACGGTGTCGGCCAGTCGCCGGAGCGGTTGGAGCGCGGATGATGTGAGAATTGCACCGCCCGCGAGGCCGACGCCGATCAGCGAGAAGACGTTGATCAACAGCACGCTGCGGAACCGCTGCAGCAGCTGCACGCGGCGCTCGCTGCTCATCCCCACCTGAAACAACGTGCCGTCGCGCAGCGTGACCGACGCGACCTCGAGCTCGAATCCGCCTTGTCCCGTCTCGAGCGTGCTCCATGTCTGCTGGCCGTCGGGTGACGGTACCTGCAGCTGCGAGAGATCGAATTCAGGCCATTCGTTCGGTCGGCTCAAGAACGTCACCACCTGCCTGGCGCCGACCGTGCGCACGAGCATCGGGCCAGGAGCGGCCGTCGCCTGGGTGCGCTGGATCTCCTCGCGGAGCGCGGCGACGCCGCCAATCTGGTACGCGTGGGCGTACTGAACCAGCGTAGTACCGATGATCTCGCGGTCGTACTGCCGCAGCGAGGCCGCGACCAGCACGTAAGTCAGCCCGGTCAGCGCCAGGGAACTGACGACGAAGATCACCGCGTACCAAAGGGCGAGGCGGAAACCGAGCGTATGCCGGAGACGCTCACGCCACTTTGAGTACATAGCCCATGCCCCGCACGGTCTGGATCATCTTGTGGTCGAAGTCGCGATCGATCTTCTCCCGCAGACGGTGGACCAGGACGTCGACGACATTGGTCCGGGGATCGAAGCTGTAGTCCCAGACGTGGGACAGGATCATTGTCTTCGACACGACCCGCCCGCTGTTGCGCATCAGGTACTCGAGCAGCGCGAGCTCGCGCGGCCGCAGCTCGATTTCCCGTCCGCGCCGCACCGCGCGACGCGAGCGCAGGTCGAGCGTGAGGTCGCCGACGGTGAGCTGCGTCGACGCGGGCGCCGCGGTGGCGCGGCGAATCAACGCCTGCACGCGTGCGAGCAGCTCGGTGAATGCGAACGGTTTGATCAGGTAATCGTCGCTGCCGGCCTCGAGCCCGCTGACGCGGTCGTCCACGGTGTGGCGGGCACTCAGGATCAGGACGGGAGTAGCGACGTGACGACGGCGCAGCTCTTTGATGAGCGACAAGCCGTCGAGCTTCGGGAGCATGACGTCGACGATCGCGACGTCATAGGTCGACGTGGTCGCCAGCTGCAGTCCGTCTTCTCCGTCGGCGGCCCGGTCTACCGCAAACCCAGCCTCGCGCAGCCCGCGCGCGACGAAGTCGGCAATGATGTGGTCGTCCTCGACGAGCAGGGCGCGCATCGCCCGACTATACCAATACCCGATTCCTGAGCCGGCGGTATGAGCGCGGGCGACTTGAAAGTGCGCGCCTACTCGTGGCGAAGCGCCTTGATTGGCTCGAGTGCTGACGCGGGCCGAGCAGCAACTGAGCCTTCGGTCACAGGATGTGTGCCTTCGTAGTGCAAGCGGAGCTCACGTGCTGTCCCCGTGGGATCGCGCGAGCGCTCGACGAAGGCCGTCTTCGTCGTCGACTAACTCGAAGAGATCCGCGACCCGGGTGACATCCAACGAGGTCTGCAAGCGGGTCGGTGCGCGTAAGAGGATGACGCGACTGGCCGCAGCCAGAGTCCGCCTCGCATCGATCAACGCGCTGATGCCGGTGCTGTCCACCATTTCGAGGTCGGTCAGATCGAGAACGACGAGCGCGTTCGCCTTGAACTGGTCGGCCGCGTCGTGCAGCGCGCTGATGCTCTGACCGAATGTCAGATCGCCACTGAGGCGGAGCATGGGAACGTCGTCAAAAGTGGCGATGGTGATCTGGAAAGCTGACGGCATCGATGGTCCCTCAGAGTACCAGACCAGACTCCGCTCGAACGTCCGTAACAGTACTGAGAGTTCCATGAACGAAGGATGACTGTGCCGTCTTGCGGACGTGGCCGCGCATGTCAGCCGTCGTTGAAGATCTCCTCTTCCCGTGGGTCATGCGGGTATGAAGTCAACGCGACCAGTCGATCCGGATGCCCACCGAGACGCGCCTCGGTACGAGCGTCTGCGACAGTCCAAACGCGGCCGCGGCAGTGGGTTGGTTGATCCCGATGCCAATCGTTTCGTTCCCCTGGTTGAGCGCATTTTGCACTTCGCCGAAGAGCGTCACCTGGTGCCTTGTCGAGAGAAGACGCTGCTGCACGCGCGCATCGAGCCGGAGGTATGAAGGCAGGCGAACGGTGTTGAGCTGGTCCCCGGCGAACAGCGTGCCGCCGCGAAGATCGAAGTAGCCAGGGAGAGGGAGACCGGATGCAGCGCGCACCACGAGGCCGGCGCTGGTGTGCGACCCTAGTCGTAACGTACCGGCGGCGTTCAACGTGTGCCGGCGATCCATATCGCTCCAGAACGTCTCTTGTGTTGTGACGTCGTGCTGACGGGTGCGCGCGTAGGCATACGAAAGCCAGCCGGAAACGGGACCGGTGTCGGGAGGAGTGAGGACGAATTCGAACCCGCGTGATGTTCCAGATAAGGCATTTCGAGTCACCGACGTTGTCAGTGGATCGTTCTGTGCACTCAGGGTACCGAGTGGCGTTGTGCCTGTGAGTCGCAGCACGTCGCTCTCGACTCGACGGAAGACGGTGGCCTGCCATCGCAAGCCGCCAGATAGATGTTGTTCGATGCTCAGGTCGACGTGAGTGGCGCGCTCAGGCTTCAATGGCGATCCGGCGGCCCCGAGCACAGCGTCAAGATCAGGAAACTGACGCGACCCTCCCGCCGACGCGCGCATCGTCCAGCCGCCGACCGGCTGCCAGGTTGCCGCGATCCACGGCGAAAAGGCGCCGTGCTGCACCAGGGTCGAGTCGCTGGCACGCGCACCTGCGTCGAGCCAGAGTCCGTGGCCAACCGGCCGGGAAAAATCGGCATACGCCGCATGCGTCATCCACGTCGCTTGGCCGGCGCCGAGGCCCGCTGCGAGACCGGCGGCGGTGCTCTCCCGCACCCCGGATTGCCGAGTCACCTCCGCCCCGGCGTCGAGCATGCCGCCAAGCGTTGCGTGCAGCGCTTCTCCCCGGTAGCCCAGCGCCGCGTTGCTGCTGCGGCCTTCGATTTCCCCCGTCTTGAGCGCGGTCACCAGATCCTGGTCGACGAAGTACACCCGCTGTCGCACGACGGTCTGGTTTCCAATCGTCGATCGCCATCCGCCGGTGAGGAGTCCTGCCGTGTCCGTTCCCGTAGTCAGCTGGCCGGTCAGGCGTTCGTCGAGAGTATCCATCGTCGAATGCCCGCCGAGCGCGCTGACACTCACCTGTTGCCTCGGAGAGAGGTCATACACGAGCTTCGCGTGCAGGTCTCCGAACACAAAACCTGGGTCGTCGATTGTTCGACGACCAGGCGGCCACGAGTGATAGCTGTCGCGTACACTCGCAATCCACGATCCGCGATGTTCCGTGCCGAGCGGGCCTTCCCCGGCCACTGTCGTCGTCATGCCGCCGATGGAACCAGCGATCCGCATCGCGTCACGCGAGCCCTCTCTGAAGCTCAGGCCGACTTGCGCGCCAAGCGCGTCACCGTACACGCGAGGAAACGCACCGGCTTGAAGGGTGACGCGATCCAGGCTGTCGCTGCCAAACATCGGCAGCGAGCCAGCATCGGCGCGACCGTAGAGCGCATGCTGCAACAGCGGGGTCGCCACGCCGTCGATGACGATCCCGATCTCGCGGAATGGATCGCCGCGCACCGAGAAGTCGCTTCGAATGTCGCTCGCGGCGGATACGCCCGGCACCGCTCGCAGCGCCGAGAGTCCGTCAGGCTCGACGACGCTGCCGGCGGCGTCGAGTCCACCGCGATCCAGAGTGATTTCGGCGGCACCGCGTGGCGCCAGCGGTTCGCCGGTGGACGTCACCGTGATGTAGTCGGAATAGTTGCCCGGCAGGACGGCCGTCTCCGCCGGGTGATGCCGAGTCGGTTGGGAGGTCGGCGCTGGAGGCCGCGCCGCGGCCAGTTCCGGAGCACGCACGACCAGGATGATCCCGCCAGGTCCGGTTTGTGCGGCCAGCCCATGTTCCCGAAGTAGCTCGTTCAGCTGTTCGCGCGGAGTCGCGGCACGGGGCTCGCTCTGCACCCGCATCTGGGGCGTGACCGTCTCGGAGCTGAAGACAATCCGCAGGCCATCACTCTGAAGGATGCGCAACGCGTCGTCGAGCCGGCGCCCTTTGAAGCTGTGCTGGCCCGCGGCGGCCACTCCGGCGCAGCAGAGCAGCAGGGCAATGCCGCGCGCAACCAGCCGCATACGAACAATTCTATCGTGAGTCGGTTGGCCTCGAGACGAGGAGTTGGCCGTCGTGGAGCTGATAGCGTAATCCGCTCGTGCGCACGGCGACGCCGAGCGCTTCTTCCACCGTCAATCCATCGACGGTTCCGTGCAGGACGGCGCGGCCGGCGGCGCCGGCGGCATCCTTGTCTGCGTATCGCAGCGTCCATCCCTGTTCGGTGGCGATGTGCTCGAGAAACGCACTCAGCGGTCGCCCTTCGATGGCAAATGCCGGCGCGACGACGGTCGTCCACGCCCATTCCGGGCCGTACGGTGCGAGTTCGTGTACTGTCACAGCGCCCTCGCTCACAACCGTTTCGGTGCCCGCGGTTGCTGATGTGACCGCGGAACCGCGCTGGAGCTCGACCTTGCCGGTGCGTACCCGAATTCGGACCGCACCGCTGGCGACGCGCACTTCGAACTGGGTTCCGATGTCGCGCACTGATCCGACAGGCGTACGCACTTCGAAGCCTGTGGACCCGGGCGATGTCTCGATATACGCGACGCCGTCCAGGAGTTCGAGCGCCGCCGCCGCGATCAGTCGCACCCGCGAGACTCGATCGATCCGCAGCGAACTCCCGTCGCCCATCACCAACGATGCGCGTGATGTGGAACCGGTGTCGATCACATCACCGGCGTTGATAGCGCGGTCCATGGTCAGCGGCTGCGGACCGGCTGCATCCCCGCGCACGATAAGTGGTTCTCCCTCGATCCGCGCCATCGTCGCGACAACCGATCCGGCGGCGGGAACCTTATCGGGTCGGGCGCGCCCCAGATAGACCAAGAGCATTACGGTTGCCGCCACGCCACACAGCGCGGCGATCATGGCGCGACGAACCAGCCGCCGGTGCCGCTGCGCTCGCCACGCCTCGTGAACAGCCTGTCGCACGCGGGCGCGGCGCTCGGCCCCGGGCTCAGGCGGCGCGCCGGCCAGTCGGAGCAATTGCGCGGTCACATCTTCCTCATCGACCATCAGCCCTCCACAGGTCCCGCCGGCGGCGACGCCGGGCGAAGGGGAACGTGGGCGAGCGCAGCAAACCCTTCGCGAAACGCCTGACGAGCTCTCGTCAAAAGCGACTCGGCCGCCTTATAACCCAGCCCCAGCCGCCGTCCGATCTCGTCGACCGAGGCTCCCTCGATGTACTTCCAGACGAGTGCATCTCCGTAACGGCCGGGCAGGTGATCGAGCGTGATCTGCACCAGCCGCGAGAGCTCGCTCCGCTGGTACGCCCGTTCGGGATCGTCGCCCGACAGCGCAACAAGCGCATCGAGGATCGCGCGCGTATCCGACGAGTCGTCCGACAGCGACACATGGGCGCTACGCCCAGTCCGCGTGAACCATCGGTCGATTTCGTGCCGACACACCGTGCACAGCCACGTGAACAGGGCAGCCTCACCACGGTAGGTACCGATCTTCGCGAGCGCCTTAATCAGCGTCGTCTGCGCCACCTCTTCAGCCGCATCCTCGTCGCCACCGAGGCGGGTGCGGGCGAAGCGATACATGCGCGAGAAGTATTCGCCGAAGAACGCGTCAAAGGCAGCCTCGTCGCCTGCACGTAACCGGCGTGCCAATTCCAGGTCGTGTGATGCCATCCGGATCGACGATGTATCGGCCAGCTGTCAGGCCGCGCTCCTTGCGTGCCGATCGTTAGACACGCCGAGCCGCCACAATCCTTCGCGGCGCTACCGCGAAGGATTTCCGGTCTGTCACCCCTCTTACGAAGCGATGATAACCGACGGCGAAGCGGCGGCGGCTGCACTGCCGACCGACCGTGGCGCGTACGCCGGAAGGCCGATCGCCGGCCGGCGTCTCCGGCTCTGCGATCTCGCTCTCTTCTCTTCTTCGTCGAGCAGCGGCGTCAAGACGTACATCACCAGCAAGATCGACTACGTTCGTCAGCGAACCAACATCGATCATGTGGTGATCGTCCCGGGCCGGTCCGAGCGCGTCATGACGCAGGGACGCTCGAAGGTCATTGTCGTCCGTGGCGTGCCGTCGCCCTATCCGGGGCTGCGCCTGGCATTCGATCTTCCTCGAATTGCAGCGCTGATCGAGGCGGAATCGCCGGATGTCATCGAACTGAACTGCCAATACACGCTGGGCTGGGCGGCGTTGCTGGCGACGCGTCGACGCCGTACGCCTATCGTCGGCGTCTATCACACCGACGTTCCCGCGTGCGCGCGCCACTGGGCACGCCGGGGAGGCCCGTTCGTCGCGTCGGCGGTGGAACGCGTCGTCGAGTTCTACGAAGGGCTGATCTACCGCCACTGCACGCTCACGGTCGTGCTCAACGCCGGCATGCAGGAGCGCGTCGCACGGCTTGGCGTCCGGCGAACTCGCTGTCTGTCCTGCGGCGTCGATCCGGCGACGTTCGATCCGTCGCGGCGGGATCCGACGTTCCGCAGTGCCCTCGGCATCGAGCCAGGGCAGAAAGTCGTCTTCTATGCCGGCCGTCTCAGCCGCGAGAAAGAGATCGACCTGCTCCAGGCCGCATTCGAGCGATTGCCGCACCCGAAGTTCATCCTGATGATCGCCGGCGACGGCCCCGACGCGACAGCAATTGCGCGGTATGCGGCCACGCACCGGTACGTTCGCTATCTCGGCCACCTCGACTCCCGCCAGATGCTGGCGACCGCATACGCGTCCGCCGACGTCTTTGTCACGCCAGGCCGGTACGAGACGTTCGGCATGTCGACCATCGAGGCGATCTCGAGCGGACTGCCTGTCGTCGGAATCGAGGGCAGCGGCACGGCCACGTTCGTGCCTGTGTACGCCGGCGCCATGGTTCCGGCTGGACAGAGTTCCGATCTTGCCGCCGCTATCACCAGGGTGACGGCCTGGGATCCCGCGACGACGCGGCAGGCCTGTCACCAGTTTGCTGCGACGGCCTTCCCCTGGGATCGCGTCCTCGACAGCTATTTTGAAACCTACCGTGAACTGATCGACGGTCGGAGCGGCGTAGAGGTCCCGCAGTCGTGAGGATGCTGCGTCTCCGCCAACTCGTGGTCTCGATTCACGACGTGTCGCCCTCGTCATGGTCGCGCGTGGACCGGCTGCTCGACATCCTCGCGGCGATTGGGATCTCGCGCCGCAGCCTGCTCGTGATTCCGAATTTTCGCGGCGAAGAGTCACTCGAACGGCACGACGACTTCTGCCAGTGGCTGCGGCAGCGACAGGAAAGCGGCGACGAACTCGTGCTGCACGGCCACGAACACATCGCCGTCGGCCGACCCCGAACTGCGGCGGAGCGGTTCCGGAATCGTTGGTTCACGCAAGGCGAGGGTGAGTTCCTCTCGCTCGCGTACGCCGAGGCGTTCGAGCGCATCGCACATGGCAAGGCGCTGATGGACGGCGCCGGCCTGAACACGTTGGGCTTTGTGGCGCCAGCCTGGCTGATCAACGACGACGGGTTGCGAGCGGCGCGTTCCCACGGATTCCAGTACACCAATTCGTACCAGACGCTTTTGGATCTACCGCACGAACGCACCCACTGGGTCCCCAGCCTGGTTTTCGGCCCTGGCCATCTGAACGAGGATGTGGGCATCGCGCTGCAGCGCCGCCTCTTGCCGCTGCTCGGGAGGTGCGCCGCCATCCGCATCGTGCTTCACCCTCCCTGCGTCGATCACGACACGCGGTTGTCGCACGTGCTGTCGATCATTGCCTCTCAGATTCGCGACCGCCAGCCGGTCACCTATCTGCAGTTGCTGTCCGAACTGCGGCGTCCGTCGACAATCGCCGTCCGAAACGAGCATGCGCACTAGCGTCGGCATGGCGGCGTGTGCGGTCATCCTCATGGTCTTCATATCCCTCTCAGCCGGCCGGAAAGGCAGCGGAGCGAGGGGCCGCCGCTTCTCGCGGCGTCTCCTGCTGCAGGCGATCGCCGGCTACGGCGCGGCGGCCGTCCTCTTCGTCGTGTTCCTGCGCAACGCGAACTGGACGACGCTGGTTGCCGGCGCCAGATCGGCCGCATGGCCGATGCTGGCGGTCGCCGTCGCGCTGCGGCTCGCGTCCCTGGTCGTTGCGTCATTGCGGTGGCAGGCGCTCCTCCAACCCGCCGCGAACGCACCGCTCGCGGACGTCGTCGCCATCACGATGATGGGAATGACGGCCAGCACGGTCGCGCCGATGCCCGCCGCCGAGTTCGTGCGCCCGTATGCGCTGAGCCGACGGCAGGGCGTGGAGTTCGGCACCGTCCTCGCTACGGCCACGGCGGAATGGTTCCTCGACGCATGCGTCGTCGTCGCCTTGTTCATTGCCGCCTTGATGGTGTACCACGCAGGCCACGCCGCGGCACGCATCCGGATGGCGGCTCCGGTTTCGGTGCTGTGCGTCGGTGTCGGCGGTGTCGCGATGCTCAAGGTGCTGCCGCGGCGCGCCGCTCCGTGGGCAGATCGAATCCTCGCCCGTAGCGGGTCGTCCGCTTGCGCGCGCGTGCGCACAGCTGCCTGGTGCCGATCGTTTGCCGCTGGCCTGCGGGCGCTCGATGCATCGCCGCGATTGGTCGTCATCGTCGGGTACTCCGTGCTGTCTTCGACCCTGACGGCGCTGAGCGCCTGGTCCACCCTCAACGCGTTCGACCTCAGCCTGTCAGTAAGCGCGGGGTTCCTCCTGCTCGGGTTGATCACGCTCGCCGGCATGGTTCCAACTCCCGGTGCGATCGGCGGTTTCCATTCGGTCTGCCAGGTCGGCCTCGTCACGTTGTTTGGCCTCGACCCGGCGCACACGGTTTTACCGGTGATCGCCCTGCACGGCGTGCTCTACCTGCCCGGCGCGGCGCTTGGCGCGATCTTTTTTCTGATGTGGCCGGCGCGACTGCACAGGAGTCGGGCGTGAAGCGTCTCGCCTTCGGCATGCTCGCCGCGATCGTCGTGATTCACTCGGTCACAGCTGCTGCCCCCGTGCAGGGTGAGGCCGCGGCCGTTCTCGATGGCCGGATGATCTTCGACCAGCTGCAGCGCGCCAACGAGGCGCGCGCCGCGACGCTGAGCTCATACCAATCGACTCGGCGGTACTCCGTATTCGAGCCTGGCCATGAGGCCGACGCGGAGCTTGTCGTGTCGATGCAATTCGTGGCGCCGTCCACCAAAACGTTCAACACCGTGACGGCGCGCGGTGTGGGCTGGATTCACCAGCGGGTCTTCAATCAGCTCATGGACGCGGAGGTAAAGGCGGCGGCGGGGAAAGATCATGCGGAAAGCGCGATCACGTCGGCCAACTACGACGCGCGATTCGTCCGGGCCGACCGGCTCCGCGGCCGCGATTGCTGGGTGCTGATGCTGCTGCCCAAGCGCCGCGACAAGTACCTGTTCAGCGGCACCGCCTGGATCGACCAGGAGGACCTGGCCATTGCCCGTCTCGAAGGAGAGCCGGCGAAGAATCCGTCGTTCTGGATCGTTCGCGCTCCCTTTGTCCGCGACTACCAGCGTGTCGATCAGTTCTGGCTCCCGCTTCAGGATGAAACCCGCAGCCACATTCGGTTCGCGGGAGAGTACGTGCTCCGGATTCAATATGCCGACTATCAGATCACTGCGCTTCGACAGCCCTGAGAGGGGGACGACCTTTCTCGACTTCGCCGAGCGATCGAGCATTGATTGCTGCACCACGGCGATATCGCTCCACGGGCACACCAACCGATCGCGCGAAGGGCTCGCCGTCATCCCGGATTATCTCGATCGGATCCCACTGGTCGGTTCGCTCACGCGACGCGAGCTGCAGGCCTACGAGCGCAGGCACAAACAGCCTGCCGATTTCCAGCGGGCGTGGTGGCAGCCTCCGGTCACACCCGAAGACGTCCTGTTGTCCGAGCAACAGCAGATCCTGCACCGGTTGCATCTCCGTCCGATCGTCTCAATTACGGATCATGACAGCATCGAAGCGCCCCAGCTTCTGCAGTGCAGGGTGGATCCTGATGTGCCGCTGTCAGTCGAATGGACAGTCCCCTTCGGGCGGGGATTCCTGCACCTCGGCGTCCACAACCTGCCATCCGGCGCTGGGCCGCAGACGTTCCGCGATCTGCTCGCCTATTCGGGCAGTCGCGATGAGCGTCGGCTGCCGCACCTGCTGCGTCAGCTGCACGAGCATCGCGAGACGCTCGTGGTGCTGAATCATCCGATTTGGGATCTCGCCGGCGTCGGTGCCCAGGAACATGCGGCGCTGCTCCGGACGTTTCTGGTGGAGCACGGTGCGCGGATCCACGCGGTCGAAATCAACGGCTATCGATCGTGGTCGGAGAACGTCGAAGCAATCGCGGTCGCGCGGGCGGTAGGGCTTCCGGTCATCTCAGGCGGCGATCGCCACGGCCGCGCGCCGAACGCCCTGCTCAACCTCACGTCCGCCACGTCGTTTGCCGAATTCACCAGGGAGATTCGCCAGGAGCGCCGCAGCGTCATCCTCATCATGCCGGAGTACTGGCAACCGCTGGTCGCGCGCAAGCTTGCCGTGGCCTCCGACGCCGTGCGCGAGTATCCGGCCTATCCGCTCGGCGAGCGGCACTGGACGGATCGTGTCACCTACGCCCATGGCAACGACGTGCGCAGGTTGTCTGATCAATGGCCGCACGGGGGTCCTTTCTGGGTGCGATCGGCCACGCGGTTGTTCGGGATCGCGACCTCAGATCCGCTGCTGCCCGTGCTGCGCCTTGCCGTCTGGATGGCCGGCGCGTCGATTTCGGAACGGACCGCCCCGAAAGTCGCGACCGACCGTCAGCCGGCGCTTCCATCCGCGCCCGCCTCGGTTCCAGAGACGATCGCATGACCGGCATCGGTTCTCCCCCGCGGGTGGCGCTCTTTACCGACTCCTACGTGGAGGCGAACGGGATGGCGAGGCTCAGCCGCGCGCTCGTCGCTGAAGCCGCACGCCGAGGCCTGCCGTTTCTCGTCGTGCACGGTGGCCGGCAGACGCGCGAGATCGTTCACGGATCGGTGCGGCGGATCGAACTTCGAAGAAGTCGCGCGGCCTTTCGACTCGAGCACGATCTACGGTTCGATCCGCTCTGCTGGTACCACTACGCGCACGTGCGCGACATTGTCTCGTCATTCAAGCCTGACGTCCTGCACGTGACTGGTCCGAGCGACGTCGGACAGCTTGGTGCGCTGATCGGCCACCGCATGAGCATTCCCATCGTTGGCTCCTGGCACACCAACGTGCACGAGTACGCGGCGCTTCGGTCCTCGGGATGGTGCCAATGGCTGCCCTTGCCGGTCCGCCGCCGTGTGTTGAGCGCGATCGAGCGACGCGTACTGGATGCCGCAGTGCAGTTCTATCGGATTCCGCGGTTGCTGCTGGCGCCCAATCCTGAGCTCGTGAAGCTGCTGGCCGATCGTACCGGCAAGCCGACACGGTTAATGAAGCACGGCGTTGACGCACGGGCGTTCTCACCCCGCATGCGTACCGACAATGCTTCGCCGGTGCGCATTGGGTTCGTTGGTCGATTGTCGCCCGAGAAATGCGTGCGTCTGCTGGCCGACTTGCGTGGGGCACTCCTTGCGAATGGCCTGCAGTGTCAATTTGTGTTCGTTGGCGACGGCGCCGAGCGATCGTGGCTCGCACGGGCGATGCCGGATGCGCAGTTTCTCGGCGTCCTGAAAGGAACCGCGCTGGCTCGTGCCTACGCCGGCCTCGATCTGTTCGCGTTTCCCTCGCCGTCGGAAACTTTCGGGTTGGCCGTACTCGAAGCGATGGCGTCGGGTGTGCCCGTGCTCGCCATGGCGCGAGGCGGACCCGCATTCGTCGTCGAACACCGCATTTCAGGATGGCTGGCGAGGAGCGAGCAAGAATTTGTCGATGCCGGCATCAGACTCGTGCGCGATCACGAACTGCGGGCACGGCTGGCCGCGGACGCCCGCGCCCGGGCGACGACATGGTCCTGGCCCACCGTCTGCGATGAGCTGTACAGCGCTTACGCGGATATCAGTGTGGCGACTGTGCGTGATGGTGGACCAGAACTGGCGCTCTCGTACGCTCGCGCCGTCCCGGAGCCGTCGAGCGGCAACGACGGCTAGATCGCAAGCACCCGCACGAGCAGTACGGCCAGGTCATAAGCGACGGGTGGCCTAAAATGGTAGGCCGAAGGAGAGAATATGCGTTCACTGTCCGCCGCTGCCCTCGTCTTCCTGCTGGTGCCAGCACATCAGGTCTTCGCGCAGGAGGACGGGCCGATTCACGCCGCGATCGCCGGCGCGTACACGGACATGGCGCTGACACCGCCGGTGGACGATCTGCAATCGCCGGCTCCGCGGGTGGCGGCCTTCGAATATAGCGACGCCTACAAGACGCGCGCGAAGATCCACAAGTACGCGTCGTTCGCCACGCTCCCGCTCTTCGCCACAGAGTTCGCCCTGGGACAGTCGCTTTACAACAATCCGAGCGACAGTAAGCGGGGAGCCCACGTGGCCGTCGGCACCGGGATCATCGGCCTCTACTGTCTCCAGGGCGTGACCGGCGTCTGGAACCTCGTCGAGGCCAGTAAGGATCCGAACCCGGAGGGAAAGAAGCGTCGGCTGACGCACGGCATCTTGATGCTCGCCTCGGGTGCGGGGTTTGCCATCACGCCGATGGTAGCGCCCGGCCACCGCGATCGACTGGAGTTCGGTACGAGCAGTGCGAGCACGCACCGTGCCGTCGCATTCACTTCCATCGGCATCGGCACGGCCGGGTACTTGGTGATGCTGCTCGGGCATAAGTAAGCGATGCCAGCATTCCTCACCCACCCGGTCGCCGCGTGGGCGGCCTTCTACAGTGGGTCGGCAGTCGCTCGCACTCTGGTCGCGTTCGTGCACATCGCCGGGCTCGTCGGCGGCGGTGGCGCAGCCGTCGTAGCCGATCGCGCCACGCTGCGGGCGACACGGCGCGGCCGCGTCGTCACCCGCGAGCAGATCGACGCCATCCATCACACCCATCGGGTCGTCATCATCGGACTCGCCAGCCTCATTGTCAGCGGTGTGCTCTTGTTCGCTGGCGACGTGTCGACCTACGCATTCTCGAAATTGTTCTGGATCAAAATGACGATGGTGGCAGCGTTGATGATCAATGGGGCCATTCTCGTGCGGGTCGGCCGTGGCGAAGAGACGCCGGGCGAGGGCACACGGCGCAAGATGCGCTGGACCGCAGGCCTGAGTTTTGCCTTGTGGTTTCTAACGACACTGGCTGGCGCGGGGTTGCCGAACATCTAACAACGATCGGTCAGCCTTCTACCGCTTCGGCGCCCGCCGTTGGCGTCCCAACCGACCGACTTCTTCCTTTTCGTTCTTCTTCGAGGATACAGACGCTTCATACGATGTCGCCGTGACCGAGAGCCTCCGCAAGGTCGTGAGGCTCACGGCTCGAGGTGTCATCGATAGTTCATCTGTTCCGCGACATACTGGCGTCTGATCACCCAATGCCGTTTTCTCTGCGCTCGCGGCTGACTCTCTGGTATTCGACCCTTTTGTTGTTCGGCATCGTGCTCTTCAGTGCGACGGTCCTGTCACTGTATTGGCGGCTTGTTCTCAAACAATCAGACGAGTCCCTCACAGCGCTGAGCATTACTGCCGTGAACGTGGTTGAAAGTGAGCTCGCGGAACATTCCACTCTCGAGCAGGCCGCG
>JBPYFA010000112.1:0-12208 GCA_051986585.1 Vicinamibacterales bacterium | reverse complement strand
CGACCTGCGCGCCTCGGCCGTCAAGGTCGACATCACACCACAGAACTCTCAGTGGCTACTCGGCTATCAGGCGCGCCAATCGGATGGCGTGCACGACAAGATCTTTCACCGCGTGCTGGCGCTTGATGCGGGAGGAACGCCGTTCTACCTGATTTCGACCGACCTCTGCCTTTTTTCTCCAAACTTTTACGATAGCGTCATGCACGAGCTGCACGCGCGCACCGGAATCGACCCGGCCCACGTCTGGTGGAGCGTCACGCACACCCACGCGGCTCCCGAGATCGGACCACCTGACATGTACAAGGCGCTGCTCGGTCGATCCGATCACGACTGGGATCGGGCATACACGACGTTCGCGACGACTGCGCTCATCGACGCCGTGCGAGCAGCACGCGACACGCTGGAACCCGCCAAGCTGGCTTTTGCGACGACGACTGCCAACGCCAACATCAATCGTCGTGCGAAAGACGTCGACGGGAAGATCTCGCTTGGCCTGAACCCCGATGGCCCGGTTGACCGCCAGGTCAACCTGATGCGTCTGCAACGGCCGGACGGATCACCGATCGCGCTTGTCATCAACTACGCAATGCACGGCACCGTGATGAGCGGCCAGAACCTCAAGATCAGCGGCGATGCACCTGGCGTCGTCGCCGCATACGTGGAAGAACAGTTGGGCGGGACGGTGCTGTACATCAACGGCGCCGCGGGAAACATCGCGCCGATCTATTCGGTCTATGCCGACGCCTCCAGCGGTCACTTGTCGCAGTTCCGCGTGCTGCTCGGCGACCGTGTCATCGCGGCCGCCCGCACCATGTCGCCTGGCACGGATCAAATTGTTATTCGGCACGGGCAACAGACTGTCGACACGCCGCGACGGGAAGACCTCACCTGGCCCGACGAGCTGTCCGCATACGCGACAAGCGATCGACAGCGGATCAAGCTGCCGCTTCGGTTCCTTGCCGTCAACGACACCGTCATCTGGTCGGCACCGGTCGAGATGTTCTGCGACATCGCGATGGCGGTTCGAGAGCAATCACCCTTCAAACAAACGTTCTATTTCGGCTACACCAATGGCTGGTTCGGGTATCTCCCGACCGCGAAGGCCTTCGACGAAGGCGGCTACGAGCCGAAGACGTCGCCCTTCACGCCGCAGGCGGAGCCAGATCTCACCAGTACCGTGCTCGCGTTCCTCAAGGCGTTCCGTAAGTAGGTCACAATCGACGACAGCTACGTTCGCCGATTATGCCCGGATGCTGCTGATCAGCGCAGCCACCGCGACGATGTAACAGGCGCCTCCGACCCAGAAGGCGACGGAGATCCCTGCGCCGAGCGCAATCACGACAACCAGAACCGATGCGCACACCGATGCGGCACCATTCACACCCCAGAGCCATGGGGCGATTGAGGGCTCGTCGGCGAGCGCCCGGCGCATGCCAATCGGAAACGCCATTCCCATCAGGAAACCAACGGGGCTCAGAACCCCGATCGAGACGGCAATTCGGACCGGAGTCGACGCTGCCTGGAAGTGATGAATCACAAACGGCGTGATTCCGCCGAACGCGATCAGGACGGAGACGAGAAGCACCAGGGCGATGATCGCCGAGCGCTTACGATCGACATCGAGACGTGCGGTGAACAGGCTGCCGGCACCGCTGGAGAGGAGCAAGGAAAACAGGACGACCGAGAGGCTGTATGCCGGATGGCCGAGAAAAATGGCCAGGCGCTGAACCTGGGAGATCTCGATCAGCATGAACCCGAAACCGATCGCGGCGAAGTAAACGAGATGTGACCCGATAGCGCCTCGGTCTTCGGCGCGGACTTCCGCCCTGGCGCCGAGGCCTTGGCGAAAGCCGGCGAGATACAGCGGCAAGCCAATACACGCGGTCGTTAGAATGGTCACGACGACCATCAACACGCCCAGCACCCCGACCGCAGTCATATTGAAGCGGACGATGCCCTGATCGCGCCAGCGGGCGGTGTTGAATACGTCCCGCAAACGAAGCATGTGGAAGAAGAACGGCGTGTCGTCGGTGGGAGCAGAAATGTTGAGCGGGTGATTCGCGATCGCTGCGGCAAGACGATCGCCGCTCGCGATCGCGGCAAACGTCTCGTCCGACGAGTGCCGCGGACTCTGGACGACTTCGAACTCTAACCGCGAGGCGACCGCCTCGAGCGTGTCGAGGTCGTGCGGCGACAGGGGATCGCGCGAGACGAGCATCGTGCCGACGCCGTCGGGTCCGTTCGCCGCCGCGGCCCGCGCGCGCACGATCGCGTAATGATCGCCAGGCCGGGCCACGCCCATCTGCATCAACGTTGTCGACGCAAGCGTCGCAAGACGGTACACCTCGCCAGGACGATCCGCGTAGTACCAGCGCGAGACCGTGAGAATGCCGTGCGGGGTGAGATGATCGAGGAAAATCCGCCACGCCTCGGTCGTGTACAACGAGTTCTCAGTCAAGACGAACGCGCCGCTGGCGGTGGCGGCCCACGTGTCGATCAGCGAGATCTGGATGAGATCGACGCGATCCTGGAGGCGGGCGATGTAGCTCCGCGCCTCGTCGTTGACGAACTGCACCCGCGGGTCTCGGTCCAGATGGCCGGTGAAGTCGCCAAATCGGTGGTTGACCAGATCGATGATGCTCTCGTTGATTTCGACACCGGTGACGTGGCGTTGATTGAACACCAGCGCGGAGAGAATGTCTCTGCCTCCCCCAGTGCCAATGACCAGGACGCGCGAGTCTGGCCGCGCGTAGTGTGCGATGTTCGTCACGTCGTACTTGAGATGCGACACAGTGCTCGTATCGCCATCAAACGCGGTCAGTTCGGTTCCGGCATACGAATCGATGTCGAGGTGCAGCTCTCGAGCGCGAAGATCGGGCGGCAACTTCGCACTGAAACCCCAGCCTGACGGTCTGATCACTCGATTCGGGTCGCCAACCACCCGAATGCGCGAGAAGGAATTCCAGCGTTCGACGAGCGGCCGCCCTTCATACTGGCCCTTGACCCACATCAGCCTGAGCCAGCCGGCGTTGTGGCGCGCGGCGATTCCATTCGCCGCCGCAGCAGCCGAAAGGATCACCGCGAGCGTGATGCAGCCGCGGCGTAGACCCGGATGGATTGGGACAAGCCGGTCGTCTGCCGCGAACATGAACGCCGCGACGCCGGCGGCCGCGGCGGTCGCGAGCACTGCCGTCGGCGCATCGCTCACGCGCAGCAGAGGCCCGACGACGAGGCAGCCCAAGGCGGCACCGGTCAGATCCGCAGCATAGAGCGGCCCCACTTGTGCCGGGAAACGGGTCAACGCAAGGGAGACCACGATGCCGCTCACGGCGAAGGGCACCGACAGTGCGCAGTAGGTCAGTGCGAGCGCATACGCGCTGACGAGCGACGGCTCAATCAGAAACGGAATCGACAGGTGCGTGAGGTAGCTGAGAACGATGGCGGCTGCGAAGCAGGCAGATCCAACCGTCAAATGACGACCGATTCGATAGGCGGTAAACACGGCCGGCCGCAGAAATACGGCGATCGCGCCAACCGCCATCCCGAACATCGTCACCGAAATCGCGACGAAGGCGAAGTGGTAGTACATCGTGACGCTGAACGTGCGCGTCAGCAGCAACTGGTAGGTGAGCGTCGCCAGCGTGACCATGAACAGGCCGGCGAAGGTACGCGCGCCGGCGCGAACCGGCGCATCGAGCATCGTCACGCCCTGACGTGCCCTTCGCCTTCGACGATGGTGACGTAACGATCGATCGGCAGATCGGTGATGCGCTCGACCCGCCCGCTTGGCGCGGGCCACTTGATCTCGACCCAGTCGACCTTGGTCGCCGGACCGACGCCGAGCACCTCGCGCATGTCGTGTGACGAAAGGTAGCTGCCGCCGCTCACCTTGTAGCGGCTTCTCGTCTTGCCGTTCGCGGACCAGGTGATCGTGGCGCCGACCGCGTCGCGATTGCAGCTCGTGCCCTGTAGCCGCACGCCGAGCCAATGATTGCCCTCACCGGCATTGTTCTTCAACAGCACGGGCGCGCCGCCGTTGTTGCCGATGAGCACATCGATTCGACCGTCATTGTCATAGTCACCGATGGCCAGCGCACGCGCCGGTCAGCTGTCGATCCGTTCCGCCGCGTTGTTCCAGCGCACGGTCTTCCCGCTGCGCAGTGCGACGTTCGTCAGGTGCGATGTGCGTGCAGCCTGATGGCCGACACGGACGTTGGAGTTCGGCGTCTTGCGAGTGCGGATGCAATCGAGCCAGTTCTGCAGGTGTGTCAGCGTGCCGTCGCCGCTGGATCGCACGTAGATGTCAGGCTCCGGCGCGAGCGTTCCGGCCGCGTAGGCCGCGTCGTCGCGGTAGAACGCGAGCCGGGCGCGATCGATCTTCAGCGTGCCGCGATCGCCGCGGAACTCGAGGCCACCATCGTCGACCTTGCTCACGTAGGTGCCGAGATACACCGCCATGAAGTTCTTGGGAAACTCGATCGTCGCGTTGACCGTGTCAGGAGCCTCCCACGTTTTCAGGCTGTAGTTGCGCCCGGTCGCCGCCGTGGTCAGTGGTGCGTCGACATCCATATACCAGTGCACGACATCAATCCAATGGGTCATCAGATCGGTGATCTGGCCACCTCCGTAGTCCCAGAAGTGCCGCCACTGGAAGAAGCGCTCGGGTTGAAAGGGCCGATCCGGCGCCGACCCGAGCCACGTCTTCCAATCGAGCTTGTCCATCGACACTGCCGGGTAATTGCCGGCGGTGGCGTGCTGATACCAGTAGGTCTGGACGAAGGTGATCTGTCCCAGCCGCCCGGAGTCGATGATCTGCTTCCCCAACACCCAGTGATCCCAGCTTCGCTGCTGCGTACCGGTCTGGACGATCTGCTTTGACGCTTCGACGGCTTTGACCATCTCAACACCCTCGTCCAGCGTGTGCGACATCGGCTTTTCGACGTAGACATCCTTCCCGGCTGCCACCGCATCAAGCGTGATCTTCTTGTGCCAGTGGTCGGGTGTCCCGATCAGCACCGCGTCGATCTCACGATTGTCGAGGATACGGTGATAGTCGGCGACCTTCGTCGTGGCGGTTGTCGCGATCTCTCCGGCTTGAAGCAGGCGCGGTTCGTAGACGTCGCAAATCGCCACCATTTCGTTGCCGGGCAGCCGCTTGAGAAGGTTCATCAAGCCACGCGCGCGTCCACCGGTACCGATGATGCCGATGCGAATACGGTTGTTGGCTCCCTGCACGTTGGCGCCCGCCAGGCGCGTCGTCAACGCCAATCCGGAAGCAGCGGTCAAGAAGGTGCGCCGGTCAATCATGGCCAATCTCCTCTGTCGACGTAATCCTACCTGCGAATCGCTGAATCAGGACAATCCGCGGAGTCAGCCAATCAGAAATCTTCAATCAGCACTTTTACCGTCAGTCTGATATGGTGGTATGGTATCTGTATGGCTAAATTCACGTTCGTCTTCGACGAGGCGACGGCGAAAGTGCTTCGAACAACAGCGGCGCGTCTCGGAAAGTCCCAGAGTCTCGTCGTGCGTGAAGCGGTGGCCGAATACGCCGCGCACGCCGGACGGCTGACCGACGCCGAACGGCGACGCATGCTGGGAACGATCGATGCGTTGATGCGGCGACCCGCATCTCGAAGTCGCACGGCGATCGCGGCGGAGATCCGCGCGGTCCGTCAGGCCCGCCGTCACAGCGGCCGCAAACACTCCGCAGAATGATCCACCTCGATACGTCGGCACTCATTGCCGCGCTATCAGGATCGCGTTCCCACGCACAAATCCTTCGACGGTTCGTGGCGGACGGCGAACGCCTCGGCGTCTCGTCGATCGTGCTTTATGAATGGTGGCGCGGCCCACGTACCGACGACGAGCTGGACGCCCAGGAGGTGCTGTTGCCGGCACAAGGCGCGTGCCCCTTCGGCGTCGCTGAAGCGGCGCTCGCCGCCGACATCTACCGCCGTCTGAAGCGGCCACGGCATCGCGAGATCGACGTCGCAGTCGCCGCGTGCGCGATTCTTCAGCATGCCGCGCTCTGGACGCTGAACCCGCGCGCCTTCTCCGACATACCTGACCTCGAGCTCGCTCCTTAGCGCGCCGTCGGCACGGACCTGCACGGCAGAAGACGCCATCACCCCTTGATGCGTCCCTGACCTTCGACGATCGTGACGTACCGGTCGATCGGAAGATCGGTCAGGCGCTCAACGCGCCCGCTCGGCGCCGGCCATTTGACCTCGATCCAGTCCACTTTGCTCGCCGTGGCGATCCCCAGCACTTCACGCATGTCGTGCGAGGAGAGATAGCTCCCACCGTTCACCTTATAGCGGCGTCGAATGACGCCACCGGCCGACCAGGTGATCGTGGCGCCGATTCCATCGCGGTTGCAGGAGGTGCCCTGCAGCAGCACGCCAATCCAGTGATTGTTCTCGCCGGTGTTGTTTTTCAGCAACAGGGGCGCGCCGCCATTGTTGCCGATGAGCACGTCGATGCGGCCGTCGTTGTTGTAATCGCCGATCGCGAGACCGCGCGCTGGAAACGACCTCTGAAACACCGGTCCCGCCTTGGCGCTCACGTCGGCGAGCTTCGTGCCATCGTGGTGGAACAGCAGTAGCGGTTCTTTGTAGCGGACCTGTTGTGAGTAGTTCTCGATCATGTCGTCGGGATGGCCGTTCGCGAGAAACAAATCGACCAGACCGTCGTTGTCGTAGTCGAAGAACTTCAATCCCCACCCGCTGAGCAGCCGAGTGGCTTGCGCCACGCCGTTGGTTGCCGCCACATCGGAGAAGAACTCGTTGCCGTTGTTCCGGTACAGGGAGAACATCTCCTGATCGACATTGGCGACGAACAGGTCCTGCTTTCCGTCGCCATCGAAATCCGCTGCGTCGACGCCCATGCCGGAGCGTGGCGTGCCGTTGGCGCTGAACCCGACCTCGGCGGCCAGCCCGATCTCGTCCCACTTGCCCTTGCCGCGGTTGACGAACAGGAAATTCTGCACGGTGTCGTTCGCGACGAAGAGATCCATCAGACCGTCATTGTTGATGTCGGTGGCCACGACGCCGAGGCCTTTGCCGATCGAGCGCTGAATGTCGCTCCCCGCCGTCACGTCGGTGAAGGTGCCGTCGCCGTTGTTGCGGTACAAGAAGTTCGGCGTCCCCTTGAAAACGCGGGGGATGCAGTAGAAGCGTTTTCCAAGCTTGTTGTCGCCGCAGTACACCTTGCTCGTCGCCGAATACTCGACGAAGCTGCAGAGGAACAGATCGAGCCTGCCGTCGTTGTCGTAGTCGAACCAGACCGCACTCGTCGTCCAGCCCGGCGTCGCCACTCCAGCTTTGGCCGTGACGTCGCTGAACGTTCCGTTCCCGTTGTTCTTGTAGAGCGTGCACCGGCCGTACGCCGTCACGAGGATGTCTGGATATCCGTCGTTGTCGTAATCCCCGACCGCGCAGCCCATGCCAAACTGATCGCCGCCGGCGACGCCGGCCTTGTCGGTCACGTCGGTGAACGTCCCGTCGCGATTGTTCTTGTACAGCGCGTTCTTGAGCGGCGTGGACGGGGTATAGAAGTCCGACTTCCCGCTGTTGACCATGAAGATGTCCATCCAGCCGTCGTTGTCGAAATCGAGGAACGCGACGCCCGGTCCCATGGTCTCGGGCAGAAAGCGCTGCGGCGAAATCGCGTTCTCGTGGACCCAGCTGATGCCGCTGACGCTCGGATCGACTTCCTCGAACAGCGCGGGCGCCGCGAACAGCCGCGGGTTGAACCGCGGGATGCCGGCAAACGCCGAGGCGCCGGCGAGCCCGAGCAGACGAAGAGCATGGCGACGGGGAATTATCATGGGCTACTCATTCTAAACTCACGCCCCGAACCGCGAACCGCCAACCCCGAATCGCGATTCTGTTAGCATCGGATAAATGCCTCAGTCCAGGCCGCGCGGTGCGCGTTCGGCTTCGCTCGTTGCGACCTTTGCTCTGAGTTGTTGCGGCGCGCTGGTCGTGACGCTGAGCCCGTCCGTTGCGTCGCGTGTCGGCGCCTTGTCAAGCCAGTCGCAAACCGCCGCCGGGATATCCGACGACGAGAAGCTCGCGCGAGCGACGTGCAGCAGCTGCCATAACTTCCCGCCGCCTGACATTCTCCCGAAAGACGCCTGGCGGTCCGAGATCGTGCGGATGATGTTCATCCGCGAAGGACGCCTGCCGCCGATCGGCGACCCCGCAGTTGCGTACCGAAACGTGCAGCTTCCGCCCGATATGGAGCAGGTGCTCCGGTACTTGGTGAAGAATGCGCCGGATCACCTCGCTGCGCCCGAGCGCTGGCCTGATCCGTCCGAGTCGCCCGTGACGTTCACGCATTACGGCCTCAGCGTGCCGGACATGCCGAACGATCCCGCCGTTTCGAACGTGGAGCTGGTCGACTTTGACGGCGACGGTACACTCGACGTTCTCGCGACGGAAATGCGTCAGGGAACGATAATCACCGGCCATCCACAAAAGGCAGGCAGCCCTCTCTCCGTCGTCGGGAGCATTCCGCATCCTGCACACATCGCATGGACCGATTTCGACGGCGACGGGAGGAAGGACATGCTGGTGGGTGACCTCGGACAGTTCCTTCCCGCTGATCACCGTGATGGCGCGGTCATCTGGTTGCGCGCCCTCGCGACAGGGAAGTTCAGCGGGTTCTGGCTGGACGGGTGGCCCCGGGTCGCGGACGTCGAAGCTGCCGATTTCAATGGCGACGGCAAGATGGATCTCGCGGTGGCTGCCTTCGGGTGGCGCACGACGGGCCAGATCGCGATTCTGGAGAACCAGACCACGAATCCCGTGCAGCCGTCTTTCGTCACGCACGTGATCGATCCGCGGCCAGGCGGCATCCATATCGTCCCCGTCGATCTGAATCATGACGGCAGGATGGACTTCGTCACGGTCCTCGCGCAGCAGTACGAAACGGTGCTCGCGTTCATCAATAAAGGTGACTTCTCGTTCGAGCAGAAAGTCATTTACGCGGCGCCGCATCCCAACTGGGGCTCATCGGGGATCCAGCTCGTCGATTTCGACAAGGACGGCGATCTCGATGTCATCCTCACGCACGGCGACTCGTTCGACGATGGACTCGTCAAGCCGTACCACGGGATTCAGTGGCTCGAAAACACGGGGACGTATCCGTTCGTCGAGCACACCATCGCCGCCATGCCGGGCGTTCACCGTGCCGTCGCGGCCGATATCGACGGCGATGGCGACCTCGATATCGTCGCGTGCGCGCTACTTGGCGGCGGGTCGGACCAGGACGAGAGCGTGCTTCCCGGCCTCGTATGGATCGAGCAGACGAAGCCAGGCACGTTTATTCGCCACACGATCGAGATGGGGTTTCCACGGCATGCAACACTCGACGTCGCGGACCTCGACGGCGACCGCGACATGGATATCGTCACCGGGTACTTCTCGATCAACAGGCCCGCGGAGTCATGGGTCCAGGTGTGGCTCAACCAGTCGAAGCGGCCAGCTAAGTAGGTCGCATAAAGCGGGATAGCGATCGTGCGCTACTGAACCGTGAAGAACGCGGAGCGCGCGACTTCCTGCCCCTCGGCACTGACGTGGATGCGCAGCTCGTACGTCCCCGCTGGCAGCGCGCCGATCGGCATCCGGGCGACCTCCTGCACACGCGAGCCCTTGGACACCGCCAGCTGCAGTGGCGTTTCGGCGATCGCACTCCCGTTGCTGAGAAGCTGCGCCGTGGCCGTTGCGTCGTGCACGTTTCCGTACAGCGTAAAGTAGAACGGAAGCTCCGCGTTCGCGGACTTCGAAATCGCCTCGCCAAGATTCGGATACAGCAGCATGTTGCCGACCTGCAACGGTCGCCTGTCGCCCGCCGGAGGCTGGTCCTGGCTCGTCTCGGCACGATTGACGAGAACGAGGCTGCTCATGCCGATCCCCGACGGCTTGACGGAAGGCACCGTGAGGGTCGCCACGCGCGCGCTGCCATCGTGCCCCAGCGCGTCGTACACGATCGTCTCCATCGTGTAAACGCCCGGTGGGAGATCGGACACCCGATAAAAGAAGATGTCGCCCCTCTTGGCCGCCTCGAGGTCCTTTGCATCGCCGGACAGCAGGTACTCCTGACTGAACCTCTGGACGTCATGCCCGTTCTCATCGCGGATTCTGACGACGATCGATGCGTGCGCTGAATACGTGGATCGGTCGGGATCGATGTCGAAGCGAAAGACACCGGTGTTCACGTGGACGACGACGGGCGTCAGCCCGGGCCGACCCGGATCCGGGAAGCTGAAGCCCGCGGCGTGGACCGGGAACGCATTCGGGAGCGGCGTGCGATCGAGCATCGCCAGCGCGGCGACGTCGTAGCTGCCGTTGTCCACGACGCCCGGCGCTCGGACGGCCCGGTAGCCCTTCCGCGCGAACACCTGCACGCCGGGGCGGCGGACCGTCACGTGGATCGTGCGGAACCTGCCATCGAACTCGGTGTTCTTCGGCGAATACGTGAGCAGGTAATGGAACTGGTTGTCCTCGTCGATCCGGCGGAAGGCCGATCCCAGATCGTTCGACTCTTCGACGAGAAACCCGCCGGTGTCGTCGGCCAACCGCGCAAGGCCGGTCCGCGAGTCGAGGCGGACCATGTCTTCGACGCGCTCGAATCCCATCGTCAACGGCTGATTCGTCGCCGTCGAACCGCTGCCGGTCTGCAGCAGCCGTTCGTCCACGAATTCCTGCATCTCCCGGCGCGTGTCGGTGAACGAACTCCTGGTCCGGAGCCCGTGCGCATCAATCGCGTACACCGTGATGTTCGCGCGGTTCGCGGCCGCGATCAGATCGTCCAGTCTGGCACTCAGCGCCGGGGACACCGGCAGCCCTTCCGAGAAGAACACGACCGACTTGCGTCCGGCCATCTCGGCCATCGAGCGAATGACGGAAACCAGCGACATCGTGGTGTCGTAGCCCCTGTGGTCGCGATCGAGCGCCTCGAACGAATCGATCATCGAGCGCTCGAGTTCGAGGAGCTGCAGCTCCGCTTCGGTCTGCCCCATTGCCGGGCCCGACTGCGCGAGCGCCGCCCCACCGCCGGTTGCCGCCGCAGCCGTGAGTGCCTGCGTCTGTGCCAGCAGCTCGCGCCGCCGATCGACCACGTCCTGCCGTCGGTCGGCCTTCTGATCGCCCGCCGCCGTGCCCGCCGGCAGGAGGCCGGCGACAGCCTTCCTGATCGCGGCACGGTCGGTTGTGAACGGCTGGAGCAGCGACACGTGGGGCTCGGTGGCGAACACGGCGACGCGGACGTCCGAGTCGCCGTTCATCGGGAGATACTTGAGCATCGCCCGCTGTGCGAGATGAAGCGCGTCCTCAGACAAGTGGTCGAAGACGAGGGCGGTAGCGCCCTCGTCTTGCGCCCGAGCCGCTGCTGATGCGTCGTCGGGCTCGGCGGCGAAGCCACCCGCGACCCCTGTGGCCGGCGGTATTTTCCAGCGAATCCCCAGCCCGATGCCGCCGCCGCGCGTCACCCGCGAGAACGAGTCGATCCTCTGCTGGACCCCGTCCTCCGAGACGGCAAAGTCCTCGCTCGTGAGGTCGGTCACTGGCTGGCCGCCGCGATGGTCGCGCACGACCACGTCGACGAGGATCGCCGTCGCGGCGGACGCGAATGCCTGCTTGTCTGCGGATGCTGAGTTCTGGGCAACCAGCCGTCCGGCCGGCCAACCGAGCGCAACAGCGGTGACGACGACTACGAGCGGCCTGACCATGGCCCCTCCGATTCAGTGGACTAGAGGTCTTGACCTCTCCAAACTTGTACAAATGAGTCAAGTTTCTAGTCAAGACCGTCCGCGCGTCAGCGCGGCGTTATTAAGCTCATGACCTAGCGAGGCGAAGCCTCGTTGGTCTGAGGCGCAGCCTCGCTAGAGAGTGGCCCCGTGAGCTTCCACTTACGCGAGCCAGTGAGCTACTCGGTTACCCTGACCATCATGGAGCTATAGACCTGGTCCGCTCCCTGCTTCACGATGGCGCGCAACTCGTAGGTGCCCGGCGCAAAAGCGTCCAGAGGCAGGCGTCCGACCTGCTGGATTCGCCCCGATCGATCGGCAGCGTCCAGGGGCAGAGGAAGTTGCGCCAGCGGCTTGCCGTTCTGAATTACCTCGAGGACGGCCTGGGAGTCGGAGGTTGTCGCACCGGGATACACCGTAAAGAAGAATCCGAGCTCCTTGGCACTCTTGCTG
>JBPYFA010000111.1:0-12033 GCA_051986585.1 Vicinamibacterales bacterium | reverse complement strand
ACGTTCGCGTATGTATAGGTCGTCGATCGCAGGTTGTAAAACGGAAACCCGGCGTCGGCTTGAAAGAGGATATGAATCGATCCGGCGCGCCCCATCTCGAATCCGCCGCTCAACTCGCCTTGAAGGCCGTTCCCTTCCCAATAGGTATTGTTGTGATCGAGATTCGTGGCGCTCAAGCTGAGGCCAGCGCCGATGTACGGACTGCGATCCGCTGCGGGAGAGAAGTAGCGGAGCATCTCGAGCTTCAGCCACGTGCCCGTCATGCCGGAACTGCCCTGGGGAGCCGGATAGTTATAGGTTCGATCCGACGACTTGTACTGGAAATTCAGAAAAGAGACGTCGATTCCGTAGCGGTTTCCTTCCCGCCGGTAGCCGAGAAAGCCGACCGCCGGACCACCATACGACTGGTCGGCGAAGTACATGCCGTAGCCGAGCCGCGCATACCACACCGAATCAGAATGTATCCGGTTCTGCGCGGCCGCCTGTGTTGCCGACACGTTCGTGCGGTCGACCACGCCCGGCGCCTCCATCGGTTCACTTCTCAGTAACGAGCGGACCATCTGGCTATAGACCGCAGGCACGTCGTCCAACCCGATCGCCGTGGCGTTGCGTTGGCCCTTCGGACCTGAAAGCGTGATCATGATTCGCGTTCCGAACGTCACGTGCGACACGACGTACGCCTCCTGACATCCGGGCTCGACGACGCGCTCGCCGGCGAGTTCGAATTGGCGCTTCAGCAGCAACAGGGCGGCGGAACGATCTGAGGGAGAAAAGGTGTCGTGCGCTTCGTCAATGGTCACGCAAACGTCGGCTCGGGCCGACACAGGCGTCGACGTCACGATTGCGGCAGCAAGAGCCGCTATGCAAGGAGCCGGAGAACGAACCAGTAGACGACGAAGTGAAGATGGCACTTGCGACATCCTTCTTGCAGACGATGCTGAAGAGGAGTACGCAATCAGGATGCCCGTGCTAACCGGTTGGTGTGAATTGGCGCTGCCGGATTACCGTCGATCGAGTGGTGATCGCTGTCGGTTCAACCTCACCACACTATCAAGATTCGGGTGCGTCGAAGTTTTCCGCCATCGTGACTTGCGCGACGGTGATGCGGTTGACGACGGTCTGTACCCCGTCGACCAGACGGACGACCGCTTCCGCCGTCGTTCGCTCGTGCGGCTGGCGGACGGTTCCGGTCAGCGTGACCGTACCGACCTCGACGTGCACACGGACGTCCTGCGCGATTCTAGGATCGTCGTCGAGCGCCTTCCGTGCAGCCACGAAGATGTCTGGATCCAAACGAGATGTCGTCGTCATTGCTGGTCTCCCGCTGACTAGAGAGAGGCGCCCTGCCGAATCAGGCGGCCGGCCGCACTGCGGGTGGTGGGAAGTTTCGTCGATAGACACCGCCGTGCTTCACGAGCACTCTCGCATCCACCAAGGCCGCGAGCACTCCAGCGCAAGTCAGGTCGTCGACGCCAAACCGCCGGTGCGCAGCAGACACGGTCAGAGACAGCATCGGGTGCTCGAGAAAAGCGGATTGCATCTGCATCACAAGGCTTTCGATGAAACTTCGTGTCGAGGTCATTGGCGTCATCCTTTAAGAGACGTGCACTGTTGTTCAAGGGAGAGCAAGTCACGTACCGGCCTGTCGAACGCGGTCTGGAATACGGTCCATTGGAGCGAGCGACGGCGACCGTGAAAAATTACGCACACAGCAGGCGCTTTTCCGCACTTCGCCAATGCGGTTCTTCGCAAATCGATCGTGCAGGCGCGGCCGTCGAGCAGCGTGGCCCGCCCGCGCTGACAATTCAGAGTCGAGCGCCGCAGCGCCGGCATTATCAGCAAGGTACGAGCATTGCTCCATCTGTCGCGGAACAGTCTTCGATTGCTGATCCCAGCGCCGTGATTCTGCGGCTGAGACGAGATGACAAACCAATCGCTGCCCGCGAACGCGCCCCAGGCAAAAATCCTCTACTGGCACCGCGAGCTGCCACCGCTCGGCGCTGAGCCGATCAGCGAGCACGTGCTGGAAGCCGCGAGCTCTCGAGTGCCAGGGACGATCGCCCATCGCGACGATCTCTGGCGCGTGTGCTATGAGGATCTGATGCGTCAGACGCACCTTCGTCTGGAGCAGGAGGTCACACGTTTGGAGGGGGACTACGCCCACGTCGTCGACGAGGTGATCGAAACCCGTCATGACGACGCGAAGGGCGAGGCCTGGCTTCGGGGTCGATTCAAGTACGTGCTCTTTCGACGCGCAGCGGCGGAATCCAAGCAAGTCAGCCGCTGATATCTGCGGCAAGATCCGTCAACCTTCAGCACGCTCAGCGAACGATGAAGTCGAGGACGATCGTGACGAGGACGTTGACCGGAGTGGCGCCCAGACGTCCAGGCTCGAACTGCCATTGGGCAACCGCGGCAACGGCTTCTTCATCGAGCCCTCCGGCGTCCAGTGAACGCACGACGCGGATTTGCGACGTGCATCCCTCGTCTGTGACGACGGCTTCCAGCACGACGCTGCCTTGAATTCTGCTCCGGAGCGCCTCGGTCGTGTACCGAGGTTTGACTTCCTTGATGAGGCGCGGTGCAGATACCGACCCGCCGGCACGGTAAATTCCACCGCCAGTTCCGCCACCGGATCCTGGGCCGAATCCAGGACCACGTCCCGGCCCTATGCCCGTTCCGGAGCCGGTGCCGACGCCGCCTCCAGACCCCGGACCGGTCGAGGGGCCTGACATGACTCCGCCGGTCGGCAGACCCAGTTGCTCGAAAACGCCGGAGGCCAGCGGCTTCGCCTCGAGCGCGATCGAGGGGATCGGTGGAACGTCCGCGACGGCAGCCGCCGTCAGGGGAGCCGGCGGCGACGGCCGCTGCTGCACTCTGAAGGTGATTGCGTCGGTTCCCACGCCCTGTGCACGACGGATTGGTTCGGGTCGCCGATTACCGCCGCCGCCACCGCCGCCTCCAGGCGATTGAACGTTTGGCGCGAGAAACACGATATGCCGAACGTCGAGTTTGTGTTGGTCGGCGATCGGTTCGGCTCGTTGAACGCCAGTTTTCGGCGTGATCTCGATGAAGGCCAGAAGGATGACAACGATGACGTGCAGGGCGATCGACGCCGCCAGTTGCGCGACCGCGCCCAACGGCTGATGCGGCAGCCGCGGCGGGCGAGGCGCGAGCGGGTCGAGATGAAGCACGACGAAACAGCTCGCAAAGCGAATACCGAGGCGACTCACCCGGCGCGTCAGCAAACGGTTGCAATCTCCCGTCATCGGCGCCGATTTTCCGCAGCCATGGCATCGCCCCGGTTCGCGGCAGCATGGGCCAGGTGGGAAATTTCCCTCAACGATTTCGCAAAATGTCACGTCCGGACGGAGACGATGATGGCTGGACGGATCGCGATGCAAGACACGGCCACGCTCATCCGGCTAGCGCCTGAAGGAGTAGACAGTGATGTGAATGCACTCGACCGGTACCGGGCAACTTCGACGTTTCAAGGCACTGTGATTGCACCTACCCGCAATTCAAATCTGTGGTCGCCATGACATCGACTCGAGCCGATCAGCGGATGAGGCCCCCCATGGTGCAACCTGTCGCAGTACAGATCAGGGCAGGGGGAATCCTGATCGAAGGCGATCTCACAGTTCCACTCACCGCCGCTGGACTCGTCGTGTTTGCGCACGGCAGCGGCAGCAGCCGGTTCAGCCGGCGAAATCGTTATGTCGCACATGCGCTCCAGGCTGGTGGTTTCGCCACGCTGCTGCTCGATCTGCTGACGCGCGACGAAGAGGCGCTCGACGAGCGGACGCGCGAGTACCGCTTTGATGTGGATCGGCTGGGCCATCGCGTCGTGGCCGCACTCGACTGGACCGCAGGATCGGCGGATGTGGCCAGACTGCCGATCGCATGTTTCGGCGCGAGCACGGGTGCGGCGGGTGCATTGATCGCCGCGGCGGACAGACCAGAGGTCGTCCGGGCCGTGATCTCGCGCGGCGGCCGCCCCGATCTTGCCGGGTACGCACTGCCAAAGGTGCAGGCACCCACCCTACTGATTGTTGGCGGCGCCGACCAGCCGGTTATCGAGCTCAATCGAGCCGCCATGCGGCGCATGCGCTCGCCCGCCCAGCTTGAAATCGTGCCCGGTGCCACGCACTTGTTCGAAGAACCCGGCGCACTCGAAGTGGTGGCGCAGCTGGCGCTCAAGTGGTGCACGAAACACTTGCGGGGGCAGTAGAGCACGCCTTTTCCGCCTCGACGATCGCGACCATCGCCTTGAGGACGGAATCGGGATTGAGCGAGATGCTGTCGATTCCCTCGGTCACGAGAAACTGTGAATTGCCGGACCGCAGCCGTAGAGGCTTCCTTTTCTCAGCAAGCGAAGTGCCTGCCGGATTGAACCGTTTCGTAGTCGTGGGCGCGTGTTGACCGTAGAGGAAGCGCGAACAATTTCGGAGCGAAGGGGAATTTCCAGCAGGCAGAAATGGACGAAGTTCGGTGTTTGTCTTATTCGGCGCGGATCGGAAGTCGCACCACGACGGCGGTGCCGCCAGCGGCCGGACAATCAATCGCAATCTGGCCGTCGTGTGCTTCGATCAGCCGTTTGGCCGTCGGCAGGCCCAGGCCGGACCCACGCGATTTCGTCGTGAAGAAGGGGGTGAAGATTTTCTCGCGGATCTCGCTGGGAATTCCTGGTCCATTGTCGATGACAGCAATCTGGCAGGTCGAGTCGATATTGCCGACGGCAATACGGATTCTTCCCTTTCCGTTCAAGGCGTGAGCACTGTTGATCAGCAGGTTCTGAAGCACAATTCTGAGCATGTCTGGATCCGCTGATACGGCCG
Source organism: Vicinamibacterales bacterium (assembly GCA_051986585.1). Lineage (GTDB taxonomy): Bacteria > Acidobacteriota > Vicinamibacteria > Vicinamibacterales > 2-12-FULL-66-21 > JALZOC01. Next base: position 7,195 of record JBPYFA010000111.1, on the reverse strand, counting down.
GTGCGGATCCTTCGACTTCGACATCGATCTGTTTCAGCGCGGGATCTTCGCTCAACAAGCTGGCGGTTGCCGTTACGAGCGGCACGACCTCGATCGGCGAACGCTTTGGCTTCGGCGGCCGTGCGAACAGCAACAGGTCCTTCATCATCTGGTCCAACGCGTCGATCCGAGAGATGATCTCTTTCATTATCTGCAGCTGCGTCTTCGTGCCGCTCTCGGCCATTTGCTTGCCGAACACCTGCACGGCGCCCCGGATGCCGGCGAGTGGATTCTTGACCTCGTGGGCAATGACAGCAGCCATCTCCCCCAGCTTGGCGAGCGCCGCCTGTTCCCGCAACTGCGCCTCCATCTGGACCCGGCCAGTCAAATCGTGAAGGATTCCAGTGAACTTCCGTTCACCGTTCACCGTGATCTCGCCGACAGAGAGATGGAGCGGCAACGTTGTGCCATCCTTTCGACGACCCTGGACTTCGCGCCCGATTCCGATGATTTTCGGCTTGCCGGTTGCGAGATAGCGCGCCAAGTACGTATCGTGCTCCTCCCGATATGGACTCGGCATAAGCATGTCCACTTTCCGACCGAGCACTTCTTCCGCCGAATAGCCAAACAGCCGTTCTGCTCCAGGATTCAGTGATTCCACATGCCCATGCGCGTCGATGACGATGATGGCATCGACCGCCGAATCGATGACCGCTTTCCAACGCGCTTCGCTCGAGCCCAACTCCTCCTTGAGCCGGGCGCGCTCGGAGAGGTCGTGGAGCATGCCCGTGAATTTTCGCTGCCCTGCGATCGTCATCTCGCCGACGGACAGCTGGACCGGGAACACCGTGCCATCCCGTCGACGGCAAGAGACCTCTCGGCCTTTTCCAATGATCCGGGCCTCATCGGTCGTTAGATAGCGTTTCACATAGCCGTCGTGCTCCTCGTGATACGGAGAAGGCATCAGGATGCTGATGTTCCGACCGAGAACCTCCGATTCCGGGTAGCCGAACATTTGCTCCGCCCCCCGATTGAATGCCTCGATCCTGCCCTCCGCATCGATCGCGATGATGCCGTCGACTGTTGTATTGATGATGGCATCGAGACGTTCAGCACGTGCGGTCGCGAGAGCCGCTGCAGTCCGGAGCTGGTGGTTCAGCCAGGAAATCCCTAAGCCGATCACGACAAAAAATCCGAGCGACATCACATCGGCATGACCGCCGACCGCGAGCCCCGCCGGCGGCAGGAAGAAGTACATTGCCGCAACAGCCGAGAGAGCGGTCGCCAGGATGCCAGGCCCAAGCCCGCCGTACCAAGCCGCGATCATGATGGCCGGGAAGAACTGCAAGTACGGGAGGTTGCCGCCAAACCACACGCGGAAAATCCAACGGACCAGTAGCGAGGCCGTAATCAACAGGACAGCCAACCCATACGCGCCGAGGTCACCCGTGGCGAGCTGAATCGTCAGTCCGGGTCTGCCATCCGGGGCTCGCGCCGTCATGGACTTGGTCATGGTGATCGCCCGGGTTTCGTTCGGGATGCGGTTAATACTGCAGCGTACACCTTATCGAGGGTCCTGCCCACCCGAACGCGTACGATCTTGATACACGAGTGCAGAGCAGTCGGTATGCCCGGTGACGGATTGCCGGCACTGAACGAACGACCGGAACGACGCGGCGAACAGCGTGGCGATCGCGACGGCGGCCATCATCTTGCACCGCCTATTTGCACTGACCACGACGGAGTGCATCATGGTGGAAATTCGCGACATCCTGTGTCCGACTGATTTCTCGGAGACGTCACGCCACGCGTTGGAACACGCCATCACGATCGCGCGTTGGTACGAGGCACGAATCACGGCGCTGCACGTGATTCCTGTTCCGCTCGTACCTGAACCCCCGCCCTCCATTCTGTCGGCGGGCTACGCAGGCGCGGCGACGGTGGTCACGTCGACCTATCAGGTGTGCCAAGAGGACGTGCGCGTCTGGGTCGAGCCGGCGCAGCGAGCCGGCATCAAGACCGATGTGTCGGTCGATGTCGGAAACGTTCCTCGGTTGATTCTCGAGCACGCCCTCTCGCCACGGGCGGATCTCATCGTGATGGGGACGCACGGGCTGGGCGGCTTCGATCGCGCCCTGCTGGGATCGGTCACGGAGAAAGTTCTCCGCCAGGCGCTCTGCCCGGTCCTGACCGTACCGCCGGTGGTGACGGCGCCAGCCAAACTCCCGTACAAACGTCTGCTCTGCCCAGTGGACTTCTCCGAATCATCGCTGACCGCACTGCGCTACGCGTTGGCGCTTGCAAAGGAGGCCGACGCGAACCTCACGATCTTGCACGTCTTCAATTGGGTGCGGGAGGGAGACCCGCTCGTGGAGCGCTTCGACACGCTGGAGTTCCGCCGTGTGGTCGAGGACGACGCGCGAACACGCCTGGCCGCACTGGTGACCGACGACGCGCGTCAGTGGTGCAGCCCGTCAACAGCGGTCGCGTACGGGAAACCCTACCGCGAGATCCTGGATCTGGCGGCGAAGGACGAGACGGATTTGATCGTCATGGGCGTGCGCGGGCGGAACACGTTTGACCTGGCCGTCTTCGGGTCGACCACCCACCACGTGGTCAGAGCCTCGACGTGTCCAGTCTTGACGTTACGGCAATAGCGAAGCGTGGCTGCTGAGAGCAGTTCAGTTGAGCGCCACGCCTTCGATCGGTTGACCCCGCATGATAGCGGTAAGAGCCGGAGCAATCGCCTCGAGCGGCAACACGTAGTCGACAACGCCTGTCGCCACTGCTGATTTGGGCATCCCCGCGTGCCGAGCGGACACCGGATCTTGCGCGATCACCCGTCCGCCGTGCGTCTTCACCGTCTGGACACCATCCGTGCCGTCATGGCCGCTTCCGGTCAGCACCACCGCAATGACATGGTCGGTGAACACGTTCGCGGCCGACACGAACAACGGGTTCGCGGCCGAGTACACGAATCGAATCCTTGTTCCGTCGACATACGAGAATCGCTTGTCGGGCGTTACCGTCAGATGCAAGTCCGGTCGAGCAACATAGATCTTCCCGGGAAGAATCGGCTGGTCCTGGTCGGCGGTCACGACCGGCAGGTCCGTCACTCGTGCCAGGATGTCATTCAAGTAGCTCGGTTTATCGGCCGCCGCCGGCCGGTGTTGGACAACCACGATGGCTGCCGGCACGTTGCGGGGAATGGCCGCGAGTACGGTCCTGAGCGCTTCAATGCCGCCCGCGGACGCGGCGATTGTGATCAGCCAGGGGCTCTGCGTGTTTGCTGCCGGTTCCATGTCTCTCACCCGCACATGAACGGCGATCGCGTTCCTCGAAGCTCACGATGCCGGTTTGTAGCTCTCTAGAATCCTGATGTAGTTCCCACGCACGAAGGCCATCGACTCCGGCAGCGCCTTGTGGCTCATCGACCCACGCAGCTGATCGACCGATTCGTAGCCCTTGCGCTCCATCCACTCGATCAGATCGCGGCCTACCCCACTGAGCCAGGACGGTCCGTGCCGGAGCAGCGCAGACGTGCTCATCACCACGTCCGCCCCCGCCATCAAGTATTTGATCACTTCCGTCGCGCTGTGCACGCCGGTCGTTGCGGCGAGTGAACACTTGACGTGTCCGTGCAGCAAGGCGATCCACAGCAGCGGCAGCCGGATCTCCTCCGGTGTACTCAGCGACAGCGACGGGACGACCGTCCGGCTCTCAATGTCGAAGTCGGGCTGGTAGAAGCGGTTGAACAGCACCAGCGCGTTCGCGCCGGCGCGATCGAGTCGCCCGGCCATGTGGGCAAAGGCGCTGAAGTACGGACCGACCTTGACAGCGACGGGAATCGACACAGCGGATTTCACGCGAGCGACGACGTCGAGATACTGCTCTTCGATCTGGGCACCCGTGCGATGCGCGTCGGTTGGAATGTAGTAGATGTTCAATTCGATTGCCCGGGCACCTGCCTCCTCCATCAACGTCGCAAAATCAATCCACCCTCGATCGCTCGTACCGTTCAGGCTGGCGATGATCGGAATGTCCACGGCCGCCGACGCCTTGCGAATCAATTCGAGGTACTGCGTCGGCGCGACCTCACATCCCTGAACGACAGGAAAGTACGACAACGCTTCGCCACAGCTGTCGGTGCCGACGGTCATGAAGTAATCGAGCGCACTCGCGTCGTGCCGGATCTGTTCCTCGAACAGCGAGAACAGGACTACGGCAGCCGCACCCCGATCCTCGAGCTCCCGAATCGTGTCGAGGCGCTGCGACAGCGGGGACGCCGAGGCGACGAGGGGGTTCTTCAGCATCAGCCCCATGTAAGGTGTGCGTAGATTCATGAGACCTCCATGACGGCATGTCTGCCAGGGCTGAGATCAGGCGCATCGCTGCGCTGCGCCGGCCATCGTTCGGCCATGCTCGTGTAGAGATGCCACCGCTGGGTGATGTCTTCCTGGGCGCTCGCGAGTAGCCGCCCGGCTTCATCCGGATTCGTATAGGTGAGCATCTTGTAGCGGATTTCGTTGTAGGCGTAGGCCTTCACCGGAATCGACGGCGCCGGTGAATCGAGCACGAACTCCGGTGCATGCCCATTGATGGCGGGCTTGAATCGATACAGTGGCCAGTGCCCACAGTCGGTGGCCAGCTTCTGCTGCCGCATGCCGTATCGCATGTTGATGCCGTGGGCGATGCAATGGCTGTAGGCGATGATGATCGACGGGCCGTCGTGCGCCTCGGCTTCTCGGAAGGCATCGATCGTCTGCTGCGGCGACGCGCCCATCGCAATCTGGGCGACGTAGACGTTCCCGTAGGCAATCGCCATCATTCCCAGATCCTTCTTGCGACTGCGCTTTCCGCCGGCGGCGAGCTTGGCCACCGCGCCGCGCGGCGTTGACTTCGACGCCTGGCCTCCCGTGTTCGAGTAGACCTCGGTATCGAGCACGAGAATATTGACGTTGCGCCCCGACGCCAGCACGTGATCCAGCCCGCCGTATCCGATGTCGTACGCCCATCCGTCGCCGCCGACAATCCAGACGCTGCGGCGAACCAGGTGATCGGCAATGGTCCGCAACCGCCTCGCCTCCGGGACGTCGAGGGTGCCGAGATCCTCGTCGAGCGCCGCGACACGCCGTCGCTGCTCGCTGACCTCGTCCTCGGTCGTTTGGCGCGCATCGAGGATTTCCGCAACCCGGCTCGCACCGAGCTGTGGTTGGAGCAGCGTCAGCAGTTCGATGGCCTGTTCGCGGTGTTTGTCGAGCGAGAGCCGGAATCCGAGCCCGAATTCCGCGTTGTCCTCGAACAGCGAATTCGCCCATGCCGGCCCACGCCCCTCACGGTTGGTCGACCACGGGGTCGTTGGCAGGTTGCCGCCGTAAATCGACGAGCATCCTGTCGCATTGGCGACCAGCAGTCGATCACCGAACAACTGCGTCAGCAACTTCAGGTACGGCGTTTCGCCACACCCTGCGCACGCGCCGGAGAACTCGAACAAAGGAGTCATGTACTGCACGCCTCTGACCAGCGACGTTTCGACCGTCTTCTGCGCGTGTTCAGGCAGTGTTTCGAAGAATGCGAAATTCCGGCGCTCACGCTCGAGCAGCGGCGCCTTGGCCGCCATGTTGATCGCACGGGTGCCGGCCGCCTCGAGGCTCTTTGCCGGGCAGACTTCAACGCACAGCTCGCAGCCGGTGCAGTCCTCTACCGCGATCTGCAGCGTGAAGCGCAGGTTCGGGTACCCGCGACCGGCCAGTCGCGCCGACGGGAACGCGGGTGGCGCCTGTGCCAGTCTGGATTCATCGTAGTAGCGGGCGCGAATGGCCGCATGCGGACACACCAGCGCGCAGTTGCCGCATTGGATGCAGATCGCCGGCCGCCACTCGGGGACCTGGTCGGCAATGTTTCGCTTCTCCCAGCGCGCGGTTCCCGACGGATACGTACCGTCAGCAGGCAAGGCACTGACCGGCAACTCGTCGCCGCGCCCAGCCATCATCATGGCGGTTACGTCCTTGACGAACGCGGGCGCTTCCGCGGGAACAACCGGCCGACGTTCCCGACGGCTGCTCACCTCCGCCGGCAAGGAGACCTCGAACAGATGCTCTAGCGTCCGATCGACGGCAGCAAAATTCTGCTCGACCAGACCGGCTCCCTTTCGGCCGTATGTTGCCTGGATCGATTGCTTGATCTTCGCGATCGCCTCATCGCGGGGCAGCACACCGGAGATCGCGAAGAAGCAGGTCTGCATGATCGTGTTGATGCGCCCGGCCATCCCGGCATCGGCCGCGACCTGGTCGGCGTCGATCACGTACAGTCGAATGCGCTTGCGGATGAGTTCCGCCTGCAGCGACGCCGGCAGCTCGTCCCAGACTCGATCCGGTCCGAACGGGCTGTTCAGGAGAAATACCGCACCGTCCACGGCCTCGCGAAGCAAGTCGAGCTGATGCACGAACTCGAACTGATGGCACGCCACGAATCGGGCGCGCTGCACGAGATAGCTGGAGCGAATGGGCCGCGGGCCGAATCGCAAATGCGATGTCGTCCTCGAACCTGATTTCTTCGAGTCGTAGACGAAGAAGCCCTGGGCATGGCCTGGCTCTTCGCCGATGATCTTGATCGAGTTCTTGTTCGCGCCGACGGTGCCGTCGGCGCCAAGCCCGTAAAACACGCAGCCGACCACGTCTTCCGCTTCCGACACGAACGTTGGTTCGTAGTCGAGGCTGGTATGTGAGACGTCGTCGTTGATGCCGATCGTGAAGTGATTCTTCGGCGCCTGGGCGGCAAGATTGTCGAAGACGGCTTTCACCATCGCCGGCGTGAATTCCTTCGACGACAAGCCATAGCGCCCGCCGATGACTCGAGGCATGAACGGACGGTCGCCGGCGGCGACCGCTTCGCCCAACGCCGTAACCACGTCCTGATAGAGCGGCTCACCTGCCGCACCGGGCTCTTTCGTGCGGTCGAGCACCGCGATCGACTGCACCGTCAGCGGAATGGCCGCGAGCAAGTCGGGCACCGATAGCGGTCGAAACAGGTGCACTTGCACGAGTCCGAGCTTTGCTGCGCGCTGGTTCAGGAGATCGATCGCTTCGCGCGCGGTCTCCACGGCCGACCCCATCACAATCAGCACTCGCTCAGCATCCGGCGCGCCGAAATAGTCGAACAACTTGGATTGCCGTCCCGTCACCGCCGCAAAGCGGTCCATCGCGGCCTGCACTCG